>NZ_JADPKF010000120.1:0-436332 GCF_023073815.1 Bradyrhizobium sp. 157 | reverse complement strand
CTGGTCAGGAAGATCTTCGGATGGAAGACCGATGGCAGCACCGCGAGATCAAGTCCTTCGACGTGGGTCGTGGTTGACTGTTTACGGGTAAGAATGAAGTGGTAGGAGAAGAAGTGCACCAGTGTGCGATAAACAGCCCGTGCTGGGCTGAATGAGTCGTCTCGTTCGATGGTCTTCTCACCAACGTTCAAATGTCACCTGAACTGTTTCCACCCCTTAGTAAAGGATCAAACCGGATGAATGTTCCTCAACGTTGCGAAGCCACTGACGCTTCTTCGGACTCGGCCCCGGGGTGCATCGTGTCGCCGTGTTGTGGAACCCTGACAATCCGACGAATGCTTACCAAGTCGAACTCGTGCTGGAGGCGGCACGGGGGCTCGGTCTGGAGCTGACAGCCCTCTCGGTGCGGCTGGCGGACATCGATAACAGCTTCGCCGCGCTGGGAGAGAGGAGCCTCGACGGCCTCGTCATCACCGACGATTCATCGCTAATTCCCCTCATCCCCCGGCGGATCGCGCTCACCGCAGAGCGGCGCTTGCCGGCGATCTATCCATTCAGCGACTCGGTTCGGAGAGGAGGACTGATGTCGTACTCGGCTAACCTTTTCAAACTATGGCAACGCGCCGCGGGCTAAGTTGATCGCATCCTCAAAGGGGCGCCTCCGGCGGAGCTTCCCGTCAGCAAGCGACGGACGTTACCCTGATATCAACCTCGATACCGCTAAGGCTCTCGGCCTCGACATTCCAATGACACTGCTCGCCGGCGCCGGCGAGGTGATCGAATAGCTACGATAACTGCTGCGGTGCACGAGTCCGTTCCTGGCAGATTTTGTTGCAAAAGTCGAAAATCGAACGATCCCGAAAATCTCGCGAAGGTGATTTTCAGAGAGCTGTAACGTTGCGAAGCCACATCACGCCGCTACGCAGGTCCGTGGTCGTTTTTCCGAGGAACGACGTGGTCCCTCACGTCGCCACGTGCAACACGCGTCAGCGCCCCTGAAAATTTTCGTTCGTCACCCCAAAAAGACTTTTACAACGAAATCGGCACAAAACGGACATCGATCCGGCAATGGTCGATGTCCGCCATCGAGGTAAAGCGGAAATGCGGTAGCGGTGCCATCACGTTGGCTTTTGACCCACACCGGAAGTCCCCCTTCCAATGAACCTCCGCTGTCATGTCGCAAAATATTCGGGTCGCAAAACATATATTGCACTAAACCGCTGTCGCGGTGGAGCACGACGGCTCAATGCCCGCGACTAGGGAAGTGGCTCCGCTGCCCGGCGACAGATCGGCCCGGGCGGGTCTGCCAGCCCTTAGCTGCGTATGGCGGCGCGGAAGCCGACGAAGCTCAACGCGCCCGCCACGGTGACGGCAATCCAGCTCGCCCAGAACGGCACATCGACGCCATTCAAGGTGACGGACCACCCCATCACAATCCGGATCAACTGCAGAAGCGCGATCAGGGCAAAGATGGCGGCGGCAAGCGTGCAAAAGGTTCTTATGGTCACTGCGCGTCTCCGATGGCACGCGAGGACGTGCTCGTTCCCCCGCAGCCAAAATGGGGAGGGGCCAGTGCGGCGGCCACTCCCCTTAAGCAGGGAAGTGGCTTAACAGAGCCATTCTCGATGTGTCGCACAATCGCCGTTTCGCGACGTCGCGAGTCGGGATCACTTCCGCCTTTGGCACAACCGGCGATTGGAGATCGGGCAGAGCATGTCCGCTCTGCCCGGGTATTTCAGACATCAACTTGTTCCGCTATTGCCAAGGCGAATGTGCCCACCCCGAAGGTCATCAAAGGATAGTTCGTCAGGTTCGTGTTGGTTTCCGGGGATGGAATAGCTCTTCGGTGGACTCTTTCGGGTCCTTGATCCGAGAGCGGTCCTTGCGATCGTTCTTCTGTGCTTCGAGCTTCTGCAGGAAACGGAAACGCGGCGATCGGGTCGCGTGCCCCGATCGGCCGTGCTTGGTCATGCCGAAACCCTTTTGGCCGCCATGCGTCACTTGATCACCAACGAAAGCGGTGCGGCTCATTTCTTGCGTGCTGGCGCCGCCACCGGGCCAAGCTTGATGCGGTTCGCCGAAAGCACAAGTCGGAACAGGATTTCTACGCTGCGGATCTCACCCGCACGTAAGAGCCCGGCGCGTTTTCGATAATCGAGAGCTTGCCACCGCCGGGTTCTCGCGCAGGAACGCGATCGGAATCAAGTCGCGTTACCCATTCGTCCCAGACCGGCCACCAAGAGCCTTGATGAGGCGTAGCGCCAGCAAACCATTCGTCAGGGCGCGGCGGCAAATTGTCGTTCGTCCAGTGACCGTAGCTGCTGCCTGGTGCGCTGATCACGCCAGCAATATGGCCAGACGCCGACAAAACGAACTTGACCGGACCGGAATAGAAGCGGGTCGCTGCATAGGTCGATTGCCATGGCGCAATGTGGTCCTCGCGCGCAGATAGAATGAATGTCGGCGTCGAAATTTTCGACAAGTCGATCGGGGTATCGGCGAGGTTAATACCGTCGGGTTTTGCAAGGAGATTGTGCTGATACATCGAACGCAAATAGAACGAATGCATCGCTGCTGGCATGCGCGTCGAATCGGAATTCCAAAACAGAAGATCAAAGGGCATTTGCTCTTTGCCGAGCAGGTAATTATTGACGACGAAAGACCAAATCAGGTCATTCGCCCGCAACATATTGAACGCCGTCGCCATATCTTGCGCTTCTAGATACCCGCGCTCGCGCATCCGTCTTTCGAGAGAAGCTAATTGCGCTTCGTCGATGAAGACGGCCATCTCACCCACGTCGGTAAAATCGACGAGTGTCACGAAATACGTGGCACTTGCAATACGGCCGTCGCCCTTCGCGGCCAAGTAGGCGGCCGTCGAGGCGAGGAGAGTTCCGCCGAGGCAATAGCCGATCGTGTTGACGCTCCGCTCTCCGGTTGCGGACTCGATGACGTCCAGTGCCGCCAAAGGTCCCTCGATCATGTAATTTTCAAAGGTCTTTTCCGCGAGCTTCTCGTCGGGATTTACCCAGGAGATGACGAAGACCGTATGGCCTTGATCGACAGCCCATTTGATGAAGGAATTCTTCGGCTGTAGATCGAGAACATAAAACTTGTTGATCCACGGCGGCACGATGAGCAGTGGACGCCTTCGGACTTCCGGCGTCGATGGCCCGTATTGGATCAATTGCATGAGGTCAGTCTGGTAGACGATTTTTCCTAGAGTCGTGGCGATATTTTCGCCGAGGCGGAAAGCCCTCATGTCGGTCATCGTAATCGAAAGCCGGCCGTTGCCGCGTTCCAGATCGACGAGAAGATTCTCCAAGCCACGTAGCAAGTTCTGTCCGCCAGAATTCAGCGTTTCGGCGAGGACCTCCGGATTTGTTGCGACGAAATTGGAGGGCGACAAAGCGTCGACGAATTGGCGAGTGTAGAAATCCACCTTGCGAGCGGTGGCCTCGTCCATGCCCTGGACTTCGCGGATTGCCGTAAGAATCGATTTGGCAGCAACGAGATAGCTGTCTTTCACGAAACCGAAGATGGCATTCTCGCTCCATTCCGGATGCTTGAAGCGCTTATCTTGCGGAGCATTGGCTTCCTGCGCGCAGGGCATGAGCATGCGTTCGGCGGTCTTTTGCCAAACATTCAAACCGCCGTAAAATAGATCGATCTGAGCGCTCGCGACCGCCGCGGGGTTGGTCATCATCTTCGTCATGAGTTTGAAAAAATCGAACCCGAGGCTCGACGTGTCGCCAATGCCAAGCTTGACCGCGTCCGGCTGATTCGACACGAAACGTTGCATCAGTATCTGGCCTTGTTTGGCGATTCTCTGCAATTGCGCCGCAAGGACGAGCGGGTCCCATCCGGGCTGCACTAGTTTGTCGGCCATATCTTTCCCCTAGTGGTTATCAGACCTGTACCAGGAGCTTTGGCTGGTTCTGAAAGACTACCACCTTGCGATCAGGTGGGATCAAGAAATGAACGGCTCGGTTTCCCAGCCAAGGTTGCCATTTTGCGATGCAATCAGAATTGTGCGTTGCGAGACTCCCTCCCGGCACGAGCCGTAACTTCGCCTGAATAGACATAGAGGGCGAGTGGAGCGTCTGTCTCCGCAACGCTCCAAGGAGGGCCAGGCGCGCATTCGTCGCACCGGGCTTCTCCATGAGCACTGTGTTCTATCGACCCTAAAGGAGCGCCAGCAGGGGCGATCAGGGACCCTTGCAACCTATTGCTTGTTGCCGTAAGCGTCGACACGCTATTGGCGGCGATCCAACAAGGGCAGTGGCCCTGCGCTGACGAAGCGGAGGCGCGCGAGAGCTATTGTTTGCTCCGAGGCTTGCTTGATTTCCGTAATGGCACCTTTGAGACATGCCACCCGGTTCTGAACTTGTCTGCTTTCGGGGCAAACCGGAAGCGCTCGGCGTACCGTCGGAATGACGCGATTGACCCCTTTCGGCCGTGTGGGTCACTGGTTTTGAGCGAATTGCTTCTGCCGCGCCCTGGCCATGTGAGGCCTCTTTTGGATGAACGTGGGATCGGGTAGTCTTCTTTAGAGCTGCTCATCGAGGCGGGACGTGCCGACGTCTCCGTTGGAGGTGAATGGGCAGCGGGGATCCGTCAGCGGGCATCGCACTCTCAATACAGCCCGACAGTCCTCTTGGCCGGTCTCTCCACTGAGCACTCGCTGCGCGCGCGGCACACGGCGATGATTACGCAAAATGCTTACTTTGAGCCTGCTAGCTCACCTCGGGCGCAGGCCGTGCCCTCATGTGATGCGATCGTTTGGGGCCCGCTTCAGTTGGCGCTTCACAACAAGGGAGGACGCACATGGTTAGAAAAATAAATCCCGAGCCAGGCGATCCGACGGCGGGTAACGGAGTTCTAAGCCGCCGAGGGCGCGACTCGTTTGCAAAGCTCAGTCCTGCGTTTCAGCCGCAAGAATGCCCAGTGACCCCAACTAACGGCGGGAGGCAAAATCATGACCATCTCCCAATTTCGGCAACTTGCGGCCTACAATCGCTGGGCCAATGCGCGCCTGTACGCCGCTGCACTTGATCTATCGGATCAGGCATATCGGCTTCACATCGGCGTCGTCTTCGGCAGTCTGCACGGCACATTAAACTACTTGCTGCTGACCGACCGCCTCTGGCTGAAACGGCTGACCGGTGAAGGCAACCATCCGAATCGCCTTGACGCTATTTTGTATGAAGACCGTGCCGAATTAACCTGGGCGCGTATCGATGAAGACAATCGGTTGATGGCGGTTGTCGATCAGTACGACGAAGTGACACTTGCCAGTCTCCACGGCTACAAGACATCCTCCGGGATGCCGCAGTCTCAGGTCCTCGCGGATATTCTGTTGCACCTATTCAATCACCAGACCCATCATCGCGGACAAGCACATGCGTGCTTATCGATCTTGACGGGTGGCGAACCACCTTCGCTCGACTTGCTGGCGTTTCAGCGCGGCGGCACAGCGCCCGATCTCAAAACGCTGATCCGACACGGACGGGTGTAGGGAGCCGGCCCTTTTGCGGCGGCAGGCTTTGGACTCGTCGAAGCACTGCTTTGATACGGGCGAGGAGTTCGCGGGGATTGAATGGCTTGCTAACGTAGTCATCGGCGCCTACTTCCTGGCCGACGATTCGATCGGTCTCCTCCGCCATGGCAGTCAACAGGATAACGGGGAGGTCCGTGGTGCTGCGCAGATGGCGGCAGAGCGACAATCCGTCCTCGCCTGGCATCATGATATCAAGAACCACCAGGTCCAGAGCACTTCGTTCGAGCAAACGGCGGAGTGCGACAGCACTCTCCGCAAGACTGATCCGGTAGCCGTGCTGCATCAAGTATTTGCCGACCAAGTCGCGAATATCACGATGATCGTCCACGACGGCGATGTGCGGTGTCGATTCCATCCAGGTGCTCCGTTCCGGATCATACCGAAGTCCAGCACCCAACCCATCGGAAAAGTGCAACAAAATGTATACGATCGACTGAAATCAAGTTTCTCGCCGCATAGTCTAGCTGACCGCAAACTACGCGGATTGCAGACGATATTGACATGCTCACGCACCGATATCTTTGTCGCAAACTATCGCAAACCCGCATGCCTGGTAAGACTTGATGCAATCTGGGAACCCGCATTGAAAGCAACTTCATTGAAGAGCGGATGACAGGAGCGGTCATCACCGACGGCCGCTCCAACTCTCGCGAACTATGCAACGCAGCATTCCTGAGACAGATAGCGACAATTCCCGGCAGCCGTCGGCAAAGTTCTGCGACATCGGGACCCCATCCTGCGCATGTTCAACGAAGCAGGAGCGTTACATGTACGATGCGATGCGCGCCGTTTCCCACGGGGCTGTTCCGGAAATCTCGAGAGGCTCGTCAGTTAAGGGACTACGCCACCCAGAAGAGACTGTTCCCTCGCAGAGCCGCAGTTCGGATAAGTTGGCTGCTGTTCTTCTGTTGCGGAATATCTCGACCTCGGCCACGCCCCTTGATTTGCCGTATAGTGGAGGTCGCATGGCTATTTCGCGCCTCGTGACGGAAGGCGACTGTTTGGCGTGCGAGCAAAATCTTAAGTTCGTATGCGGACTGCCCAATTTTACTTCTTCAACTAATGGGGCGCGCGGTCCATTTCGATTAGGGCAACCGAATTGAATAGATTGAAAGCTTGTGAATTCGACAGTTGCAGTCGGCTTATTGAAGCTGAAGGCCGTGTCACGCCGTTTTGACCAGCGCTTCGCGACGCTGCCATATTTATGTGCTCCGTGTTCGGCCGACGCGAAGCTGGTCACCGAGGGCGATGGGGTTGTAGTTCCGAGCGAAAGGCCCCTGCCATGGCTTTGACCCCGATGATCGGAGAAGGGCAACTCCGCGTCACGCATGAGGCTCCATCCGAGCCGCCGGACACGCGCTCATGGCTCGATGGCGCAATCGTCTTCGACCATCGCCGCTGGTCCTGCCGGGAAGCCGAACTAACCTGGACGGCGCCCTCGCATCTCATTGTGCTGACCCATACGGGCAAGACCGCGCGAACCCGCGTTTCGTGCTCCGGCGAACTCGTCTATGACGGCCGAGACGGGCCGGGTGCGCTCTCTTTCATCCCCGCAGGTGTCGAGCGCTCCGGCAGCTACCGCGAGGCGGATCTCGTCTACTCCGCCCTTTGGCTCGATCACGCTCAATTCAAACGTGAGGGTTCAGCGGAAACGCTGCCGATCCTGGTCAATCGTGCCGATGCGGTAATCACCACGCTCCTGACGGCGCTGCATGACGATATTGCGCACGGCAGCAAGCCTGACACTGCCTATGTTGAGCATCTCGCCGCCGTTGCGATGCATCGGGTCATGGCGCTCGACGGCGCGAAGCCCCCGCCAGCAACACACGGCGCGCTCGGCAAGGTGACGCTTCGCAGGGTCCAAGAGTATGTCGAGGAGCGCCTTGGCGGGGAAATAAGGCTAAGTGATCTTGCCGCCCTCGCAGATATGGAGATCGATTCCTTCGCGCGCCGCTTCAGGGCGGCGACCGGAATGGCTCCGTATGCCTTCGTGATCGAGCGTCGAATTTGCCGCGCCGAGCAGCTTCTAGCGAATGCCGACCACGAAATTGCGCTGATCGCGGCCAGGCTCGGCTTCTCCAGTCAGAGCCATTTCACCACTGCGTTCAAACGCCAACGAGGCATGACGCCTCGAGCCTACCGGCAACAGCTTTTTTCCTGAATCCTGCAAAAGCAGCCGGAATCCTGAAAGAACGCCCAAGCGGCCCACCCATCTCGCGTCGAGCAAGCACGCGATGCGAGAGGGAGCGAGTTCGACATGGCCGAATGCAGGAACCGGTGCCTGGAGAATAACGGGCCGACACGACGGAGCGTCATTCAAGGGAGCGCGGCAGCGACGGCGCTGCTCGCAGTTGGTATCTCCGACACCGTGCCGGCAGTTGCTCAGCCCAGCGGTCGTATCGAGGCCGCAGCTGGAACGATGAGGCTCTCCGTAAACCTGACCATCAACGCCGACCCGGCTTCAGTCGAACTCGATCCGCGCACCACATTGCTGGACGCGCTGCGCCATCAGCTTGGCCTGACCGGCTCCAAGAAGGGCTGCGACCACGGTCAGTGCGGTGCTTGCACGGTGCTGATCAACGGCAGGCGGGTCAATTCCTGCTTGACGCTCGCTGTCATGCATCAAGACGACGAGATCACCACGATCGAGGGACTGGCCGCGGGTGAGGCACTGCACCCAATGCAGGCCGCGTTCATCGCGCGCGATGGCTTCCAGTGCGGCTACTGCACGCCGGGCCAGATCTGCTCGGCTATCGGGATGCTGAACGAAGCCAAGGCCGGCTGGCCGAGCCATGTCACCGGCGATCTGGTTGCGCGGACAACGTTGAGCGATGCCGAAATTCGCGAGCGGATGAGCGGCAACATCTGCCGTTGCGCCGCCTATCCCAACATCGTCGCTGCCATCCGTGACATTGCCGAGAGGACCTGAGCGATGCAGCCGTTTACCTATGAGCGCGCATCCGGCCTGCGCGAGGCGGCCGCCGCGGTGGCCGCGCGTCCCGATGCCAAATTCATCGCCGGCGGCACCAACCTCATCGACCTGATGAAGCTGGAGATCGAGCGGCCGACGCATCTCGTCGATATCAGCCGCCTGCCATTGCGCTTGATCGATGAGACGCCGGAAGGCGGTCTGCGTATCGGGGCGCAGGTTCCCAACAGCGACCTCGCAGCGGATATGCGGGTGAGAACCCGCTATCCGCTGCTTTCGCAGGCGCTCCTCTCGGGTGCCTCCGCCCAGCTGCGCAACAAGGCAAGCACCGCCGGCAATCTGCTGCAACGTACACGCTGCCCGTATTTCTATTGCCGCGACATGCCCTGCAACAAGCGCTCCCCCGGCTCGGGCTGCAGCGCGCTCGGCGGCTTCAACCGTCTTCATGCAATTTTCGGTGCGAGCGAGGCCTGCATCGCGGTCCACCCATCGGATATGGCGGTGGCCATGACGGCGCTCGACGCACGCGTTGAGACGATACAACCCGACGGCCGCTCACGGGTTTTTCCAATTGGTGACCTGCATCGCCTGCCAGGGACGACGCCGCATATCGAGACTACGCTCGCCCGCGGCGAGATGATCACCGCCGTGACTTTGCCGCCACCGCCGCCAGGCCGGCAGCTCTACCGCAAGGTCCGCGACCGCACCTCCTATGCCTTCGCGCTGGTCTCGGTCGCGGCGATTGTCGATGCCGCCTCCGGACGCATCCGCAGCGCACGCATCGCGATGGGAGGCGTCGCGCCCAAGCCTTGGCGCTCCATCGAAGGCGAGCGTGCTCTTGGCGGACGTCCTGCGGGCGATGAGATCTTCGCCGCAGCTGCCGATGCGGCTCTTGCCGGTGCACGCGCCGAAGGCCACGCCGCCTTCAAGATCGAGCTGGCGCGGCGCACATTGCGCCGGACGCTCGCTGAAACCTCCCAAGGCGTTTGAAGAGAGACACCTGAAGAAAGACATCGGAGGAAAAAGACGATGGCTCAAGACCACATCGTCCAGGCGAAATCGCGCGCCGGCGCCACGGCAATCGGTCAGCCCGAGGATCGTATCGACAGCGTACTAAAGGTCACGGGGAGCGCACCCTATGGCTACGAGCACAAGCTCGATCGCGCGCCCGCCTATGGCTTTATCCTTGGCGCGAGCATCGCCAAGGGACGGATCGTCGAGATCGATACCGGCGATGCCGAGCGTGCGCCCGGTGTCAGCCTGGTGATGACACACAGGAACGCACCGAGCCAGCCGTCCTTCGGCCCGGCCGTGACGGCAACTGTGCCGGAGGTGTTCATGCGCGCGCGGCCGGTGCTGGTGAGCGAGCTTGTCCGCTATCATGATGAACCGGTCGCGCTGGTGGTCGCCGAGACCTTCGAGGAGGCGCGCGGGGCGGCGGGGCTAATCAGGCTGCGCTATGCGAGCGAGCCCGGCGCGTTCGACCCTGCGGCACCGGATGCGGAGATCTACCGGCCCGAACGCACCAATGCCGGCTTCGCGACGGACTCGACACTCGGCGATTTTGATCGCGCGTTCGCCCAGGCGCCGTTCAAGTTCGACGCCGTTTATGTGACGCCGTTCGAGAGCCATAACCCCATGGAGCCGCATGCGGCCATCGCCGAATGGGATGGCGATCGGCTGACCGTCCATACCTCGACACAGACGCTGGCGAACATCCAGGCCGGCCTGGCCAATACGCTGCGCATCCCGCCGCAGAATGTCCGGGTCATCAGCCCCTTCATCGGCGGCGGCTTCGGCGCCAAGCTGATCGTTCATCCCGAGACGGTCTGCGCCGCACTCGCCGCCCGCGTTCTCGGCCGGCCGGTTAAGGTGGCTCTGACGCGCCAGCAGATGTTCGCCAATGCCGGCCATCGCCCGGCAATGAGCCAGCGGGTCAGGCTCAGCGCGAACCGCGATGGCCGCCTGACCGCGATCGGGCATGAGGTCACCTCCTCGACATCCCGCTTCGAGGAGTTCGCCGAACAGAGCGCGGTCCCGACGCGGGCGCTCTATGCGGCGGCGAACCGCCGTACGACGCATCGACTCGCACGCCTCGACATCAATCGCGGCGAATGGATGCGGGCCCCCGGCGAAGCTTCGGGCCTGCTCGCGCTCGAATGCGCGATGGACGAGCTTGCCGAGAAGCTCGGCCTCGATCCGATCGACTTGCGCGTACGCAACGAGCCGGAGCGCGACCCGGAACGCAACGTGGCCTTCTCCAGCCGCAACCTGATCGCCTGCATGCGCGACGGGGCCGAGCGCTTCGGCTGGCGCGACCGGCCGGTGAAGCCGGGCAGCCGCCGGCAAGGCCGCAAGCTGATCGGCTATGGCATGGCAGCCGCGATCCGCGCCAATTATCTCGGGCCGGGCTCGGCGCGGGTCGCCATCGATGCGCTGGGCCAGGTCACGGTGAAGGCCGATATGACCGATATCGGCACCGGCACCTATACGATCCTGGCGCAGGTCGCGGCCGAACGGCTGGGCGTGGCGCTCTCGGCCGTCAAGGTCGAACTCGGCGACAGCCGTTTGCCACGCACCGCCGGTTCGGGCGGCTCATGGGGCGCATCCAGTTCGAGCACGGCTGTCCACAATGCCTGCCTGATATTGCGGGAGCAGATCGCATCGGCCGCCGCGTCGCATGAGCGTTCGCCCTTGCGAGGCGCGAACATGTCGGAAGCGCGTTTCGAGGGCGGCGAGCTCCGGCTCGGCTCGCGCTCGGAGAATCTCGCCAGCCTTCTGGCCCGGATCGCGCCGGCCGGACTGACGGCCGAAGGCTCTGCGGTTCGCGGCGAAACCTATCGTACCTATTCCCAACATGCCTTCGGTGCGCATTTCGCCGAGGTCGCGGTTGACATCGATACCGGCGAAGCACGGCTGCGGCGTATGCTCGGCGTTTTTGCCGCCGGGCGCATCCTCAACCCGAAGTTAGCGCGCTCGCAAATAGTCGGCGGCATGATCTGGGGCGTTGGTGCGGCGCTGATGGAAGAGACCGTGCTCGATCCTCGCCACGGCCATTTCGTCAACCACGATCTCGCCGAGTACCACGTGCCTGTGCATGCCGACGTTCCAAGCATCGAGGTCATCTTCCTTCCCGAGGAGGATGACAAGGGCAACCCGCTTGGCGCCAAGGGCATCGGCGAGCTCGGCAATTGCGGGGCGGGCGCTGCCGTCGCGAACGCAGTTTACAATGCAACAGGGGTCCGGGTTCGCAAGTTCCCGATCACGCTCGACAAGATATTTCCCGAGCTACCTGTCGGCTGAAGTCCATCCGACCGAACGCGCGGCCGCGAGAGGCCAATGCGGCATCGCGGGTAAAGGGACCATTCGCAATCGGCACGGCCGCTTTGGCTCTCGCGTCGCTGCACATTCACATGAGAGGTCGCAACTATGGCAAAAAGGAAATTCACCCGGCGGCAGGCTTTGAACGTTTCGGCGGTCGGGCTTGCCACAAGTGCGGCGATTCAGTTCGGAGTTTCGGGCAAAGCTTATGCTCAGACGCCGATCGCCGGCTCAGCTCTTCCGAACGGAGCCTATGCCCACAACGTCGATATCGTCGGTTATAGTGATCTCGATCATCGGCCAGCCTTCAAGATGGCGATCCGCGAGGTTGCGGGCAGATGGTATCTTTATGTGGGCCATTTCTGGCATCGCGGTTGGAGCATTATCGATGTTACCGACCCGTCGCGTCCGCATGTGGCGAGATTCGTCGAGTATCCGGGCGCCAACACTTGGACGCTCCAGGTCGACCTGTCTGGCGACACGATGATCACCGCGCTAGAAAAGCCTTTCGCCAATTTCGGCGGCGATCCCAGCGCGCCGTTCGGCGAGGGCGTGCTGATCTGGGATATCGCCGACCCGCTCAACCCGCGCCAGCTCGGCCATTACCGCACGGGTGGCATCGGCACGCATCGGAACCTCTACGCCGGCGGGCCCTATATGCATCTCGCGGCCGGCATGCCGGGATACAAGGGCAACATCTATGTCATTGTTGATATCTCGGACCGCGCTAACCCGCGCGAGGCAGGACGCTGGTGGGTGCCCGGTCAACATGAAGCCGGCGCTGAAATGGCGGCACTCGCCACTGTCGCCGCCGACGACCGATTCAGGACGCTGCTGAGGCCACAATGCAGATGCGGCGGGTTCTGCGGCGGCGAGGATGTTTCGCTGCACGGTCCGCCCTATGTCATCGGCAACCACGCCTACTTGCCCTATGGGGCGGCGGGGATCATCATTCTCGACATCAGCGACGTCACTCGGCCACAGCAGGTTGGCAACCTCGGCTTCAGTCCGCCATTCCATTCCCGTTTCGGCGTGCACGGCGTCCTGCCTATTCCAGAACGCGGCATCGCCTTCGCTAACTCCGAGAACGTCACCTATTCGCGCGGCGGCGCCCATCATGCGTCAATCATTGACATCTCCGATCCGCGCCAGCCGGAACTGCTGTCGTTGCTGCCCGAGCCGATTCCACCGGCGGAGGCGCCGTATCGCGATTTCACGACGAGGGGCGGCTGGCGCGGGCCGCACAATATGAACCACCATCAGCACCATCCAGACGTGCAAAAGCAGGGAAACCTCTTCTACCTTGCGCATTTTAACGCTGGCGTGAGGATCTACGACGTGACCAACGCGCGGCTTCCGCGCGAGGTCGGATACTTCATTCCGCCTGACCCCAAGCGGCGTTACGGTCCGATGCCGGAGGACAAGCTGGTTCTGCAGACTGAGGACGTCCTCGTGGATCGCCGGGGCTTCATCTACATCACCGACAAAAACCAGGGGCTCTGGGTCTTGAAGTACGCTGGCGCAGCATGAGCTTTCGACCTTCTCAAAATCTCGGAGGATTAGACAGGTCACTGGCGAATTCAAACCACTCTTAAAGTCGGTCAAACGGAAGCTAATCACCATTAGCGAATGTTGGTATCGGTGGTTGCGTGTCCACGATTGAACCTATCAGTCGGATTGCGTTGTGCAGTTGATCTCCTTCGACTGCCGATCTTGTCGTGGCGCGCAAGTGCGCCGCGGCGAAGTAACCCGTGCCGATCGTGCGCCTGCGTTGTTCGAGTCTTGGTGGTTCTGTGGTGAGCTTGGCTTTTGATTGTCAGCAGACTATCGAGATCGCGTATTGACGTTGTTGCAGACTCGACACGATTCGAACGCGTGAGCTCCAGAGGGGTCCCTATGCACTTGAGCTATGCGAGCATCTCAGCTGTTTACGCAACGCTTAACCACTTGCAGCCGCGATGCGCCACCGCATGGAGCGAACTCTCCAGTTCTATTACGACGTTGCCGAAACGGATGTCGTCGATTGGATCAGCCAAGTTTCTTGAGTGGCGTCGAGATCGCGTCGGCGGCGAGCGATTTTTGGCCACCGTGGTGAAGTGCCCCCATTGTGCCCCAAGTCGTTCGGGGCACACCCTAGGGAACGGATCCATTAAATCATTGATTGTAAAGGAGAATGGTGGACGCACAAGGGATCGAACCTTGGACCTCTCCCGTGTGAATCTAGCGCGCAGGTATAGCCGCTGGGTGCAAACAGGACGAATCGTAACCGTTTGTCACGAGGTTGTATGATGATGGAGGCGAACATGCGCCCCTTTTCGAATTTCCGCGAATTCGGCCGCTTTCGCCCGATACCGAGGTTCGTAGCCCTTTCAATGTATGTGTTTTAGAGAGTAAGAGCTGAACTCGCGGTGGCCTCATGAACTGCCCTATGCAAAGGATTGGATGAGATATCGTAGGTTTGGTTGGTGTAGGGAAAGGCGGTAGCGCTCCCCCGCTACCAAAGCTGCGATTTCCTACGCTTCTCTACGATTGTCTACGCTTTGTTCGATTTCCCGTGACTACTTTCCTTAGACGGAAGCATTCAAACGTGCAGTAAGCAATAGGCAGTCGTGGTCTCGGCGTGGAGCGCCGCTACGCGCTCATCTGCGCGAGCGCCCGGTCCTCGCGCGGCAGGTCGAGCCGCTCCCAGACATCGATCAGCGCCTTGGCGAGCGCGTCGATCATGCCATCGTCGTGATGTGGCGAAGGCGTGATCCGCAGGCGCTCCACGCCACGCGGCACGGTCGGGTAGTTGATCGGCTGGATGTAGATTCCATGTTTGGTGAGCAGGAGGTCGCTTGCCGCCTTGCAGTTCTCCGGATCGCCGACGAGGACCGGTATGATGTGCGTCTCAGTCGGCATGACCGGGAGCCCGGCCGCCACAAGCACGGCCTTCGTGCGCGCCACGCAGTACTGATGCTGCTCGCGCTCGCGGTTGGAACTCTTGAGGTGGCGGATCGCCGCGGCTGCAGCGGCACAAATTGCCGGCGGAAGTGCTGTAGTGAAAATGAAGCCAGGCGCGTATGATCGCACCGCATCGATCAGCGCGGCATCGCCCGCGATGTATCCGCCAAGACAGCCGAACGCCTTGGCAAGCGTCCCCTCGATGACGTCGACGCGGTGCGCTGCGCGCTCGCGTTCTGTGATACCGGCGCCGCGCGGGCCATACAGGCCGACCGCGTGCACCTCGTCGCAATAGGTTATCGCCTCGTAACGCTGAGCAAGATCGAAAATTCCGTTGATGGGGGCGACATCGCCATCCATGGAATAGAGGCTCTCGAAGACGATCAGCCTCGGCCGTTGGGGCTCGGTCCGCTTGAGCAGCTCTTCGAGGTGGCCGAGATCGTTATGGCGCCAGATATGCTTCTCCGTTCCGGATTGGCGGACGCCCTCGATCATCGAGTTGTGGTTGAGCGCGTCGGACAGGATCACGCAGCCGGACATTAGCCGGGCAATCGTCGCAATGCCGGCCTGGTTCGAGACATAGCCGGATGTGAACACGAGCGCCGCCTCCTTGCCGTGCAGGTCGGCCAACTCGCGCTCAAGCTCGACCAGTGGATGACTGGTGCCGGCGATGTTACGCGTGCCGCCCGCGCCGGTGCCCATGCGGATCGTGGTTTCGACCATGGCGCCGATCACGCTCGGATGTTGCCCCATGGCCAGGTAGTCGTTGGAGCACCAGATTACGACGCTACGCGGGCCTGCGGGCGAGTGCCAGATGGCGTGGGGATAGCGCCCGGCGATGCGCTCAAGATCAGCAAAGACGCGGTAGCGCCGTTCGTCCCGCAGCCGCGCGAGGGCACGAAGGAAATAGCCGTCGTAATTCATGACAGCCTCCCGATTGCGACGTCTCAGATGTCCGTGCGACATCCCTGGTCAGGACGCGCTCTCATTGCGTTGGTCGACCCTGATGACTGGCATTCTCGCGAGCCTTTGCGATGGCGCTGCGCACCGCCTCGGCAATGCGCTCGCCTGGCGTGTCGGCGTCAAAACCGCGCACGAATTTGCCTTCAGCGTCCATCAGGTAGAGGTAGGTGCTGTGGTCCATGACGTAGTCATCGGCGCCTGGCCCGTTCTTACGGGGTGCGTAGTAGACGCCATAATCCTGGGCAACGGCAGCGATCTGCTGTGGCGTGCCGGTGAGCCCGACGATCTTCGAATCAAATGATTGGGTGTAGTTCCCCATAACCGTCGGCGTGTCGCGCTGCGGATCGACTGTGATGAACAACGGTTGCAGCTTGTCGGCGTCGGGGCCGAGCTTCTCGAGCGTGGCGGAAATCTCAAGGAGCGCCGTCGGGCAGCTATCGGGACACGAAGTGAAGCCGAAATAAACCAGAAGCCATTGCCCACGGTAGGTCTGCTCGGTGACTGCCGTGCCCTCAGGTGAGGTGAGTGTGAACGGGCCGCCGATCGTCACCGGCAAGTTGGCTGCGCCCACGAGCGGTTGGCTCAACACCAACGCGGTCGCGACAGCAATGCCGAAAGGGATTGCCCGTCCGAGGTCCGAAAATATGGAACGGCGACGCATCAATGCCTCCCCGCGGCGGCGGTTGGCCGCCACAAACTTCCCTCCCGTTTCAGCGGGTATTTCTTAGACGATTTTTGCCCTCAGCGTTCATAAGCTTTGCTTAAGATCTCGCAAAGCAGTTCTGATTTTCCTAGTCCCTGCAAATGGCGGTTAGCTCTCGACGAGTTTTCCTGCGGACATCAAAGATCAACACCAAAGATCAAGAGAGTGCTGCGATGACTGGCTTAGTCGTTAAGTGGCTGATCGGGGCGTCGTCGATGGTCGCGGCGGTGGCAACGCCGCTCCCAACCCAAGCCTACGAAGCTGCCGCGGTTACGGGTGGCGGATCGATCACCGGCAAGGTCGTCTTCAACGGAACCCCCGGCACCCGCAAGGTCATTCCGACCAAGGACATCGAGGTGTGCGGTGGCCCCTTCGAGGAGACACTCATTCAGGTCGGGCCGGACAAGAGCGTACAGAATGCCGTCGTGTATCTGGCCGATATCGCGAAAGGAAAAGCCTGGCCGGCGGAAGCCAAGAAGCCGGAGATCGACAACAAGAAGTGCAAATTCGAACCTAGCATTCAGGTGATACGTGTGGGCGGCCTGGACGTCGTCAATAGCGACCCGATGCTCCACAACACGCACGGCTATTACGGCAAGCGCACGGTGTTCAACCTCGCGCTTCCCAACCAGGGTCAGCGAATTCCCGTCGAGTTGCCGCGGCCGGGCGAAGTGCGCATCGATTGTGACGCGCATGGCTGGATGGAAGCGTTTATCTATGTCGCCGACAATCCCTACTACGCCATCACCGGTGTCGACGGCAAATTCACCATCTCCGACATTCCGGCCGGAAACTACAAGCTGCTCGTGTACCACCCCTTCACCGGTCCGAATGAGCAAGCTGTTGCCGTTGCGGCGGGGAAGCCGAGCGATCTGAATATCGAACTGAAGAAGGGCACCTCCTTGATGCAAGGCGGCTCCGGCAAGTAACGGTTTTTTGCGGCTCTACTCGCGACAATCGAGCCGAAGAAGCAAGAAATGTGGTGACGTCGCGAACGGTCGGAACCCGCGTCGGGGAGAGGAGCGACGCTTTGTAGCGACCCATCGCAAGGGAGGAAACCTATGTCCGAGCTTGAGCGCGACCGGCGTGAAATAGCTGCGGTGCTCCAACAGCCCGGGGTGCATCCTGACCCCTCGCTGCGGATTACCCGGCGCACCTTTATTCACAAATCATGTCTGGTCGGGGCGGCGACCGTAGCCGAGACCTTCGCCTGGTGGCCGCTGCTCAACACTCTCGACGTCGCTTATGCGGCCGAGGCGCCGTTCAAGTTCGCCTGGATATCCGACACCCATCTCTATCCGAAGTCCCTCAATACGCGTTTCGTCGATAAGACGGTGCGTGCCGCCAAGGAGGTGCAGGCGATGAGTCCGCCGGCCGACTTCCTGATCTTTGGCGGCGACCTGGCTCAGCTCGGCAAGGTCGAGGAACTCGAGCTCGGCGTGGAGATCTTGAAAGAAATCAACATCCGCAAGGTCTACATTCCGGGCGAGCACGATTGGTACCTCGACATGGGTAAGAAGTGGGGCGAACTGTTCGGTCAGCCCAACTGGACATTTGACCATAAGGGCGTGCGCTTTGTCGGGCTCGACACCGTCAGTCGTGGTCCGGACTATTGGACGGCGAGGAAGATGAGTCCCGAGGAGCGCATGGGTCACATGGCCACGCTCGACGGCACCGTCGCTGGCCCGTGGGCGGGCGTCGGCCGCGATCAGCTCGACTGGCTGCAGAAAACGCTTGCCAATTGGGACCGGAACCGGCCGGTCATCATCTTCAGCCACAATCCGCTCTACGAGTACTATCCGCCGTGGAACTTCTGGGTGCGCGACTGGCGCGAGGTGAACGAGGTGCTCAAGCCCTACACCAAGGTCACCAACCTTCACGGTCACACGCATCAGGTGCTCTACAACGAGATCGGCACTATGCGCTCGATTGGCATGCTGGCAACCTCATGGCCTTGGCCTTACGCCCCGGAGGGGGTGCCGAAGTTGACGAAGCCGATGATTCGGGTCGACCCCGGCGATCACTTTGACGGGGTCGGTTGGGAGAAGATCAACGTCGACGCCCAGGACAAAGTCGACGTCGAATACATCATGTGGCGCAAGCAGGTGTTCGCGCAGTCTCCGGATGACTATGCGAAGAGCATTCCCGAGGTTATTCGGCCTCGGATCGCTGACAATATGTGGCCATACTAGGAGGAATGGGCATGACCGCGTCGATAACATGCCGTTTCATTCTGTTCCGCGCTGCCCCCGCGGTAGCGCTTGCCGTTCTGGTCGGCCCTGCGGGTGCACACAAGGACCCGGTGACGCCACAGCTGTTGGCCGCCTACCAGCAAGTGTTCATGGAGCAGGTCCGCAAGGGCGACCTGCTGTTCCACGGCGATGCTGCAACCGAGGAGGCGATGGGTGTCGTGTTGTCCAAAACGGGAATGGCATGCGCTATGTGTCATCCCATGACGGCCGATACCCACCCCGCCACCTTCCCGAAGTTCCAGGCGCAGATGGCCAAGTTCGCGACGCTGCGCGATATGATCAATTGGTGCATCGAGAAGCCCAACCAGGGAGAAAAGATCGCCGATGACTCGGACGCGATGAAGGCTTTGGAGGCGTACATCTACTGGTCGCAGACCGGCACGGTGTTGAACCCGGGCAAGTTCTGATTTCGACGCTGCGAAGCGGAGACTTCTAGCGCGGGTCATTGCTGTCGAAGCTGCATCCGCTTGAGAACAGGAGAGAATGCATTAGCAGACAGGCAAGGGGAATGCTCCATGGCGGATGTGTTTCCTGCTGAGAGACTGCGCGGCAGGTTCAGCGGGATCAATCTGGATGATCTGGTCGATTGGGTGGTTGTACGAACGTGGCTTTATTTCGGCATGTTCTGGCTCCTTGTCACGCCATCGATCGGCGTTGCTCTTTCAAGCCTCTTCAATCATCCCGATTATCTCGGCAACGAAATAGGGCTCACCTTCGGCAGGCTGCGGCCTGTGCACGTCAATGGCGTCATCTTCGGCGCCTTTTCGACGCTGTTCATCGGCGAATGCTATTACCTTGTGCCGCGCCTGTGTGGCGTCCGCGTGGTCTGGCCGCGACTGGGCGTTCCGCTGGCCTGGCTATGGAGTATCGCCGTTTTCGCCGGTCTGGTGTCGCTGGCATTCGGCCAGAATCACGGGCTCGAAGCCGGCGAACTTCCACTGTTCGCTGAAATCCCGATCTTCATCGTCGTCGCCACGGTGACCGCGCAATTCCTCATCACCATCGGGCAGCGACTGGAGCCGCCGCTTTATGTTGCGCTCTGGTACCTGATCGCCACCTTCATCTGGACGACGATGAATCTCGTCCTCGGCAGCTTTATCCTGCCCTACACGATTTCCGGCATCAACAGCGCGGCGTTCCACGGTTTGTACATCCACTACATCGTCGGGCTGTGGCTGACGCCGGCCGGCTATGTGCTGATCTACTATTTCCTCCCCGTTGCCGCGCACAATCCGCTGTTCGCGCACAAGCTCTCTCTGGTCGGCTTCTGGTCGCTCGCCCTGTTCTATCCGTTCGTCGGCATCCATCATTATCTCTACAGTCCAATCGCCGACTGGGCCGAAACGCTGGCGGTCATCACCTCGATGCTTCTCATCATTCCTGTGTGGACCGTTCTGGTGAATTTCTTCGGGACGATGACGGGCAAGTGGCACGAGTTCGGGCGGAACCTGCCTGCCAAGTTCCTGATCATGGGCTCGCTGATGTATCTCATCGGTTGCTTCCAGGGCTCGACCGAAGCCTTGCGCTCAATCCAGCAGCCCACCCACTTCTCCGACTTCGTCATCTCCCACTCGCATCTCACCGTATTCGGGACCTTCGTGGTCTGGGCGATGGGCGGTCTGGTCTATGTCTGGCCGCGGGCATTCAAGCGCGAGTTGTGGTCCTTCACGCTTGGCAATTGGTCGTTCTGGCTGATTACCGTCGGCATCTCCACCATGGGCCTGGTGCTGACCGCCGCTGGCCTGCAGCAGGGCTTTCAGTGGATGAGCGGCACCGAATGGCTTGATACCGTAGTGTGGATGCAGCCCTACTGGCTGGTGCGCACGATGTCTGGCATCAGCATGGACATCGGCATGTCTCTCTTGGTCATCAATTTGGCAATGACGGCGCTGACCAGTCAGGTCGTGGCCCGGGCGCCGGCGATTGAGCCCGGAGTGATCCCGGTTGGGAGGCCGGCCGAATGAGCGCGCATGACGACGGCACTCGGCCGCGTGGTGGAGAGGGCGAAAGCCGTGCCGCCCGGTGGCGGGCCTGGTTGCGCTGGCGCTGGAAGCCTGAAGCCATCAGCGCGCGCTTCGTCGCGCTGGTCGCCGGCATCATCTTCTTCTTCCTCGCCGTGCTTACCCAGGGCGTTCTCCCCTTCATCGAGCCATCGGCCCGTACCACCGAGGTGACTGCCGTCGTCCGTACCGATTACGGCCAGCTCAAATGGATGCTTAGCGACGCCACCGATTACACGCCGACGCAACAGCTCGGCCGCCAAATCTATCTGCGCGAGGGCTGCTGGTATTGTCATTCGCAGTATGTGCGCCCCGTAACGGGCGAGACGCGCCGCTGGGGCCCGGTGAGCGAGGCCGGCGAATACGCCTATGATGTGCCGCATCTGTTCGGCACCCGGCGCATCGGGCCGGACCTGACCCGGGTTGGGCTCAAATACAGCAACGAGTGGCATTTGGCCCACTTCTGGAATCCGCGCGAGCTATTGCCTGACTCGATCATGGCACCGTATCGGGCACTGTTCGAAACACCCCGGGATCCGGTCAAGATCGTCGATGACGGGGCCGGAAATCGCACGCTGGAAAATAATGCCATCACGCAAAAGCTGTTCGACTTCGAAAGCAAGGTGCAGATCAAACTCACCCCGAACGCCGCCGGGCTGCTGTTCGTCCCGTTGGAAGCACGCGATAAGGCCCCGGCGATCCTGATCCCGAACAACGAATATATCGGCAATACGGTCACGATCGCGGCCGAGACGAAAGAACTCGAAGGTCTGATCGCTTATCTGCAAAAGCTCGGCATGAACCGTGGCAAATGGCGCGACGTGTTCGAGCCGCAGCAGCTTGAGGTGACGCAGGCCACGCTGCCGCGCTCTTCCGAATGGATTGCCTATGGCCGGGTTGTCTATGAGCGGCGGTGTGTCGGCTGTCATGGCGTCAAGGGCGACGGGAACGGCCCCGCTGCGACGTTCCTGTATCGACAGCGGCCGCGAAGCTTTGCAGCGGCGGTCTTCAAGTTCAGGTTGACCAAGGAACCTGTTCCGACCGACGGTGATCTCTTGCGCACAATCACGCGGGGCGTGCGCGGCACCGCCATGCCGCCCTGGTATGAGCTGCCGCTTACGGATCGGCTCGCGGTCATCCAATATATCAAATATGAGCTTGCGGTCGATCGCTCCGATCCGGCGAAGCCGTATTCGTTTTTCATCGAGGAACCGCCGGGCGCTCCCTTATATATTCCGCAACCGCCGGTCCCATCGCAGCAGATCCTCGCGCGCGGCAAAGAGGTCTGGCGAATCGCCAAATGCTGGGAGTGCCATGGCAATACCGGCAAGGGTGACGGCGAAAAGGCTGCCGGCTTGAAGGACGATCTCGGCTTTTCGATCCCACCCGCCGATCTGACCACCGGTCAGTTCAAGTCGGGTCCGGCGGTCGAAGACATCTTCCGGACCATGACGACCGGATTGAGCGGTACGCCAATGCCTAATTATCGCGACTCGCTACCAGAGGAAGACCGTTGGGCGCTCGCCTATTACGTGCTCTCGCTCTCCGCCTTCACGGATCCCATCACGGGTGAGCCGCTCCCGATCGCGTCCGCCGATCGCACTGCGCTCAACGATCCCAAACTGCAAGCGGACACGCCGGACAAAGCCTATATTCCGAACGGGCGCGCGCAGAGGACCGGCAGCTCGAAGGCGGCGCGTGGCAGTTCGCGTGGGGAGGCCGCGGCCAAACAACCTTGAGCGGCCGCCAGGGAGAATGAACCATGATCACCAATTTCGAGATCGTCGGCCCCTATCTCGCCGCGTTGATGATGAGCCTCGGTGCGGTTTGCATCTTCGTTTGGGGCGTATTCTCGGGCGCGTTCCATGGGGCAGATGAAGCAGCTTTACGATTCTATCAAAGGGAGGTCGGCGATGACGGACCTGCAGCAGAGCGACCCGGAAAGCCCGACGCACCCCAAGCTGGAGGTGCGTGAGAGCTCGCCTCCGGAACTGGAGGAATATGCTGGCGGCACTATTCAGGCTCGCGTTGGGTATATCCCGGTGTGGCTGCTTGTCACCTACGCGGTCCTGTTCGCCTGGGGCCTGTACTACATGTACGCCTATTGGGGCGGCGTTGGGCCGGGGCGGCCTGACTAGGCCCGCTGAATCCGGGGACTGGTTAGGGGACTCGTTAGAGGGAGAGCGGACATGCTGGCAGCGAAGATTATTCTCGTGGCCGCGGGCCTGAACCTGCTGTTCCTGGCGGGCGAACTGGCCATGAACGTGGTGCTGATTTCCCTGCGCTGAGGGAGGAGACCATGCTGGAAAACACGGCTTTCTTGTTTGCTGATGCAGGCCCGTCCCAAGTCATCGCCTTCCTGATCTATGGGACCTGCACCATCGGCTTCTGCGCCTGGCTGATTTACCTCGTTCGAGAATAAGGGATGGCGCAGCCGAAGCGTGGACTCACGAGTAAGCAAGGCGTCTGCGATGATCGCCTATGTTGTCATTTTCGCAGCGGGGTTCGCCGGCAGCTTTCACTGCATCGGTATGTGCGGCGGGTTCGCCTGTGCGCTGGGCAGCGATCCGCAGGGACGCGGTGCGACAGTTCTGCGCCATCTGCTATATAATACGGGTCGATTGACAACGTACTGCTTTCTCGGTGGGCTCGCGGGTGCCCTCGGCCAGGTCATATGCACGCCGCAGGGAACGACAGTCCCGCTGCTGAGCGGTCCGCTTGACAGCGGTCAGCGAATTCTCACGATCCTCGCCGGACTACTGATGATCGCCATGGCGCTGCAGTTTTTTGGCCTGCTGCCACGCCTGCATCGCATCACGCCCAGCTCCGGCGCGGGTACCCTCGCGGCATCCCTGCGTAGCCTGTTGACAGCGCCGGGACATGCCGCCCCGCTCGCGTTTGGCGTATTCAACGGCTTCCTGCCGTGTCCGCTGGTCTACGCCTTTGCCGCGCAGGCAGCGAGCACGGCCGGGGCGCTGCACGGCTTCCTTACCATGGCCGCTTTCGGGCTCGGGACCTTTCCCGCGTTGTTGCTGACGGGAGGCGTCGGCCAAGCACTTGCGCCAGCGTGGCGGCAGCGTGGCGTCTGGCTGGCCGGCAGCTGCATTTTACTGCTCGGTCTCGTCACCCTCGGCCGCGGCGTCCTCCCTTTCGCCGCGCACCTCGCGCATGGCTGGCCAGGAGGATATCCCGCATGACGGCACAGGACCGTACACTTTGCAGCCATTGCCTGTTACCTATCGGGCGGCGGGCAATGCAACACTCCGTGAACGGTGAGGCTTGCGTATTCTGCTGCTACGGCTGCCGTATTGCCTACCAGGTGAAGAACGGCAAAAACGAGGAGTGGGAGGCCGCTTGGCTGCTGATTCGGCTCGGTGTCGGCGGCTTTCTCTCCATGAATATCATGCTGTTCAGCCTGCTCCTGTACAGCGACGCCTTCAGCGGCGCGGATGCGGAGATGCTTCCCTGGATTCATCTCCTGCTCTGGCTGTTCGCCACACCTGCGGTAATCATTCTCGGCGGACCGTTTCTGCGCGAGACTTGGCTCAACGGCAGGGAGGGGCGCCTGACCTCCTCGGCACTCATCGTGCTCGGCGTCGGCGCCGCCTACCTTTATTCCGCTTTTGCCACCATCGAGGGCAGCCCGCACGTTTACTTCGATACGGCCACCATGGTGCTGATGCTGTTCACCGCGGGCTACTATCTCGACGCCGCCGGGCGTGCACGGGCGGCGCGTGACCTGCAGCCGCTCTTGGCCGCGGAAAGTGAGTGGGCCACCGTCGTCATTGGCGACGGAGAGTACCGCCGGCCGGTGCGCGAGGTTGCCGCAGGTGTGCTGGTTCGAGTTCGGCCGGGCGAACGCATTCCCGTCGACGGCGTGATCATGGAGGGCGAATCGCACACCGACGAGGCCCTGATCACAGGCGAAAGCCGGCAGATCGCCAAGGGCGTCGGCTCGCATGTGATCGCCGGCAGCATCAATCTTGACGGGCCGCTCCTGATCCAAAGCAGCGGCGTGGCAAATGCGACCCGCTGGGCGCAGATTTGTCGATCGGTACGGGATGCATTGATCCGCCGCAGCCCAAGCCAGCGTCTCGCCGACAACATTGTAGGCGTCTTCGTGCCGATCATTCTCGTGCTGGGCATTGGAGCGTCCGTGTACTGGGCGCGGCACTTGCCGTTCGACCGTGCGCTATTGATCGGCCTTGCGGTACTGGTGGTGGCCTGTCCCTGCGCAGTCGGGCTGGCGGCACCGATGGCCACCTCGCTGGGCATCGGACGGCTGGCCCGACACGGCTGCCTGGTGCGCGACCCGGCCGCGCTTGAGGCGCTGGCGCGCATCAGGCTGATCGCCTTTGACAAGACCGGCACGCTCACCTCGGGTCAGGCGCGCGTTGTCGCTATCGACAGCGATGGAACCAGCGCCGATGTGGTGCTCGCGCATGCCGCCGGACTGGAGCGCCATTCCGAGCATGGCTTGGCCCGCGCTATCGCTGCAGCGGCAGCTGCGCGCGGGCTCGAGCCAGTCGCCATCCACGACGTTCGAGTCGTGCCGGGGCATGGCATCCGTGGCAAGTCGGACGGTCGGATCGTAGCGGCAGGCAGCGCCGCATTGATGCGGGAGTTGGGTTGGTCGCTCACGCCAAATCTGGCTGAGTACGGGAGACGGCGTGAAGCGAGCAGCCATTCCGTAGTCTATGTCGGCTGGGGCGTGCGGGCATATGCTGTGCTTTCACTTGACGATACGCCGCTGCCGGAGGCGCACTCGACCGTCGAAGCGCTGCGCCGCCGTGGGGTGCGCGTGACGCTGTTGACCGGCGATCTTCCGGCAGCCGCAGTGCGGATTGCCGCTGCGGTCGGAATTGAGAGCGGCGATACCGAGGCGGGCCTCACACCCGAGGCCAAACGTGCGGCGCTGGAACGCCGCCGGCGTGACCATGGCATGGTAGCGATGGTTGGCGACGGCCTCAATGACGCGCCGGTGTTGGCCGGAGCCGATGTCGGGATCGCCGTCGGTTCGGCGACGGACCTCGCTCGCGAGGCCGCAGCGGTCGTGCTCCCACCCGGGGGGCTACGGACGCTGCCGTGGGTGATCGACGTCGCTCGCGCAGTTCGCGTGACCATTCTCACCAACCTAGCGTGGGCGTTCGGTTATAATCTCATCGCCATCGGGCTGGCGATGGTCGGAGTCCTCCAGCCAGTGCTGGCGGCGGCGGTGATGGCCGGCTCAAGCATCATCGTCGTCCTGAATTCGCTGCGGCTGGAGCGGCTGCCCGAACCAGTTCCATCCGCCGCGGCGGAGAGCGCTCCTGCACCTCGCAGCGCGGCCGTTGCGGTCAACAATGAAGCCCTTCAAGCGGGTTGAGCCGCGGCTAGTGCCTATTTGAAGTTTCCACCGGAGTTGCTGCGAGCTCATCTCAGAAACTTCAAATCAGAAAGCGGCATAGCCGAACGTGTCACGCGTAAAGGCAGTGTACCAGCTTTGCGCCTCGAGCGCGGTCCGGTGGCGGGTTTCGCGGCTTTCCTGCACCTGGCTGACGAAGTTGTCGACGATCTTGATCGTTCCGGCCGCTGGCTTGAAGCTGACGGCATTGCTCACCGCATCGTCGGGACTAAGAAAAGTATAGCAACTGTTGAACAAGTGGGGCGGAACGCGCTCAGATCCGATAAGGGCCGCGGCGATAGCAAATGCACAAGCCTTGGCCTGGCTATTCGCAACGAACGCCGATTTCGGCATGTCGCCGGCACTGCTCGCATCGCCCACCACATGGATTCCCGGCTGTAGCTTCGATTCGAACGTTATGGGATCGATCGGGCACCAGCCAGATTGATCCACGAGGCCGTTTTGCTGCGCGAACTGGCCGGCCATTTGCGGGGGTATGACATTTGCGACCGCGGCCTTGAATGTCTCGCTCGCAGTCTTGACTGATCGCTCCTTCACGTCGATGGCCTTTATTCCACCGGTAAATTGGGCAGGTAGCCATTCGATCATACCCCGATAGTGTCGCTCCCACGCATCCAGAAATAGATCCTGCGCGTTGAAGCTATCTTTCGCATCGAGGATCAGAATCCTCGATCGCGGCTTATGCTGTTTGAAATAATAAGCAACCAGGGAGGCACGTTCGTATGGGGCGGGCGGACAGCGGAACGGGTTAGGGGGCGCAACGAGCACGAAGACGCCGCCATCCTCCATGCTTTCGAGCTGCCGTCGCAGCAGCTGCGTCTGCAGGCCTGCGTTCCAGGCATGCGGGATGACCTGCGTTGCCGCCTCGTCATACCCTTCGAGGGCCTCGTAATTGAACGCGATGCCAGGAGCAACGACGACGCGGTCGTAAGGCAAATTTGGACCACTCTTGAGCCCGACGGTCTTTGCGACCGGATCAACCGCTGCCACGGATTCATGAATAACATTGATGCCATATCGTTGCGCCAGCGTCGTATAGCCATGCGTAAGCGACTCGAGCGAGCATAGCCCGGCGAGATAGAGGTTGCTGAAAAAGCAGGTCGTATAGTTCGGATTTGGCTCAACCAGAGTGATCTCGATCGTTGGCGCGCTGGCGGCCAAGTACTTGGCGGCCGTGGCACCGCCGATGCCGCCGCCGACGACGACAACCCTTGCCTTGGCCTCGCTTGCTACCAATCGAGGGTTGAGCGCCGCGAGGGCCATCGTTCCCGTCAAGTAGCCGAACTCTCGACGCGTCCGGGACTTCATGGCCTAGCCTGCCTGTTCAGCGCTGCAAGATAGCGCGCCACGATCACGATTTCTTCATCGCTGAGCGACAGGGCGACGGCGCGCATGATATGGCCCGGGCGCTCACGCGATCTGTACGCAAGCATTGCGCGGGTGAGCATCTCCGGACTCATGCCGAGGATCGTCGGAATACTACCATCGCCGCCATCCAGACGATGGCAGGACGCGCACATCGCGGCGAGTTGGGCTCCACCATTGCGGCCCGCTGCCTGGCTGGGATCGGCGAAAGTAATGAACGAACCTGCAGCAATGGAAGCGGCGATGATTTTGCGCATGTTGAGTCCGGCTCCATCCCCGTATCTGCGATCGCCGATCCCTTTGCTCATGGCGTGAAATGGAGCATGGCAACATCACTACAACAACATTAGGCGACAGTGAGCTGGTGCTCCAATACATAGATGCCGCCGCCATCCTCCTCCCAAACGAATTCGAGCCGGCCGCTCTCTGTCGCGCGCAAGTAGAACTCGATAAAAGGATTCGCCGCCATGGCTTCGTGGAGATCGACGCTGAACACCACGACGCCATTGTGGCGGCAAGTAAACTTGTTGACGATCTTGCGCGGGATGACGTTGCCTCGGTCATCGTGCCGCAACCCGGTCTCCATCGGATGGCTGATCAGGGTCTTGACCGGAAACACTTCACCGCTCGCGGCGGCGCTTGGCACTTGTACACGGGGTGTCGGAGCGAACATTCCGCACCTCCTTCCGGGATGTCATTTGCATCCGTTGGTGGCGACCTCGACCCAGGTCTCGGTCATCAGCAACGTGCCGTCGTTCATCTCCGCCACCGCCAGAACATATTGCGGTTCGGCAAGGCGAATGCGCGTCGACACGCGGGACTCGCTGCGTTGCGGGACGAAATGAAACGTGGCGACCTCAATTAGCGGGTTTCGTGGCGCCAGCACAGAAACGTGCCTGACGTGATCGGCTTCCGTCATGGGACTATCGATCGCGAGCGTAAGCGGCACCGTATAGCCGTTCGGAAAGACCTGCGGCATGATCAGATGCAGACGATCCGATGCGATCGGGGTCTTTCCGGTCAGCTGCTTCACGAGTTTCCCCGCGTCGTCGCTCGGCGGCGATGTTGAGGCAAGGGCGGCGCTAGCAATTCCGGCGCTCCCGGCAATGGCGGCGCTCAAGACGCTTCGGCGCGTAATGCCGACTGGCTTTTTCTTCTCCAACGCGAGATCCTCCCTACCGACAGGTGGAACTCTCGAAGTGGGCGCTCGATATCTCTGGACGCTGAAATCTTACCATGGGAGTTCTCGCAAGACGATCCCTTCTCGCTGCTGCTACAACCGTCGGCGCGGCCCCGACATTGACGGGCTCACCCGACAGCCGCGCTGCAGGCGGTCGTGTGCGCGATCGCGATCGGCTCAGAATTCCATGTCGCCGCGATGGTGGTCGTGGTCATGGCCCGGCAAAGGTGGAGGCGGCGGCGTCGGCAGCTCGGCAACCATGACCTCAGTGGTGACGAGTAGGCCGGCGACCGAGACCGCGTCCTGCAGCGCGGTGCGTACCACCTTGGTTGGATCGATGATGCCCCTGGCGACTAGGTCGCCGTACTCGCCGGTCTGGGCATCATAACCCCAGTTGTACTGCTCCTTCTCCAGGATCTTGCCGATCACCACCGAGGCGTCGTCGCCGGCGTTTAGTGCTATCTGGCGCGCTGGCCAACAGACTGCCTTCTTGACGATGTCAACGCCGTGCTTCTGGTCCTCGTTGGCTGGCTTTACCCGGGCGAGCACCTTGGCGGCGCGGAGCAGGGCCACGCCGCCGCCCGGCAAAATGCCTTCTTCAACCGCGGCGCGCGTCGCATGCATCGCGTCGTCGACGCGATCCTTGCGCTCCCTCGCGTCGATTTCGGTCGCCCCGCCGACATGGATCACTGCCACCCCGCCGGCGAGCTTGGCGAGCCGCTCCTCTAGCTTCTCGCGGTCATAGTCGGAGGTGGTCTCCGCGATATGCTGCTTGATCTGGTTGATGCGGGCCTCGATGTCCTCCTTCTTGCCGGCGCCGCCGACGATCGTGGTGCTTTCCTTGTCGATCACTACCGTTCTGGCGCGGCCGAGCATGTCGAGCGTGGCGTTCTCAAGCTTCATGCCGAGATCTTCCAAGATGGCGGTACCACCGGTAAGGATGGCGACGTCTTGGAGCATCGCTTTGCGGCGATCGCCAAAGCCGGGCGCTTTCACCGCCGCGACCTTGAGCCCGCCGCGCAGCTTATTGACCACGAGAGTGGCGAGTGCTTCGCCTTCGACCTCTTCCGCGATAATGAGCAGCGGCTTACCTGTCTGCGCCAGGGCTTCCAACAGTGGCAGGAGTTCCCGCAGGTCCGAGAGCTTCTTCTCATATGCGAGGACGTAGGGATTCTCCATCTCCACCTGCATCTTGTCGGCATTGGTGATGAAGTAGGGCGAGAGATAACCTCGATCGAACTGCATGCCCTTGACTACATCGAGCTCAGTCTCAAGCGACTTCGCTTCTTCGGCCGTGATCACGCCCTCATTGCCTACCTTTTTCATGGCCTCGGCCAGCAACCTGCCGATTTCGGCGTCGCCATTGGCGGAGATGGTACCGACCTGCGCGATCTCGTCGTTGGAAGTTATCTTCTTCGAGTTCCTCTTGAGATCCTCGACGACAGTCTCGGCCGCAAGGTCGATGCCGCGCTTCAGGTCCATCGGATTCATACCGGCGGCAACTGCCTTGGTGCCTTCGCGAACGAGGGAAGCCGCCAGCACTATTGCAGTGGTTGTGCCGTCACCGGCGACATAGGAGGTCTTGCTCGCGACCTCGCGAACGAGCCGCGCCCCCATGTTCTCGAATTTGTTCTCAAGCTCGATATCTCCGGCGACCGTCACACCGTCCTTGGTAATGCGGGGTGCGCCAAACGACCTTTCCATTACCACGTTGCGGCCCTTGGGCCCGAGCGTCACCTGCACCGCGTTGGCGAGAATGTCGACACCGCGCAGCATGCTTTCACGCGCCCTACCGGAAAATGCGATTTGCTTGCCTACCATGGATGGTTCCCGATTTGATCAGGTGACCTCGCCGGCGCCGAGGGCGTCCAAGTCCGAATGCGGTCTCCCTTGTCCGCACAACAGCGACCCTCGGAGCGTGCACGTGCGGCGCGCTCGCGCTGGTGATTTCAACCCACACGATTTCAAGCCGTCCAATGTTTTAAGCTAGCGGCCAAAAAGCCAATCAAATTGCTTTGCCGCGGCATTAAGAATATCTTATCGGGGTGATCACGACCCGGCAGCTATGTTATCTTGATGCGCTTGCCCGTCATCAACATTTCGGACGAGCCGCGGCGGAGTGTTGTGTCAGCCAGCCCGCTCTTTCAATGCAGATCCACGAACTGGAGGGGCTTCTCGGAATAGAGTTGATCGAGCGGCGCCCGGGCGCGCCGATGTTCACCGAACTTGGCATCGAGATCGCGCAACGCGCCGGAGTGATCCTTGGTGCAGTGCGCGACCTGACAGACTTGGCTCAACACAGAGCCAAGGTGCTGAGCGGAACGTTGCGCCTTGGCGTCATCCCGACGCTGGCGCCGTATATATTGCCGCGGTTGCTTCCGCAACTGGAGCTCGGGTATCCCGATCTGCGCCTTGATTTGGTGGAAGCACAGACCAAGGTGCTGCTCGCGGATCTCGAGCGTGGCGCTCTCGAAGTATTGTTGTTGGCGTTGCCGCTGAAGGCGGCCGCGGTTGAAGTTTTCCATCTCATGAGGGACCGCTTCCTCTTTGCTGTACCCGCCGACGACCCTCTTCCGGAAACGGTGCGCGTGACGCCCGGCGAGGTGAAGAAGCGTAAGCTTATTCTGCTGGAAGAAGGCCATTGTCTGCGAGATCAGGCGCTCGAATATTGTGTCAAGGGGCGTTGGACTGTGACCTCGAGCCTCAGTGCAACGAGCCTTGCAACGGTCATGCAGATGGTGGCGAGCGGGTACGGCGCCACGCTAGTTCCAGAAGTCGCGGCCGATGTCGAGTTGCGCGACGACCGAGTAAAGCTCCTTCGTTTTGTTGAACCACAGCCCGGCCGCAGTATCGGGCTGGCGTGGCGCCGGACGTCTCCACGCAAGGCCGACTTCCTTGCGCTTGGTCAGATGGTGAAGAACGCGCTGAACGCGCCCGTCCGGCAGCAATGTATCCGCCACGAGCGCACCGACCTGCGAACGAAAATCTAGTAGAAAGCAGTCGGGGTCCAGTGAAACCGCGCAAGGCGCTGTCACAGTGCCGTCGCCAACACGATGTCGTACGGAACAACCTCGAGGCAGGAGTTGTCATCGGCGCCGAGGAAGGCGAAAAGCCTTGCAATAAACCCATCATGCGGAAGATTGAAGAGGGTATCGTAAGTTCGGCTGGTGTGGAGAGAAGCGGCAGCGCTTCCTGACTCGAACCCCGACGGCCCATAACAGGTCATGCACGTTGGGTAGCGGTTTGCAGCCTATTGAAATAGCCCGGCTCCGGAGCTCTCGCGGGCGATGCGTGTCATTCCGACGAAGGAAAAACCTATTGTGTCTTCGATGCAGGTTGAACGACACATTTGTCGGAGTGGACATTGATATCTCGGTGAAATCATACGCCTCTTAATCAGCGGGTCTGTCGGAATCTGCGTCCGCGCACTTAGGCGCTCGCCAGTGCTTGTTGGGCGACGGTCTTGCGCCGGTCATCGATTTCGATCGATGTCCAAGGCGCGCCGCACAGCCAGATTGGCAATCTTGAAGATTGAAATCAGGGCGAGGATTTCGGGAGAGCACGCCGCCGAGGAAAGAGGCGTTCTGGATCGTTGCACCGTGAGCAACTCGCCAAGAGAACGCCGCAACGAAATCGCAACGAATTGGGTGAAACGACCGTGAACAAAACGAGACGGTATCGACCGTCACAGCAAGAAAAATCAATGGCTTAGAACACGTGCACTGCGTTCGGGACGCAGGGGCTTCTGCCTGCTACTCCCACCGTCCCCTTCAAGTTCAATATTTGTAGGCGCACCACAGCTATGCCCTCGATCTGAAGGCCGCGCTGAACAAGGATATCGGCGAGGATCTTGCGCCTTCGATGCAGAGCCGCAACGAAACCTCACTCCGGCTGAATGCTGGCGTCCTTTACAACCTTCGCCCATTTCTGGATCTCGGAGCGAATATGATCCGCGAATTGTGATGGCGCTCCGCCGACGGGTTCGACGCCCTGGTCCACGAAACGGCGCTTTACATCGTCCATTTTGAAGATGGTATTCATCTCGGCATTCAGCTTTTGCACGATCTCCGGCCGCATGCCTGCGGGCCCGACGATGCCGAACCACACGGTGACCTCGTATCCGGGAACGCCGGCCTCCGACACCGTCGGTACGTTTCCGGCGAGTGCCGCGCGTGTCTTGCTGCTGACGCCAAGCGCCCGCAATTTGTCGGCTTTAACCTGGGGCAATACGTTCGGCGTATTGTCGAAGGCGGTATCGATGTGCCCGCCGAGCAGGTCGTTCACCATCGGCGCGCTGCCTTTATAGGGAACGTGCACGATGTCGATCCCGGTCATGCTCTTGAACAATTCCATCGAGAGGTGGTTGGACGAGCCGATACCGGTGGAGCCATAGCTGACCTTGCCGGGATTCTTCCTCGCGTAGTCGATCAACTCCTTGACGGAATTGATCGGCAACGAGGGCTTAACAACGAGAAGGTTTTGCGTCTGACCCGCGAGGATCAGCGGGGTGAAGTCCTTCACCGTATCGTAGGGAAGATTTTTGTAGATGCTGGGATTGGCGCCGAAGGGAAACGCCACGCCGAGCAGGGTGTAACCGTCAGGCGCGGCCTTGGCGACGCCTTCGGTGCCGAGCAGCGTGCCGCCGCCCGGCCGGTTCTCGACCACAACCGGAACGCCCCAGGCTTCCCCGAGCTTCTGCGATACGATCCGTGCCAGCGTGTCGTTGAATCCGCCGGGCGGGTAGGGAACGATGTAGCGGATGGTCCGGTTCGGGTAGTTGTCCGGATCGGCCGGCATCGAGGCGGTCTGCGCCGACGCGGCGGTGACGCCGACCAGGAGAATGAGGAGCGCGCGGCAGGCGAAGTGAACAAGACGGCGTGCGCTCGACGTAACTTCAGCCCGCAGCGTGTCAGACATAGCATGGTCCCTCGATCAGTGGATGCGCGTTGATGAAAGCTTCATCGATCTCGACGCCAAGCCCGGGTGTTTCCGACGGCTTGACGCACCCGTCGGCGTCGAGCGTGTAGGGGATGCCGCCAACCTCGTCGCGGAACGGGTTGTGCCTGGCGACATCGCCCTCAAAGTATCCGGGGAGATCGACGGCCGCGAGCACGTTGATGGTCGCGGCCATGTTGATGCCGGTTGCCGAGGTGTGCGGATTGAACGACAGCTTCCACGCATAGGCCATGCCGGCGATGCGGACCGCTTCGGTGACGCCGCCGGTCTTGGACAGATCCGGCTGCACGTAGCTCACGGCGCCGTCTTCAATCAGGCGCGTGAACTCGAAGCGGGTGTAGTGGTTTTCGCCGGCCGCCAGCGGCGTGGTGCCGAGCGATGCCGCCGTCAGATAGGAGCGGTAGTCCTGCGCCGGGAACGGTTCTTCGAGCCATCCGATCTGCAGCTCTTCATAGGCCGGCATCACGCGGCGCACGTCATCGACGGTGTAGCCGGTGTTGGCGTCGACCAGGATCTCAGTGGCGTCTCCGACCGCTTCGCGGACGGCGGTGGCGCGGGCGACATCGTCGCGGGGGTTGTCGCCGACGCGAAGTTTTATCGCCCGATATCCCTGCGCGACATAGCCGAGGGCTTCCTGCGCGAGCGATTGCGGTTCCTGCCAGCCGAGCGAAATGCCCCCTGCATAGGCCTTGATAGGTTTTGAAGCGCCGCCGAGCAATTTGTATAGCGGCCAGCCGGCGGCCTTGGCCCTGATATCCCACAGTGCGAGATCGAGGCCGCTCAAGGCCATCGCGGCGGCATATCCCATGCCGTGGCTCGCCAATTGCATCTGGTAGACGCGCTGCCAGACGCCAACGACGTTCATCGCATCCATACCGACGACGAGTTCGGAGATCGTGGTATCGATCAGTTTGGCGATCGCGCCCGGGCAGCGGCCGTGATGGGCCTCGCCCCATCCGGTCAGGCCTTCATCGGTGGTGACCTTTACCAGCACCGCGTCGCGCTTGACGGCGCGGCCGATGCCCAGCCTGACGTTCTGGCCCTCCGGTACGCGGTAGGAGATCGGAACGGCCTTGATCGATGTAATGCGCATGTTGGACCTCATGCCGCCTTGTAGGCGGGATTGACAAGATTGAGCGGCTGTTCGCCGCGCAGGATACGAAGCATTTCCTCGGCTGAGCCGACTGCCATTGCGCGGCCGCTGGTGGCGGTGATCCCCGCGGTATGCGGCGTCAGCAGCAGGTTTGGACAATCGAATAGGACATCGTTCGACGGCAATGGTTGCACCTCGAACACGTCGAGCGCCGCACCGCCGATCTTCCGCGAGCGCAGCGCATCGATGAGGGCAGACGTCTCGATCACGGCGCCGCGCGAGACATTCACCAGCACGGCGGACGGCCGCATCCGCCCGATCAGATCGCGGCTGACCAGGCCCCGGGTCTCGTCGGTCAGCGCGCAGCAGACCGCGATCGCGTCGCTGCGTGCGAACAGGTCTTCAAGCGAGACTTCCTCGATGCCGGCGGGCAGCGATCCCTTGCGGCGGGACGTGCCGAGGACCGTCATGCCGAAACCGTCGCGTGTGATATTCGCAATGCGGCGGCCAATGGTACCGACCCCGAGGATGCCGAGCACCGACCCGCTCAATTCGGTCAGGCCGTCCGCGGCGGCGCGGGAAGCCGCCCAGCCTTCGCTGCGCAGGCGTCCATCCACCCGCTGCAAAGGCCGGCGCAGATGCATCAGGGCCGACATTACGTATTCGGCCACCGCGTTGGTGTTGCTTCCCGGCAGGTTGGCCACCGCGATGCCGCGCGCGGTGGCGGCGGCGACCGGGATGAAGTCGAGACCGACGCCGTGGCGGACGATGCCCTTCAGGCGCGGCGCATGACCGACGATGTCGTCGGGCAGCTTGGCACGCACGATGATCCCGTCGGCATCGCTGGCCCATTCGCGCAAGGTTTCCGGCCGTGCATCGGGCGGGACGATCAGGCTGACATGCGGTGCGAGTATAGCTTCGCCATCGGGATGCATCGCGTTGGTCAGCAGGACGATTGGTTTGTCAGGCATCTGGTGCAGGTCCCTCGATAATCGGATTCTGCAGGCGGCCAAGGCCCTCGACCTCGACTTCGACGGTCGAGCCTGGCTTGAGCCACGCCGGCGGCTTGTGCAGAGCGGCCACGCCGGCCGGTGTGCCGGTGGCGATGATGTCGCCGGGCTCGAGCGCCTGCAGGGCGGATAGATAGGAGACCAGATCGGCGACGTCGAACAGCATGTCCCGCGTCGAACCGGACTGCAGCGTACGGCCGTCGACTTTCAGCGACACCGCCAGCACGTGAGGGTCCTTCACTTCGTCGCGCGACGCGAGATACGGCCCGAACGGCGCAAACGTCGCAAAATTCTTGCCGCGGTCGAAATGGCCGTCGGCTTTGATGATCTCGCTGGCGCTGATGTCGTTGAAGCAGCCATAGGCAACGACGTGATCGAGCGCCCGGTCCTTGCCGACATTCTCGGCGCGGGTGCCGATCACGGCGGCAAGTTCGGCTTCATAGGTGACGCCGCCGATCCCCGTCGGCAGCACGACCGCCTGTCCGGCCCCGGTAATCGTTCGCGGCGCTTTCACGAACAGCACCGGTTTCTCCGGCGGCGCCATGCCGCGCTCGGCCAGCGCATCGCGGTAATTATGCGCAATGCCGAAGATACGTCGCGGCTCGGGTAACGGTGCCGTCAGCGTGACGGAGCTGATCGGAAGTTTTGCGTCCTCTGCCAGGCCGTGCACGCGGATACTTTCCACCGCACCGGGGAGGCCAGATCGTGCCCGCCTCGGATCGCCTGACAGTGGAAGCGAGGGTCGCGCCGCAGGATATCGATCAGGTCAAGATCGGACAGGCCGCAGGCTTGCGCTTTTCTGCCTTCAACCAGCGCACGACACCGGAGATTAGCGGTACCGTCAGCCGCGTCTCGGCAGATGTGACTACTGAGCAAAGAACCGGCATGACGTTTTACACGGCGCGGATTGCGATAGAGCCGCATGAAATCGCGCGTCTCGGCGACGTCAAGCTGGTGCCGGGAATGCCGGTCGAGGCCTTCATCAAGGCCGGCGATCGTACAGTGGGTTCCTATCTGACCAAGCCGCTATTGGACCATGTGGCGCGGGCATTTCGCGAGCGCTGATAGCAAATTTGTTCAGAAATCGGGTAGGCGAATGCAAGCTTTGGATGGTTCCAACAGCAGCTAGCCTTGTAATGTAGCGCCCTCTGTCTTTTTATCGTTCGCCATCAGTATGAACTGGCTAGCTGACCTTCGACCTGTCAGAACCTTTTGCGGGTTCCAGCACTTGGGTAGGATGGGCCGGGGCCCTGGACGGGGGATATGATGACGGGACTTGCTCAACTGGCAGTAACACCACGTGACCGCTTTCTTGAGATAGCAAAAAAGAGCTCGCCGCCTTCGAGCGACGGGAGCGCGAATTTTCCAAGAGGAGCGTGAAGAGCTGCAGAACTGCGGAGCCGCTCCGACAAGAGTGCCCGCTCGTTAATCTCGAGGCCCGGGCGCGTCTGCTGAACTTCAGATTCAGGACACTAGCGTCTCGGCGCGCTTCATGGTGCGAACAACAGATAGCCCAGCGTCGAACCTCGCTCATTGAGGCTAGATACCTGCTTGCCTGATGATGCGCGACATATGGCGGTTTCGGAAGAAACTCGCTCTCGGTGTTCGTTGGCGGTGTGGGCATGCTACGAGATCGCGATGATCTCAAGCTCCTGACCGGATGTGCCGACGACATCCCCAACAGCTTTGCCCATCAGAAGTCTTGCCACTGGTGATACGAAGGAAATCGAACCGGCCTTGGGGTCCGCTTCGTCCTCTCCCACAATACGATATTTCTGTACGCGCCCATCGTCTCGCCTGAACGTCACTGTGCTCCCAAAGGCGACAGTTTCATTTGACGTCGGATTGGGGATGACCTGAGCGGTCCGAACTCTCGCCGCAAAGTAGCGCACATCACGCAAAGGGGTTGCTGCTTGCCGCCGGCGCTCATTCACGTCTTCGATCTTCTGCGCGGTCTCGTACGCCTCGCGAGCCTGGTGGAGCTGAAATTCCAGAGCCTTTAATCCTGCTTCCGTAACAAGGTTCGGATGAGGTGAAACCGGGCGGTCGGGAAGCAAAGTCTCCGACGCAGTTTCGGCACTGTCTTCCTTGGTAAAGGCAACGCTCAGCTCAGGACTCCTTTTGAGGGAGATATGCAAAAAGCGGTTGGCGACAAGAGCGCGGACTCGTCAAAGGAACTGCAGCGCAACGCTCAGCGACTTCTACGAATCATATACCCCGGAGCGAGACGGCGCCATTATCAAGTTGTGTATCACTCGACAGAAGCCCCGTGGCAGTCTTCTGCTGCACATGCCACGGCTTGATGCATAGTATTTTCTGAGGGCGCGCCCGACCGTCGCATCATGGAGCCGAACTGCTGCAGCCTTGCTCCGCCGGCACTTCCTCGGCATTGGGGTCGCCCGGTGCCGTCGCCCAGGCCAGTTCGACGAGCGTTACGATCCGCTGACCGGCACCGTCGAGCTGGCAAACGATGAGACCCTGCTCCTCGATGTAGGCCAGCAGACGCCGTGCACGGCGCAACGAATGTGAGCCATAGGCGCGCGCAATCGCTGCATCGCCTGGGCAGGGCCAACCTTCCTTCGCGGCGCGGGCGATCATCATGAAGACGCCCTGCATGTCCTCCGGTAGAAGTGAGGCGCGCACCGAGACATCCTGCCACCCATCACCCTCTGCCACATCGGAGCCGAGCCCGGCGCGGGCGCGCGTCAGCATGCGACGGAAGTCACCCAGCTCCGGCACGGCCGAACCGAGGCCCTCTATTCGGCAGCGGACCACGAATTCCTGATAGAGGACGCCGATGGCACGGAATCCCGCGTCAGGTTCCGCCATGACGGCGCGCAGAATACGGTCTACTCGCTCACGCCGCTCCGCCAGTTCCTCAGCGCCGAGCGGCTGCTCCACCGCTTCGGGACGGATCTCCAGCGCCGCGGCTTTCGCCGCCATGAGTTGGCCGAGGAGGTCCGGCGGCGAGCGGCGCTGGGGCCGATTATTCTCGGGCGGCGGCGCTGCCAGGATGATGGCGCGTGCGTCCGGTGTCGCTTCCGGCAGAGGCATCAGGCGCGGGGTCGCGTTGCGCGGCGTGGTGTCCGTTGGACCAATGCGCAGCCCGAGCGGACGACGGGAGAGCGCCGGTCCCAGCGCCATGAAATGCCCGCGCTCCAGATCCCGGAAGGCCTCTGCCTGTCGCCGTTCCATGCCCAGAAGGTCGGCGGCGCGCGCCATGTCGATATCCAGAAAGGTTCGGCCCATGAGGAAATTGGACGCCTCGGCCGCGACGTTCTTGGCGAGCTTCGCCAGTCGCTGGGTGGCGATGACCCCCGCAAGTCCGCGTTTGCGGCCACGACACATCAGGTTCGTCATGGCGCCGAGCGAGAGTTTGCGCGCCTCGTCCGAAACCTCGCCGGCGACTGCCGGCGCGAAGAGCTGCGCCTCATCCACCACCACCAACATCGGGTACCAGTGGTCGCGAGCGACCTCGAAAAGCCCGCCGAGAAAGGCGGCGGCGCGCCGCATCTGGTTCTCAGCGTCGAGCCCCTCGAGATTGAGCACCGTGGAGACGCGATGGATGCGCGCGCGCTCGCCGGCGACCTGCAGGCCGCGCTCGGTATGGTCCTCGGCATCGATCAACAGGTGGCCGAAACGGTCGGCAAGCGCCACGAAGTCGCCTTCGGGGTCGATGATGGTCTGCTGCACCCAGGGGGCACTCTGTTCCAGCAGCCGGCGCAGCAGATGGGATTTGCCGGAACCCGAATTGCCCTGCACCAGCAGACGAGTCGCCAGCAGTTCTTCAAGGTCCAGAGTCGCCGGGGCGCCTGCCGTCGTGTGTCCCATCTCGATCGCAACGGTCATGTCTCGACTCAAAGTCTCCTTGCGGAGGCGGGCTTAACAACCTGATCGCAGTCCGTCGAGCGCCCATGGCCGACCACTCGGTGTTCTCCACGGCGTAGTCAAAGTTTTTCAAACGGTTAGAAGCCAGCGTGTGCACGACTTGTGCACCTCGCAGACACCATCAACGATAGCCAAGTTGCTTGCATATCGATGGGGGTGTTGCCCGTGCGTTACTCACTCTTCCTGACTACACTTGCGGTACTGCAAAGCTAATTGACATTGGCGGTGCATTGCCGAGGTGCAAGGGTTCGGTCTGTGGCCAGCGCTGCAGCGCTGGCGGTTGAGCGGGCAAGCAATCGCTCTACCCGGCCTTATCACGCGACCGCTCGCGTAAATCGCTTACGGTATTCGGCAGGGGTGACCCCAACGTGACGTGCAAAAGCACGCCTCAATGTATCAACGTCGGCAAAGCCGCATTGTATCGCTACCTGTTTTGGGGCCTCACGGCCAAACTCAAGTAAACGTCTGGCGGCGTTGACACGGACCTCCTCGACCCAGGTTGCAGGCGTAATTCCGACTTCGCTGCGAAACAGCCGAGCAAAATGTCGGGAGCTGAGCCCCATGCGCTTCGCCAAGCTGGCGACGCTGTGATCCAGTGCTGGATTGGCGGCGATCCAGCGCTGCAACTCCTGCAGTGCCGAGCGACCAGCCGGCACCGCTTCGCCCTTACGGCTGAATTGCATCTGGCCTCCTGGCCGCTTGAAAAACATCACGAGCTGGCTAGCGATTCGCATGGCGATCTCGCGTCCGATATCCTCCTCCACAAGGCTGAGCGCCAGATCGAGGCCCGCAGTGACGCCGGCCGCGGTTCTGAGGCGGCCGTCAGCGACGTGAATCGCGTCATGATCTACGATGACAGAGGGGAATTTCTCGGCCAGCACGTCAGCTACCGCCCAGTGCGTGGTGACCCGCCGGCCATGGAGCAAGCCAGCGGCCGCGAGGTAAAACGCGCCGCTGCATACCGACCCGAAGCGTCGTGCCGCGGGTGCCCGGCGACGAAGCCACTCGACCACAACGCCATCTGCCGGCGCCTCGGCGGCGTTTGGGCATCCCGCGACAAGCAGCGTGTCGATCGATTCATTGAAGTCGCGGTCAATGACCCTGTCGGGCATCAGTTGCACACCCGACGAGCTACGAATTGGGCCCGGATCTCCTGCTGCTACGAACAGCCGGTACGCCGCACGACCGGCCTGAGCGTTTGCTTCGGCGAAAACGTCCAGCGGCCCGGCGACGTCGAGGAGCTGCACGCCGGGCAGGGCTAGGATCACAACAGTCTTCGATTTCACTTTCATGGCGGTGTCCGCCTTTGCCTGCATTTGTCCGTTTTTGACGTATCACGTCAATTGCAGACAAACTAGCGCGGTCCTATCGTTTCGGCGAGTGAAAAGTGCAGGAGAAGGCAGTGACATTTATCGTCGAAGATGCCGCCATTCCGGATAGCAAGTTGGCGCGCGCCATCACCGAATATATCCGCGACACCGAGACGGAATTGCTCTTCAACCACTCTAGCCGCGTCTATCATTTCGGTGCGCTGGCCGGAGTTCATCGCGGGCTCAAATTCGATCGCGAGCTGCTCTACGCCGGTGCGATGTTTCACGACATCGGCCTGATGCCCAGCCACAGCAGCAAAGACGAGCGCTTCGAAGTCGACGGCGCCCATGCCGCGCGCAATTTCTTGCGCAGTCACGGCATCTGCGAAAAGGATGCCTACACGGTCTGGACCGCAATAGCGCTTCACACCACGCCGGGCGTGCCGCAGCATATGCATCCGGTCGTCGCCTTAGTCACCGCAGGCGTCGAAATGGATGTGCTGGGGCTCACGTTCCAAGAATATTCCGAGCAGGAACGCGAAGCCGTCGTGAAAGCGTTCCCACGTACGCCGCACTTCAAGGAAGACATCATCCAGGCGTTCTACGACGGCATCAAGCATAAGCCGGAGACGACCTTCGGAAATGTCAAAGCCGACGTGATCGTCGACAAGGAGCCAGGTTTCCAGCGCGGCAACTTCTGCAGCGTGATCCGCTGCTCGCATTGGCACGGCTGAGCGCATCTTACTCCATTGTGCTCCCAGCCATTCAACAAAGGAATAGTCTTATGACCAACAAGCCACCACATCTGACCCATGCCACCGGCGCTCCGGTCACCGACAATCTCAATATCCTGACTGCTGGCCCTCGCGGACCGGCCCTCCTGCAGGACATCTGGTTGATCGAGAAGCTTGCTCATTTTGACCGCGAAGTGATTCCGGAGCGGCATGCACGCCAAGGGCTCTGGCGCGTTCGGTACCTTCACGGTAACTCACGATATCAGCCGGTACACCAAGGCGAGGATATTCTCACAGATCGGCAAGCAGACGCCGATGTTTGCGCGGTTCTCGACCGTCGCCGGCGAGCGCGGCGCAGCTGATGCCGAGCGCGACATTCGGGGATTCGCTCTCAAGTTCTACACCGAGGAAGGCAACTGGGACGTGGTCGGTAATAATACCCCAGTCTTCTTCTTCCGGGACCCGCTGCGCTTCCCCGATCTGAACCACGCAATCAAGCGCGACCCGCGCACCGGTGTGCGTAGCGCCGACAACAACTGGGATTTCTGGACTTTGTTGCCGGAAGCTCTGCATCAGGTCACGATCGTCATGAGCGAACGTGGGATCCCGCGCAGCTACCGCCACATGCACGGATTTGGAAGCCACGCTTATAGCTTCATCGACGCTGCCAATGAACGGACCTGGGTGAAGTTCCACTTCCGTACCCAACAGGGCATCGAGAATCTAACCGACACCGAAGCGGAAGCTTTGGTCGGCAAGGATCGCGAGAGCCATCAGCGCGATCTGTTTGAAAGCATCGAGCGTGGGGACTTCCCGCGCTGGACAATGTTCGTGCAGGTAATGACGGACGAGCAGGCCAAGGCCTCCCGCTTCAATCCGTTCGACTTGACGAAGGTCTGGCCGAAGGCGAATTTCCCGCTAAACGAGGTCGGCAATTTCGAGCTGAATCGTAATCCGGAGAACGTCTTCGCCGAAGTCGAGCAGGCCGCGTTCTCGCCCGCCAACGTCGTTCCGGGCATCAGCTTTTCGCCTGACAGGATGCTCCAAGCGCGCCTATTCTCATATGGAGACGCCCAGCGCTATCGGCTTGGCGTCAACTTCAACCACATCCCGGTCAACGCGCCGAAATGCCCGTATCACAGCTATCACCGCGACGGGGCGATGCGGACGGACGGTAATCTCGGTCGGACGCCGACGTATTACCCAAACAGTCACGACGAGTGGACTGACCAGCCCGCGCTCAACGAGCCGCCGCTCGAGATCGACGGGGCGGCCGCGCACTGGGATCATCGCGTTGATGACGACCACTATCAGCAGGCGGGCGATTTGTTCCGCAAAATGAATGCGGCCCAGCGCCAGGCATTATTCGACAACACGGCGCGTGCCCTGGGCAGCGCCGCGATCCATATCCAGGAGCGGCATATCGTCAGCTGTACCAAGGCCGACACGGCTTACGGCGCCGGCGTTCGCGAAGCCCTCTCGCGCCTCGCAGCGGTCCGGCCGGCGAAGAGCAGCCTCGCGGCGGAATGACAGAAATCGACAGACGCTGCGCCGGGGATAACCGGCGCAGGAGACGATTGTCACTAGCCTCCCGGCACGTTGCTCCTATCGCAAGCGTTCAATGTCGTCGGCCGATCCGCCAATGGGCCGACGTTCAGAGGTGGACTAGGCCCTGGCGTCCAGCAGGAGAGCAGGGGAGAGGGTCTGCCTCCGAAGCTTCCGCGTACCTTCTCGCTCGTTCGGGATAGATCTCTAACCATTGACTCGCGCTTCGAGGCAACTTTCGGAAATTCGAAGTACGGTTGTTAGTTCCCAGTACTCATCGAGTCGCGCCTCTAGTTTACGTTGGAACTAGCTATGGCTGCCGTGGTTTTCTCAACGTGCGGAAGAAAGATAATGCAGCACATTCCAAGCCTGATCAGAGAGGCCGGTTCACTTTCACCGCGATAACGAGAGCGCAATGGCCAACCGGCGCAGTATCTTGAAGGCAGGAGCGGTACTGGCGGTCAGCATTGCAGGCAGGACCGAAGCCAGCCCGATGAAACACGTATTGATGCTTGGCGATTCCATTTTTGACAACGGTGCTTATGTGGGCGGAGCGCCGGACGTCCGAGCTCAGCTTCAATCGCTGATGCCCATGATAGAGATCAGCTTCCTTGCGAGAGATGGCGCCGTTATATCCGATATTCATGCCCAGCTTGGTCGGGCACCGCAGGCCGCCACTCACGTCGTGGTGAGTATTGGAGGAAACGACGCGCTCATAGACTCTGGAGTACTGGAAGAAAGAGTTTCCGATGTCTCGGGTGCACTGGAGAAGCTACGGCTCATAGCCGAAGGCTTCCGCCAAAATTATGCTTCGATGATGAAACTTCTCTCCGGACAAAATGCTCCCATCGCGGTCTGTACCATTTACGAGCCCCGCTTCCCCGACCCGGCGCGGCGGCGATCGGCTGCGACCGCACTCAGCATACTAAACGATGTGATCACAAGGGAGGCGTTTTCGGCGGGCGCATCTCTGATCGACCTACGGCTCGTTTGCAGCGAGGACAGCGATTTCACGAACGCTATAGAGCCCTCGACGACGGGTGGCCTCAAGATCGCGCGGACGATTGCCAGGTTCGTGGGCGGACAGAAGCCAAGCGCCGACGTTTTCGCAGACCCGTAAGCACAGGTAAGATGACCCCATTATGCACCAGCCGCCTCGTTGAGCTGGAGGTCGGGCAACCAGGGATGCTGACGCGGTGCTCAGGATTGGAGTCATTTCGGATACCCATGGACTCCTACGCCCGCAGATCGAGCAACGTCTCGCCGGCGTGGCACATATCGTCCATGCTGGTGATATCGGTCGATCAGATGTCATCGCCGGCCTCAGGCGGATTGCGCCCGTCACTGCGATCAGAGGGAATGTCGACACCGGTCCCTGGGCGAAGCATTATGCGGACACCCAAACGGTAAGACTCGGCGGGCATTCCATCTACGTCCTGCACGACATCCATGAACTGCAGTTCGATCCGATGTTGTGTGGGATCGACGTCGTCATTTCCGGCCACTCGCATCGTCCGCGGATCGAGACTGTTGGTGGGGTGCTCTATCTCAACCCAGGCAGCGCTGGACCACGACGTTTCAACTTGCCTGTCACCCTGGCGACATTGGATCTAACGGCAAGCGGCCCCGGACCACTAATTCACGATATCGTTGGTGCCAGCTGACCGGCAAGGCTTCTTCGGTTGAACGTCATGTCTGAGCAGATATGGTGCACAAGGACCGCACGGCAGCTTATCTTGAGACAGCCAGAACTCATGCGATCCTGAGCGTGCTGTGTCGGCATCAAGGCCAATCTTCTTTAGCGCTTCCCTGGCTCGAACTCTCGAAAAGCTGGAAAAAGTCGGCCTATTAAGCCGATCAAGAACGATAGACCCCGTATTCAAAAACCGCGAGTTGGATAAAACCGTACTGGTCGGTTTGAGCGGCACCAATTTAACCATCAAGCGGCGCCGCAATCGGGTTTGGCGTGGCAAAGACGCCGTGCGGAGGCGGTTCATGCACCTGCCACCCAAGCCCATTCAATTAACTCTGACCCGCTTTAAAAGATGCATTTGTGAATTGGTCGCCTGCGAGCCGCGGGCGTCCGTGCGCCCGGTATGGAGAGCGCGATACGGCGCACGCGCGAAGGCAATCCTGAGGGCGAGTTCGGCCTTCCGAACCTCTTTGCGAAGCTGCTGAATCTCGAGATAAGTTTTTGCAATATCGACGGACATAAATGTGATCTCAATCGAGCGAGCCGAATTAAACCACGAACTATATATCACTTGTTCGGGTCACAACGTAAAGATGAAACCGGCAATGGCGTACGAGTGCTATGCCATACAAATGGGCTTGCCTAGTGTCGGCGATTTTCGCGGCGGTGCATAACCGGTGGACGGCTCGACTTTTGCGGGTTGCCGCTGGATTACCGCAGGACGCCCTGTTTTACCGCAAAGGCAAAACGATCGACGAATGTCTCGAGGCCATCTCGTTGATATCCCTCGAGATTCTCGGCCGCCGAGCGAAGGGAGGGGTGCGGCCGCTGCTCAATCGCATCCAGATCCGCGGAAACCGCCTCAAGGGCGTATCGCAATCGTCGCAAATCGGAACTGAGCTTCGTATCCACGGCCGCCAACGTTGGAACTAAAATTAACCAATTAAATTTTAAAGCTATAATACAATATTGCGGCGGTCAACGCCGAGGGAAGACACTCAGCGATTTTAGGGGCTTACCCCCGTAAGATCCCGGCTTGCATTATTTGATCTGAGTGCTGTCGCTCCGGTTTTGGCACGAAGGCGGGCAGACGCGACCCGCGTCACACGATGAAATTGGAAAATTTAAACGTCGGTCATCGGCAATTTCGCCGGCGCAGGCCTTGGTGGTCGGCGCGGCCGACCCAAGCCCGCTTCAGTGTACTCATCTGTGGACGCCCCGCGAGATGCAAGCGATTTGTGAAGCGCATTGGCGCGTAGTCGGATGCTGCCATCTGTCCGGCCTCTGATGCAGCGATGGAGCTGCGGGCCCGTATGGGAGTTCGCAGACCGGAACCAAATCATAAACGCGTGCTCTGTAGGCACGATGAGTACACCTGGTTCTTCCGGCCTCGTCTCGCCGACTGTTGCGCCATACCCTCCTTAGACCGACTACATCTCCGACGACCTCAGGTCCGCTGGGCTTACGCCCTGGCTGCGACCGGAGCTCTGTAGTTTTCCTGCTTTACGAGTAGCGCCCAGACGATCCGCGCCATCTTGTTGCGAGCGCGACCGTTACCAGCATGCGCGGCTTGCGAGTCAGCATCTGTTCGAGCCAAGAACCCTTTGGCGCGCCGCGTTTGCTCGCCTGTTGCACGACGGCGCTGCTGCCGATGATGAGGAGGCGCCTAAGCGTGCGTTCGCCCATTTTGGATGTCGCGCCGAGCTTCTGCTTGCCGCCCGTCGATCTTTGAAGAGGCGTCAGACCGATCAGGTCGGCAAGCCTTGCCACATGCGAGGGCCCCTTGGGTGCGATCCAACCATATTCCGTGAGATGTCCCCGGATCGCGTTGATGAGCTGCGTTCGCTGCCGCACTAACAGGTCACGGGTCCGAAACACCAGACCCGCCGCCTGTTGCTGTTCGCTCTTCACGGCCACGAACCGCATGCTCGGCCGCTGCGCTGCTTCGCAAATCGCCTCGGCATCGATCGCGTCGTTCTTCTGCCGCTTCACGAACGGTTTTACATAGGCGGGCGGGATCAGCCGAACTTCATGGCCAAGCTGGGTGAGCTGACGGGCCCAGTGATGTGCTCCACCACAGGCCTCCAGCGCAACGGTACAACTCGGCTCAGTTGCAAAGAAATCCAGCAGCTTTCCTCGGCTAATCCGCTTGCTGAACATCGCTCGACCTCGCTCATCGGCTCCGTGAACGTGAAAAACGTGCTTGGCGATATCCAGACCGATTATGATAACCTCTGACACGGACGCCTCCCTTTAAGTGGTGCTCAACATCTCCACTTTGGCACATCGATGCCGTCGGCGGGGGCGTCCACCCCATCATAGGCTCGATAACGGGACGTACCGAGGTTGAATGCCCACTTTGATCTTAAAGCGACGTACTTGCTGCGCGGAAGATCCGGCGCGGTATAAAAAAAGAAGCCGCCTTGCGGCGGCTTCTCAATCCAATCGGAGCGCTGATCAGGCCACGAACGTTGCGCCGTTGCGACGGCGATAAGCTATAAAACCCACACCAGCGAAGCCAAGGATCAGCATCGCCCAGATCGAAGGTTCGGGAACGGGTGTCACCACGTCGAGCGATACGTTGTCGAAGTACTGCGAGGTAACGCCACCACCGGGTGCGAAGATACGCGTGGCCTGGAGCTGGAGGGTATGCTGGCCCGCTGTAAGGTTGGTGGTGAATTCCAGCGTGTTGCGCAGTGTGGTCGACGTGCCGGGGCCGACGAAGTCAAAGCTATCCAACACGACTCCATCGAGCAGGACGCTCACAAGGCCGAACGCCGTGAGGCCATTCACGCGGGTAAATGCCGCAATATCGGCCGAGAATGTCGCCACACCGCCCGTCGTCGTGAACGTCTGCGACACGCCACCACCTTCGCCGGGCGCGGAATTGTACGGAGGATTGATCTTGCCTGCGTTCAGGAACAACGCGTCCGAGACGCCAGAACCTGTCACGTTGAAAGACACGACCGAGGCGTTCTGCGGCTGCGGAGCACCTGGCAAGCTCGGGGTCGCCGCGATCGTGCCGTTTGCGGTAGTGTACGAGGTCCAGCCCGTCAGACCCGATTGAAAGTCCCCGTTCGTGATCACCTCGACAGCCTTGGCTGGCACAGCGGACACAACAAGAAGAACAGCGCAAGACAGTTTAGCGATAGTCCGAACCATTTAGTTATGCTCCGTTGAGAATCCGCGGCGGACGCTGAATGGTCCCTCCGCTACGGCTCAGCAGATGACTGCATCCCAAGGCTGGACCAAGTTCTTATTTAAAGTTTACCAGCCCCCAACATCATCTAATGCTGTAGTATGACACGTTAATGATATTTTTAATCCCGCTTTGATCGCTTTGCCTCAAGCAACAATTGCGCAGTTCGCATGGCGGTGTTTCTTTCGCTCTCATCCATCGCATTCGTTGCGATGTTAGATGTCAAAAAAACCTCACGAGGCGCGGTTCCAATTTAAATTCTGGCTGCCGAGATTACGCGGTGAGGGCGCTTCCATCGCACGGCGATACACGATGAAGCTGACGTCGGTGATCGCGAAGTGCTGATCCAACCTCGATTGCTTGGAAGGCGATGCTGACCGTAAAGAGTTTGGCTTGGACTCTTCGTCCGCTACTTTTCTCGACCCTCACACCGCCAACGCCGTAGCAACTCGCGTGATTACAGGGGGCGCCTGATGCAAAGGCAATTTGCGTACCGGGCTTGTTACCGCCGCCAACTAACCGCCGGATCAGCTTATCATTCGCGATCCGCTTGAGTGGCAAATCACCCCCGCGCGATCAGGCATAGCGCTCGAGATCCCGTCGGCGGCGTTGCTGTCAGGTCGATGGCGGCTTTTCGTCCGCGCCGGCAGCGACCGGCCCCGGAGCAGACATCGCCGCAGCCTTCAGGCGGGTCGGATCACGCTCGCCGTCGCCGGCCACCTTCAAGATCGTTGCAGCGAGTGATCGAAGCTGCTGGTCCGATACCGGTTCAGGCAAGGAAGCTTCGGCATCTTCCAAGGCCTTTGACATCAGCTCGATCGTTTGCGGACCAAAGGAGGGGCCGCCAAATTTGCCATGGTCCAGCTCCTCGATAATCCGGCGGGCCTTTCCGCGCTGCTCGGCTTCCTCAGCCTGGAGATTCGTCGCGGCATTCTGCGAAGCTTCGCGCTTCGCATCGGACACAGAACTCCCGCCTGGGTGCATGATCTTTTCAGGCACAAACAGTTCAAGAGCAAATTTCAAGGTGTCTCGAAATCTCATCTTGCTTCGGCCCTGTCGTCACCTCGGCATATGCTTGGCAAATCTATACGGTTGCGCGGTCGTTGCTATTCCAGAAAATCCGAATCATCTGGGAATCCAGCCTTTCGTATTTTCGAAAAAATGCAACGTTGTTGATCGGGCAGCGGTTCGGTAGGCTGTACAAAACTCCCTTTCCATCGTTGGTCTGGCGGTCGGCCGGTTCAGCGAACAGCGTGGCGAAACCGGTACGCCCAAGGAGACTAGATATGGCGCGAGCTTTCAAGGTTCGTTCCGCAGAGCGCGATGCTCAGACCGACAACGAACGGCTTGGTTCAATTTCGGCCGCCATCGAGGCCGCGGTCGCTTCCATCCAGAAGGAGCGGGACGCGCTACGTGCGCGCGTCGATGCGGCGCGCGATCAGGCAGCCTTTGCCACGGGCACTGATTACGATGAATATCTGACGCGGGACGCCAAGGACGCGGCCAGGATCAAGGAATACGAACAGCAAATGGCTAGCGGCGAAAAACGCACGCAGGAGCTCGAACGTCAGCTTGGCGGCCTGGGTGCCGTTCAGGAAGTCTTCAGCCGGTATTTCGCTGACAAGGTGCGTTAAATCGCACCGCAGAAATCGTGGATAGTCCCCGTTTAAATCGCATTTCCGGGATTATACCCGCTCTGAGTGCCGAATATTGAGCCAGGATCGCAAGTGCAAATAAGCCGGCCGGCTCGTCAGCCCCAGAAAATACCCCACCTGAACGGTGATGATGGGGAGCGCCACGACGGCTAAACCGTCCAGCAAACCCTGGCCGTTGGCCCAGGCCGAAACGATGTAAGCGCCGGCGCCCAATACAGACAGCGGAAGCAGCGCTAAAATATTAAAATGGAGGCCCACATATATGCCGGCACCGCAGGCGAGAATGGGCAGCATATGTTAACTCGCTCCAGGATGCGATTAAAGCGGATTCAAACCGATTAAATATTGCGTCGCACTCCCACCGAGTGTATGGTCGCGGTATTAACGAAGAGTTACTTAGGCCTTTTAAGGTCTGTCGGATTTATGGTCCGTGGCCAATAATCGGACAGTTGGCACCAGTAATACTGCGCGGGCATTTTTCTCATGTCGATTGGAGCGGATATTGGCAACAAGGTAGGCCAACTCGACCAATCCGCTGGCGGTCCTCCCGCTCGTTTCTCCAGCAATGCCGTCCCTTATCTCTTGTCGACCGCAGATGCGTTCGTGATCCTGCTGTCCAGCGTGGCAGGCGGCATCGGCTATCAGTTGACCGTCGGCAACTCGGTGCCGAACATTCTCCCGCATTGCGCAGTGGGGTTGTTGGCGAGCTTCATTCACATCCTGCGCATGAGCGGCAGCGGCTATTACGATTTTCCGGACAGCGCTAAACCGCGCGTCGAGATCGGCGAAATACTGATCTGCTGGTTCACGACAGGGTTGCTGCTCGCTTTCTTTGCGTTTCTGCTCAAGATCGGCGTCGATTATTCGCGCGGCGCCTTTGTAGTGTTTTATTTTGTCGCGCCCGCAGGATTACTCGCCGTCAGGAAGGGTACCAAATTGGCCCTGGCGGCGGCCGTTTCGCGCGGCGTGATCGGCCGGCGGGATATCGTGCTGATCGGCGATTTCCACGAGATCGCCGCGTTGGAGCCGCGCGATCTCCTGGTTTTCTTCGGCACTTCCGAAGTCAGCCGCTTCACGCTCAGTTCCGAAGACGATCTCGCGAAGCGCGCCTCGACCGACCTCAATGTCATCAACGCCGCCGCAAACTTCGTCAGGCGCAACAATTGCCGGGAAGTCATGCTTGCGATGCCCTGGGAGGAAGCGGGCCGGCTTGAGTTCATCCGCGAGCACATCAAGACGCTTCCGGTTGCAGTGCGGCTCTTGCCGGATATGCGGGTTAGAACGTTGACGAATTATGCGTCATCGGCGCGCCAGCGCGTCCTGGCCATCGAGATTCAGCGCGCGCCGCTCAGTGCCGCGGAACGGTTCGTCAAGCGCGTGATGGACATTGTCATCGCGGCGCTGGCGCTGGTGTTCTTCCTGCCCATCATGGCGCTCACAGCTATCGCCATCAAGCTGGACAGTCCCGGGCCGGTTATTTTCCGGCAGTTCCGCAAGGGGTTTAATGGCAAGCAATTTATGATGTTCAAATTCCGCACCATGACGGTGCAGGAAAACGGACCCGCTGTTGTGCAGGCCACCCGCGACGATCCCCGGGTGACGTCCATCGGCCGGCTGTTGCGATCGGCAAGCATCGATGAACTGCCGCAGCTATTGAACGTCCTTAAGGGAGACATGTCCCTGATCGGTCCGCGTCCTCACGCGCTGGCCCATGACAATTATTTCGAGACGGTATTGAGCGAGTATGCGTTCCGGCATCACGTCAAGCCCGGCATGACCGGATGGGCGCAATGTAACGGCGCGCGCGGGGGCACACCTACGATCGAGCACATTTCAGAACGCGTAAAGCTCGACCTCTGGTACATCAACAACTGGAGCCTATGGCTGGACATCCAGATACTGATCAAGACCTTTTTCGAGGTATTGCGTAAGCGTAACGCTTACTGATTGCCAACAAATGAGGGAATCTTCGTGGCGCGATGAACCATAGGTTGCGGGCGCCCTGGCAGGGAACTCGCCGTCGGCGGCTCAGTGACACCCAGTGGTCCCGTGCCATGCCAGTGAGTCTCCCAGGCCTTCTCACGATTTGGTGAGCATATGGACGGTTTGATGCTTTGCAAACCGCATTCTGCGCCGATTTGTCCCCCAAATTTACAATTTTACTGGAAAGGGCCGGCGCCGGACTTATAGTTTGTTACGAATCGTGATGGTCGCGGGTGGGATGAACAAGAAGCCAAATTTCGATGGAATGTCGGTAGACGAGTTATGGCAGCTCCATGAGGAGCTCAGTCAGGTGCTCTCGGTTCGATTGACGTCAGAAAAGCGCGAGCTCGAGAAGCGGTTGGCGCAACTTCGGCGTGAGAAGGAAATGCGGCAAACCGAAGCTGCGGACCCGCAAAGGGCGCCGCGCGAGCGCCGCAAGTATCCGCGCGTATTCCCAAAATATCGAAATCCCGAGGAGCCTTCCGAAACCTGGTCGGGTCGCGGCAAGCAGCCTCGCTGGCTGACGGCCGCGCTGAAGACCGGTCACAAGATCGAGGAGTTCGTGATTGGCAAGCCGGAAGCCGGCGGCGAAAGTCCTCGCCGCCGCCGCGCATAGCCGTCTTTTGATGGCTGCGAGGCTGGTCTCATCGGAGGTCCTCATGAAGCTCGCGCTCTCTGCCGCACTGTCCCTGCTGCTGATCGGAACTGCCGCGGCAGGTCAAAGCAACGTCTCGATCGGCAAACTGCGCCTGGCCGATGCCGCCACCGACGCCTGCTTAGCCAATTGCGCAAGCCAGAACGACGCCTGCAAGCGCGTATGCCCGACCACGCTTGGCGCACCCTGCCAGAGCGCATGTGACAGCCAGGCCCAAACCTGCCGGCAAGGCTGCCGGAATAGATAGCTGACCCGTCGCGACGCTCTCGATCGGGCGGAAGGCCCTCGCGACTAATTCGCGGCCTGCGTGTAGAACTCAGCTTCGGCGTCCCAGGCCGCCGCTTCGCTCCAGCCCAATCCAGCCCCGTCAACCCGATCCGTGTTGATCCGGACCATCGGCTCGGTGAACTCCTGCTGCTGCAGCAACGTGACGGGGCAGGCAACCCCAAGGCGGGATGACATTTCAGCGGCGAAACGTTGAGCAAAGGCGCCCTGGCTCTCGACATAGAAGCTCGGATTGAACTTCGTTATGCCCGGATGCTGTGGCACGCCCTCGGCAAACGTCGCGTAGGCTTTCGCCAGCAAATCAACATGAATGTTGTCCCGCACGTATAGCGGTGTGCGTACTGTCGGCACTTCGCCCTTGAACCAGGACCGTATCAAATAGCTGCAGAACCGCGGCTCCTCGAACGGTCCAAAGGGATTCGCGATCACGAACTTCCCGAGGTTGAACTGCAGGGTTTCGCTCAGAAAGCGATAATATTGCCAGGTGAGGCCCTTCGACAGTCCGTAGGGTGAAAAAGCTCTGAGCGGTGCATCGCCTGCACCTTCGTCCTGCTCGAATACCGAGCCGGTGAGTACCACGCCCGTTGGCCCGCGATCCATCATCTTCTTCAGGGCCGCGCCAAGGTTTTTCGTATTGTCGGTGACGGCGCCAATGACATCGAAGTCCGGGTTGCGATAGTCACCGGTTTGGGCCGCATGCTGGCACAACAGATCCCACGAGCCGGTGCCTGCGAGATCGAGAAAGCGATCCGAGCCAAACGGGCAGTCTTCGACGACTTCGGCAACGCGGCGAAGCTCGGCCACGCGACTGCCGCGCAGGCCCGAATAATCGCTGCCCCTGAGGGGAGCAACGACGGTATGGCCCCTCGCGGCAAGGCTGCGCGCAAACCACAGACCGGTAAACGAGCTGCCTCCGGTCAGAAGGATTCTCACGTCAGACCTCGCAAGGATTCGATGCCGTGGAATACCGGGTCGAAGTCCGGCCAGCTCTGATCTTTAGGCGAAACCTCCGCGGGCTGGCGCGGCCACTCGATCCCGAATCGCGGATCGTCGAAGCGCAAGCCGCGTTCCTGCTCGGGAGCGTAGAATGCATTCACCAGATAGAACGCTTCCGTGTCGTCCGTCAGCGTCATGATGCCGTGCGCAAACCCCTGCGGAACGAAAATCATCGTTCGATTTTCTGCGGTGAGTTCAACGCCGAACCACTTGCCGAAGGTCGGAGAGTCCGGCCGCAGATCGACAATGGCGTCGTAGAGGGCGCCGCGGATACAGCGCACCACCTTGATTTCTGCGGCCGGCGCCAGTTGATAATGCATCCCGCGCAGGGTGCCGGCTTTCGCACTGAGTGAGTTGTTGATCTGAACGATCGACATCGGCACGCCGGCCGCTTCGAACTCCTTCTGGCAAAAGAACCGCGCGAAAAACCCCCGGTCGTCACCGCGCTTTTCGAGTTCGATCGTGTAGGCGCCATGAAGCGGCGTAGGGTGAAACTTCACGATTGTCAGCCTTTCAGATTATTGCCAGCGGAGGTCGGCAGACAGGCGGCCCACCGCAATGTGGTCCTTGAGGGTCTTGAGCCGCATCAAGGAGGACGAGCGAAACTCCTTGTCCGAGAATCCCATTCCATTCAGCCCTGCATAGAGGTTCCGCACCGATTGAGCGAGCGGCACCGCCGGGAGATGCGCAGGAGCCAGTTCGGCAAACAGCGAAAAATCAACCTGATAGGAGCGCAGGTCCGGCGGCGCCGCCGTGTTGATGCTTACCCTTGTTCCGGGCATTTCAGCAGCCACCACGTCGGCCAAATCGCGCACCTGATAATTTCCGGCGTTACTGCCGGCATTGACCACGAGAACCCGCCCGCCTCGGTCGGTATCGCGCCCGATGGCCCATTCAATGGCGCGTGCCATATCGGAGACGTCGATCAGCGGCCGCCACGGCGTTCCGTCGCTGAGCACGGTGATCTCGCCGGTGGCGAGCGCGCTAGCGACAAAATCGTTCAAGACGAGGTCGAGCCGCAGGCGATCCGACATGCCGCAAGCGGTCGCGAACCTCAGGCAGGTGACCGTCATGTTGCCCGCGTTGCTCGAGCGAAGCGCGTTTTCCATTGCGACCTTGGACCGCGCATAGGCGGTGAGGGGATTGAGCGAGTCGCTTTCGCGTTTGGGGCGGCCTTCAGCGGCGCCGTAGATGCTGCAGCTCGAGGCGAACACGAAGCGGCCGACGCCCCGCTGCTCGGCCATCTGCGCAAGCGCTACGCTGGCCTTTTCATTAATCGCTTCGGTGACGCCTTCGAATTCCTTCCCCATCGGATCGTTGGAAATCGCAGCCAGATGGACGACGACATCGACGCCATCGAGCAACTCCGGGGGAAAGCTTCTGATATCGCCGAAATGCACGCGATCCAGCAGCGACTCGGGCAATCGGGTCGCTCCGGTAAGATTGTGGGCAAAGAATGCGGTGTCGAAGCCGATCAATTCGGCGTCTGGAAATTTGTGCCGGAGGTGACGCGTAAGAATGGGACCGACATAACCCATCGAACCGGTAATAAGAATACGCATGGAATCTTTCTTCACCATTTCTTCCAGGGAGCCTTATTAGTTGCCCAAAGATCTTCCAAATATCGCTTGTCCCGTAATGTATCCATCGGGTGCCAGAAGCCGTCGTGACGGAACACGCTGAGCTGACCGGCCGTTGCCAGATTCGTCATCGGTTCTTTTTCCCAGACGGTCGCGTCGCCTTCGATGTAGTCGCCGACCTTGGGCGAGAGCACGAAGAAGCCACCATTGATCCAGTTACCGTCGCCGCGCGGCTTTTCCTGAAAGCCGGTGACGCGGCTGCCCTGATGATTGATGGCGCCAAAGCGGCCGGGCGGCTGCGTGCCGGTCACGGTCGCCAGACGCCCCTCGCGGCGATGGAAGGCAATGCTTTCGGTGATGTCGATATCGGCCACGCCGTCGCCGTAGGTCAGGCAGAAGGCTTCGTCATCGCCTATGTAAGGGAGGATTCGCTTGATGCGGCCGCCGATCATGGTTTCTTCGCCGGTGTCGATCAACGTCACCCGCCACGGTTCGGCGTGCTTCTGCAGAACCTCCATCCTGTTTTCGCGAAGGTCGAAGGTGACGTTCGACTGATGCAGGAAGTAGTTGGAAAAATATTCCTTGATCACATAGCCCTTGTAGCCAAGGCAGATGATGAAGTCGTTGATGCCGTGGCTGCTGTAGATCTTCATGATGTGCCACAGGATCGGCTTGCCGCCGATTTCGATCATCGGCTTGGGACGAACATCGGTCTCCTCGGCAAATCGGGTTCCCAGGCCTCCGGCCAGCAATACTGCGCGCATTAATTTGCCATTCAATACGTTGAGATTTATAGATTTAGCGATATTCAGTACATGAAATGGCGAGGGCGCGCGAGGCCGTACCGCCATTTCGTGACAGGATGGTTTATTTGATTTCATCCGTCAATTTACGGGGTTCCCTCACCGCAACGACGTATGAAATCGATTCCGCAAGGCTGGGGTGCGCGCGTTGAGGTTGAGCATGGCCGAGTAAGGTTGATGGGTTAGCTTAATCCACGGCTTTGATTGAGCGATTTATTGCCGAAGCTATGATGAAGCATGAAGCAAAATAGCCTGCGGCGGAAGGTTGTCACCAAGCGTAAATCGCGGGCTCGGCCCGAAGATCTCGCGCAAAAATATCGGGAAGTATGCGAGCTCCGGCGCAAGCTCGAATGCGTTACAGCCGAGATTAATTCCCTTCGTGCGAGAACAAGTTGAGATGTGATTGCCGCGATCTGTCTGCAATGCCGGAGTTCAGTCCGATGAGCCGTTACAACCTGTTTCAATTCACTTCATTTAATCCCGAGCGGGCGTGGGCGGACACCTGGCATCTCTGGACCGTCATGGTGCCGAGGCGCTCGCTCACGGGGCGTCTGTTGTGGGGCAAGGTATGGCGTCGGCATGACGGCAGGCGCTGGATTTACAAGAAGTTCGTCGAATACGAGCCTGACGACCTCGTCTAACGAATTGATGTTTCGCTTCAGGCCTTGCTGGACGCGCGGCTACGGCGTTCCGAATGCAATGCCAATACAGCACCGATGGCGATGATGGTCATCGTCGCCAGCAGACTGGCCGGAGCGGTGCAGTTGATGCACGTCCCAACGATCGAGAAGGCCTCGCTCACGGGAGCTGCGACAAGGTTCGTCATACGTCATCCTGACATTCAGGCCCGAGAGGGGCAGGGCGTAAATTAAATATAGCAGCTTTATCCCGCTCCAGCCAGCGGTGGTGCTCGCCCGGGTGAACTCGGAAAAAGCTCAACGTCAGGGTTTATTTTGATGGGCCCGAAACGGCCCATTATCTCTTGCTTTATTCGCTGCAGGCCTATTTCGGGGCACTTCGTAGTCCACGCACCCCAGGTTCCCGCAATTTACTGTCGATTAACCATGATGTTTTACCGATTATTTACGCGCCAAAATCCTCCGCGGCGCAAAGTGGTTTGGGGGTTTTACTTGTTGCCTTCTTGTAGCCTTGCGACGAGGTTGGCCGCCTGTTGGGCGGCAATACTCGTTGTATCGGGCTGCACCACCCCCATTGCGCCGCCCTTGACCACGGTGTCGCAACCCAGATTGACGGCGGGACAGCCGGTTTCGCTTGAGCAAACCTATGCGTATGACGGGGGGCCTACCGGCGCCGTGCCGCTTCCGTCACCCTCATCGCAGGCCGTTGCGGTTATGGACGGCGGCAACGGCAGCATGATCGGCGGGACTTATACGAAGCGAAAGGCCGTCGGCGCTGATGGCAACGTGGTGCTCAATCTGGCCAGCGTTCCGCTTCAGCAGGCTGCCAAGACCGTCCTCGGCGACATGATCGGCGTGAACTACGTCGTCGACCCTCGCGTCGACGGGGTTATTTCCGTGCAAACGACGCGACCGGTCAGCAAGGCCGAGGCGCTGGAGATGTTTCAGACCGCACTGGCGCCGATCGGCGCGGTGCTGGTGCAAAGCCGCGGCACTTACCGGATTGCGCCGGCCGACCAGGCCGCCACGGGCGCGATCGTGACCGGTGACGGTCCGGCCGACAGCGCCATCGCCGGCAACGGCGTTCGCGTGGTTTCCCTGAAATACGTCTCCGCCACCGAGGTCGCGCGCGTGCTCGAGCCGATGGTGCCGAAAGGCGCCATCGTGCAGGCCGACGATGCGCGCAACATTCTCGCGCTCAAGGGCTCGCCGGCGGAAATCGAAAGCATGCTGGATTCGATTTCGGTGTTCGACGTCGACGTCATGAAGGGCATGTCGTTTGCCGTCGTCCCGGTGAAAACGGCGCAGCCCGAGAAGATGGTCGACGAATTGAAAGCGATCTTCGCTTCCGAAAAGGAAGGGCCGCTCAAGGGGCGCGTGAGGTTCATCGCAAACACCCGGCTTGGCGCCATTCTGGTCGTAACGTCGCAGCCGAGCTATTTGCCGAGAGCACAGACCTGGATCAGGCGGCTCGACGCCAAGGCGGCCGGCTCCGAGCGGCAGCTTCACGTCTACCAGGTGCAGAACCGGCCGGTGGCCGAACTCGCCAGCGTGCTGCAGTCGATGTTCTCGAATGAAATGAAAGTGGTGAAACCGCCGACGCGTAGCGTTTCGCCGCGATCGAAGCAGGCAAGCTTCTCCGGAAGTTCGGCCAGGGCGCCCGGACCGAGTGGGTCGGTGACGGATATGGATCAGAGCGCGGCGGCCGGGCTTCTCCGGGGTGGCGTCAATTCTGGCAATAACGATCTACAGAGCCTGCAGCGCGCGCTGAACAACGAGCCGGATGCATTGACGGCGGATTCGATGGAGCCGCCGCCGTCGTCCGGCAGCGGACCGGGCGGCGAACCGCCGCTCAAGATCGTGGCCGACGAGACCAAGAACTCGCTGCTCATCATGGCCAATGACCGGGATTACCAGCGCGTGCTTCGCGTCATTCAGGGGCTCGATGTCGTCGCCAGCCAGGTATTGATCGAGGCGGTCATTGCGGAAGTGACGCTTAATGACAAGCTGCAGTATGGCGTGCAATGGCAGCTCTCGAAAAAGGGCACGCCGACTGCTTCGTTCTCGAACGCGCTGACCGGCGGCGTTGCATCGGTCTTCCCCGGCTTCAACTACGCGGTCAATGCCGCGAGCATAGCGGCAACGCTGAGCGCCTTGAACGCGCTCACGCGCGTCAACGTCATTTCAACGCCCTCGTTGATGGTCCTCGACAACAAGACGGCTAGGCTGCAGATCGGCGATCAGGTGCCGATCACCACGCAGACCGCGACCAGCACCGTGACGGCGCAAACGGCGATCGTCAATTCGATCACCATGCAGGATACCGGCGTGATCCTGTCGGTGACGCCGCGCATCAACGAGAGCGGCAGGGTGCAGCTCGAGATCGAGCAGGAAGTCAGCGCCGTGGTGAAGACCACGTCATCCGGGATCGACTCGCCGACCATCCAGCAGCGCCGCGTGAAGACAACGGTCGTCGTCAATGACGGCGAGGTGCTGGCGCTCGGCGGCATGATCCAGGAGCAGGCCAGCAAGACCAGCAACCAGATCCCGCTGCTCGGCGACATACCCGGGCTCGGCGCCGCGTTCTCCAACCGGGGCGACCAGGTTCAGAAGACCGAGCTCGTCATCCTGATCACGCCCAAAGTTGTCCGCGACGGCACGGAAGGCCGTCTCGTGACCGAAGAATACCGGCGCAAGATGCATGTCTACATGCCGCACACGACATCGCGCGAGCGGACGCCGGCCAACACGATGCAGCGGATCATTTCACAGTGAAGCGCCGAGCGGCCATAAGAAATTTCTGGCTGTTGTCGAGCATGGCCTGCTCGCTGGCGGGCTGCGTGACCTATGCCTATCCGGTCGAACCGCCTCCGCCCTATGCCGTCCTGCCGGTTGATGAATCGATGAGCTGCAACGGCATCGCGGCGTCCTTCCGCTACGCGGCGCGGCGCGCCGCCCGGCTGGAATATTGGCTGGCGGTGGGGCCCTTGGCGGGCTACGGTTACGAACGATACCCGCTGGATGCGCCCAAGCAGCTCATCGATGAACGCAGGCGGCTCGACGCGCTAACCGATCTGCAGCGCTACAAGGGCTGCACCGTGATGGAGCCCGGCCCTGCCGTCGTCGAGGAGCGTTTGAAGCTCGAAGGCTCGGTCCGTCTGCCGCCGCCACCTCTGCCGCCGCCGGTCGTGCTCAATTCCAAAGGCTAGTTTGCGGCTTTATCGCCGATGCGGAACGTCAGCTTGCTGCCGCGTCGCGAACGCGCAGGCACGCGCGCGCCGCGCCCTGGGCGCGCTCCTGTTGCGCGCTTGATGGATCGATATCCCCGCGCCGCCATTCACGGATGACGAAGGGACGCCCGTTCGCGCCTTCCAGCGAGACCAGCGCCTCTCGTATGAAACGCGTGCCGTCCGAGGCGCTGATATCCGCGCGGATGGTGATGGTGCCGCCCGCGGGTAGTCCCCGCCTCGCGGCCGCTGGCTTTGGCTGGACGTTTAGCAACCTGAGCGTAGCAGGAGAAGCGGCGTTCATGTCGGGCTCAGGCCGTCCGGAGCGAACCGTGACATGGCGAAGCGCTGTCCGAAACAGCCGGGGCGAGATGCCGTCGATCTGATCGAGCTGCATCACGGTCATGAAGGGTGCTTCAGCCGGCTTGATAGCTGGTGTGGCTTGCGCCTTTGGATTGCGGAATTCAACGATCTGCGCGGCGATGCGGGTGCCTTTCGACTGATCGCCCGTGAGCGCGGTGAAGAAGCGCGTCAGCGCCGCCGGGCTTGCCGTGTTCAGGTCGACCTTTCCGGTCTCTTCCTCGACGGTGATCGTGGCGCGTTCGCCGCCGGGCAGCCGGCACCGCAAGGGAAAATTAGTGGCCTGTTCGGGCGTTGCCGCCAGCGCCGCGGCAATCGCCAGGTTCACCGCGCTCTCTGCAGCCATCTCGGCCGCGGCAACTGAGGCGTAGTTCGACGACGTCTTGGTACGGTAACGCGCGCCGACGATGACAGCCATTCCAAGCAGTGTGATCAGGCCCAGCGTCCAGATCACGGCGACCAGCGCGAAGCCCGATTGGCTGGCTCTGGAGCGGGGCAGGGCAGGGCATTCCGGCCGGCCGGGGACGGGGAAGCGGTTCGTTTGAGCTTTCGGCCGGGTTGCCACGTCGGGATGCCTTGCTGGGCCGGCCAAGCGGGGCCTGAACTCGCGTCTTCGCCGATATTTACGCAGGAATGGCAAACAAAGCGTCAAAGCTTTGGTTAATCAAAACCTCCTAGAATCGCGCCGACGCAGACCCCGTGAGACCGCCGAGCGCGAATGGCATTCGATATCCAGCAATTGTTGCGCCCGGCTGCGCCGCGGAGCCAGGGACCGGAATTGCCGGGCCCAAAGGACGCCGGCTTCGCGCAGGCGTTTTCCGACCTTCTGCTCGGCAAGGACCTGGTCGACCCCGCCGCCATCGGCCGCGCTCGGCGGGCCGCCGACGCGGCCTCCGAGCGTTTCGACCTCGTGCTGGTAAAGCTCGGCCTGATCTCCGAGGCCGACCTTTGTCTCACTTACGCCACCTATTGCGGCCTGCCGCTGATCGAACCGGCGGATCTCCCGGCGCGACCCGTTCTGGCTGACCGCCTGCAGCTCTCTTTCCTCAAGACCAACCGGATTCTGCCGATCTCGTTCGATCGTCAGCGCCTGTTGATCGCAACCGCCGATCCCTTCGTCGACGAGGCCGCAAAGGCGATCAGCTACATGCTCGACGTGCGCGTCGATTTAGCCGTAATTGCTCCGGCGGAAATCGAACGCGCCTTGCGGACGCTGTATCAAGACGCGGCGTCCGAGACGCACGCCGAGGAGACCGACGGCATCGCGATCGCCGGCAACGACGGCAGCGAATTCGACGTCGAGCGCCTGCGCGATATCGCCAACGAAGCGCCGGTCATCCGGCTGGTGAACCAGATCATTGCGCGAGCGGTGGAGCGCGGCGCGTCCGACGTGCACATCGAACCCGGACGCGATGCCGTCGCCGTTCGATTCCGCGTCGATGGCTTCCTGCAGCAGGAGCGCCTCGTGCCCGCGACGCTGCGGGCAGCGCTGACGACGCGCGTGAAGATCATGGCCAAGCTCGACATCGCCGAGCGGCGATTGCCGCAGGACGGCCGCATCAAGACCGTGGTGCGCGGCGTCGAGATCGATATCCGCGTTTCGACCTTGCCGACGGTGTTCGGCGAAAGCGTTGTGATGCGAATCCTCGATCGGACCCGGGTGGAGTTGGATTTCACCAAGCTCGGGCTCGACGGCCGGACGCAGGAAAGCCTCGGTCGCCTGATGGCGCTGCCGAACGGCATCATTCTCGTCACCGGCCCGACCGGCAGCGGCAAGACGACGACGCTCTATACTGCCCTGAAGGATCTCAACCGGCCCGAGCTGAAACTGTTCACCGTGGAAGATCCGATCGAATATCAGCTCTCCGGAATCAACCAGATCCAGGTGCAGCCGCAGATCGGTCTCGACTTCCCAACGGCGCTTCGCTCGATCCTGCGCCAGGACCCTGATATCGTCATGATCGGTGAAATCCGCGACCTCGAAACCGCGCGTATCGCCATTCAGGCGGCGCTGACTGGCCATCTGGTGTTTTCGACCCTGCACACCAACAGCGCGATTGCCGCGATTACGCGCCTGATCGATATCGGACTGGAACGTTATCTTCTGGCCTCGACGATCGCAGGCGTGATGGCGCAACGCTTGGTCAGAAAGCTTTGCCCGGCCTGCGCGCGACCGCACAGCGACAGCGAACGCGCGCACGGCAAGCTGAAGATGGCGATAGCCGCCCATCCGCAAGTGGATTGGTCGCATAGCCGCGAGCCGGTCGGCTGCGAGGCTTGCGGCAATACCGGCTATAGCGGCCGCACCACGATCTCGGAACTCCTGGTCATCGACGATGCCATCCGCGAAGCGATCGGAAGAAGGAGCCAGGACCAGCACACGGTCGAGCAGCTTGCGCGCGAAGCAGGCTTTCACACGCTCTACGAAGATGGCCTGGTGAAGGTCGGGGCCGGCGAGACTTCGCTTGAAGAAGTCCTTCGCGTAACCCGCGCGTCTTAAAGGGAGCACCGGCCTTGGCAACCTTTCACTACAAGGCGTACACCGAGCGAGGCGCCGTCACGGCGGGTACGATCGTTGCCGAAGGCCTCGATGCGGCGATCGATGCGCTCTATGGCTCCGGGCTGACGCCGTTCGAAACCCATGGCCTGGCTGACCACGCGGTGGAACGGCCGAGCCGACCATCGACCTCTCCGCAGGAGACGGAAGCCTCGATCTGGAAGCGGGAGCTCGTTCAATCAAACCGCTTCAGCCTGAAAGAGCTGACGGCCTTTACGGTTGAGCTGGCTTCGCTGATCAATTCCGGGCTGACGCTCGATGCCGCGTTCAGGATCATCGCAGGGCCGGGCGCCGCGCCGAAAACCGTGCGGCTTGCCAACGGGCTTCTCGAGGACGTGCTGGCGGGATTGCAGCTTTCGGAAGCGATGGCGCAACGAGCGGACGTGTTTCCGTCGGACTACCGGGCCATCCTGGCCGCCGGTGAAGCCGGAGGGGTCACCGGGCAGGTATTGACGCAGATCGCCGAGCTCCTGGCGCGCCGGCTCGAGATTCGCAACAAGATCGCATCGGCGCTGGTCTATCCCTTGATCCTGATCCTGATGTCGCTGGTATCGGTCGTCGTCATCGTCTTCGTGCTGATACCCTCTATCTCGCCGATCTTCGTCGACGCCGGCCTTTCGCTGCCGGGCATCCTGCATTTCTTCGAGGAGGTTCAGGACAATTGGTTGATCGTCCTGCTCGCTGCCGGTCTGTTTGGTGCAGCCGGTTTCGTATTGTGGAGGAAGGCGAAGCAAAATCCCGAGATCATGCTCAGCGCCGATCGGTTGAAATGCGCGCTGCCTGTCATCGGCCGGCTCATTCAAAACCGCGAAGCCGGCGGCTTTGCGCGCGCACTTGGTACGCTGCTGGTTGCAAGGGTGCCGTTGATGTCGGCGATGCAGACCGCGCGGGCGCTGGTCACCAACCGGCACCTGAACGCGCTCTATGAGAGCGCCATCAAGCGCGTTCCAGAAGGCACGCCGCTGCACCGCGCCTTCAATAGCGAAGGACTGTTGCCGCCGGCATCGCTTCGCCTCGTCGCGGTCGGAGAAGAGTCCGGTCAGCTCGGCCCGATGCTCATTCAGGTCGCGACCGTAATCGAGGCCGACCTGCAGCGGCGCATCGAGCGCATGGTGGGCCTGCTGACGCCGGCTCTGACGCTGGTCATCGGCGGCAGCATCGGTGGCCTCATCATGCATGTGATGAGCGCCGTGCTCTCGATCAACAATCTCGCATTCCAATGAAACGCCCCGCCCGATCGTCAGCAGGGTTCACGCTGGCCGAGCTGCTCGTGGTTATCGGGATCATCGGGCTTGCCCTTGCCGGCACGCTCTCCGCGAAACCGAAGGCCGCGGCCACGCGCGTTGCCGTCACGGCCCGTTCCGTCACGGCGACGCTTCAGCTGGCGCGCGCGCAGGCGATGTCGAGCAATGCCGAAACGCTGTTCCGGATTGACGTGGAGAAAGGCCGCTTCGGCGTGCTGAATTCCATGCACAATCTGCCGCGCGGAATGACTGCCGCTGTGGTGGTTGCCGAGACGGAGCGTTCGGGCGATCTCGGCGGCATCAGATTCTATCCGGACGGCCAGTCGTCCGGCGGCGAGATCGCGCTGACGCTGGATGGTCGATCGGCGCGGATCGCCGTCAATTGGCTAACCGGCGAGCCTCGGTTGACTCAATGATGGGCGCGCGATCCAGCCGGATGTTTGTCAGGCGCGGCGGCGAGCGCGGATTTGCGCTGATCGAAATCCTCGTTGCCTTCCTCATCCTGGCCCTGGGGCTCGGCGCGATATCGACGGGCGTGGTGGTGGCGATGCGCTCCGATGCGCGCACGCAAGCCAATCGCGCCGTGCTGCGGGTGGCGCAATCGCGCCTCGAAGCGGCAGGGGTTTCCGAGGCGCTTGCGCCGGGCTACCGCGAAGGCTTGATTGCGAATAAATTCCGATGGCGGCAGACCGTCACCGAAGTTCGCCCCGCGAGCGATACGCGTCAGTCGCAAGGCGCCCGGCCGGTGGCTACAACCGGTGCCTTCAAATCGTTCTGGGTTGAAATCGCCGTTGAAGCGCCGGACGGCACCGCCTCCAAACTCGCGGCGCTGAAGCTTGCCGCGGAGGCGAGACAATGAACCCGGCGCTACGCAACCGGCGGATCTCTCGCGTGGCTGCCCGCCGAAGGAGCGAGCTGGGACTCACACTGATCGAGTTGCTGCTGTCGCTCGCCATCCTGGCGATCCTGACGGGCTTCCTGGCCGGCGGATTGTCGATGGCACGGAAGGCTTTCGGCGCTGATCGCGCAAGCGAGATCGGAAGTGAAACCAGTGCCGCGATCCAGACCGTGGCGGCGTTGGTTGCGTCAGCGCTTCCGGCCCGGTTCGACGGAGCAGGTCCGAAAGATGCCATCGGGTTCGATGGCCGCCCACAGGTGCTGTCATTCGTTGGACTGAGCGAGGGGCGCTCGCTGCGGGGCGGGCCGCACAAGATCGTCTTGCGGCAGAGCGGCGGCGATCTCGTCGTCGATTTCGTCCCGCTTAGCGGGGCCCGATCGAAGGAGAATTCCAAACCGCCGCTGACCCGCGTCGTGGTGCTCAGCGGCGTACGCGAAGTTCGCCTTGGATATTTCGGCACCACGGACACGAAAGTAAAGCCGGCCTGGCGTGCCGACTGGAGCCGCGCCGAGCGACTGCCGGACCTGGTTTCAATCCGCATTGAATTTGAAGATGAACGGCGCAACGAACCCGCCACCGTCGTAGCCCTCCGTCAGGGCTAGAGCTTGAGGAAAGGCGGCAGCCGGATTTCCGAAAGATCGTGCCCAAACAATATGATGAAGCAATGATTTAATGCAGGTGAAGCACGTTCTGAGGTCCGGCCCAAGCTTCACGCAGCGTGTGAACGGCCCGCTCGTTACCCTTCGTAAAGAATTAGTAAATAGGCTTCGCTCATTCGAATCGAATACCTCGATCCGAGAAGTGACGATCATGCCTGTCGCCGATCTGCCCGCAGCCCGAGCCGGTGGCCTCCACGTCCTCACGGCGTGGGGCAGGAGCTTTGCGCAGTGGTGGCTGTCGGGTCTGCGCGACGCAATTCCCGCGCGATGGCGTGAATGGGCCGAGGGCGAGGCGAGGCCGATAGCAACGCTTTGGCGGGATGGCAACAGCATCACATGCCGTCTGATGTCTGCCGCCGGGCCCGCGGAAATCCGGATTCCGTGTCCTCAATTCGACACGGCCGCACTCGAACAGTGGCTCACCGAGCAGGGCGTGTCGCGGGAAGCGACGATGGTCGCGCCGGTGATTTCGCGCGAGCTGTTCTTCCGGCGCGAGTTGAGCGTGCCCAAGGCGGCCTTTGGCGCCCTGCCCAGGATTCTTGACCAGGACATCGTCCGGCGAACGCCATTCCAGCTTTCGGACATCTGGCATGCCGCAACCGCTGTCGGAGAAGAATCAAATGGCGTCGTGCCGATGTGCCACTGGATCATCCGGCGCGATCGCGCGGAGGCGGCTTTGTCGGAGCTTGGCCTGACGTCGCGGGATGTCGACTGTCTGGCGGTGGCAGACGCCGGCGGCGAGGCTCTACCCGTGATTACCTTCCGCGCCGCCAGCGACGAAGATCCCGCTTGGGCGCTACGGGCGGTTCGGCTGCTGGCCGTCGCCGCGTTCGGGGCCGTCCTGCTCGGACTGGTCGTGTTCGAATGGCGCCAGGCCAGCGTCGCCGCGGCAGTCGAAACGGCACTTAGCGAGGCCCGGCAATCCGCCCAAAGCGGTCGCGACGGCATGGACCCCGCGGCGCGTTTGTTCGCGATGAAGGCCGAGCCGGGCATCCTCGCTGTGTGGGATGAGCTGTCGCGCATTCTGCCCGATCATACGTTTCTGACCGAGACTCGCATTGCCGACGGCACGGTGACGCTGTCAGGGTTTTCGGCGGACGCCGCGCGGCTGGTTCGCCTCATCGACCAGTCTCCGCTGTTTTCGGGCGCGACCCTGACTTCAGCGATCACCCCGGATGCGAACGAGCGCAAGGAGCGTTTTAGTATTGCGTTCAAGCTGCGCGGCGCCCGCTCGGCGCGGCCGTCCGCAAGATCCCGGACCGCGCCATGATGCAGAACCTGAAATTGGCGCGCGGGACGCCGTTCCTGGCCTTCAACGCCGTTGCCATTCTCTTCGTTATCGTCTTCTTGTTCGCACCGATCCTGGCCCACTTTGCCGACAGGGGCGAAGAGATCTCGGACAATGCAGCGCAGCTTGCGCATTTCCAGAACGTGACGCGTGCGGCAAAGAAGTCGGCCGGCAGCGTCGGGCTATCCGGCGATCCCTTCCTTCCCGGCAATGAAGAGCGCATCGCCAGCGCCGATCTGCAGGCCAGCCTGAAGTCGATGGCCGCGACTGCCGGGGTCAATCTGCTCGCGATCCGCGGATTGCAGGGCGGCCGGTCTCAGCCGCTGCACATGATTGCCGTCAGCGTCGAACTCGAAGGGCCGTTGAAGGCGATTCGGGACATGATCTTCACGATCGAGAATCAGACACCGTTGTTGTTCGTCTCCACGGCCTCGTTCCGCAGCCTGGCGGATGGCGAGGATGGCCCGATCAGGGCGGAGCTCAGGGTTCAGGGTGCAATCCGCGACGGTTCGCGGTCTCTCACCATGGATGGCCAGCAAGCCGGCCGCGGACTGGCCACGGCGGAGCGGATGCCATGACGTTGTTGGGGCAAATGGTCCAGCTTCGGCTCTCGGGCATCGCCGGCTCACCGCGGCAGCTCGCAGCCTCCAGGCTCGCCGCCATGCTCGGGCGGACCGATCTTCCCGGCCGAAGCGAATTGGCGGCGCTGCGACCAGCGACGCGCGGCCTGATCTTGGGGTTCTCGGCCTGGATCGGGCTGGTCGCAGTGGTGACGCTAAGCGCTGTGATTTCGCTCGAACTGTCGACGGTCACAGCGCCAACATGGTTCGGCACCGGCGGGCCGGTCGCCAAGGCCTCCAGTGCACGCGCGACCACAGGGTTTGAGAATATCGTGCAGCGCCCGCTGTTCTCGCGCAACCGGCAGGTTTTTGTCGCGGCCGAGCCGGCCGCGGCGCCACCGCTGCCGATGACCGCGACATTGGACTCTGGAATTGCCCTGAAAGGGGTGTTCATGAGCGACGGCGTCGCCAAGGCGTTTCTGGTTACGACGCAAAGCCCGGTGGGTGTGTGGGTTGAGGTCAACGGGCAGATTGAGGGCTGGCGCGTCGCCGCGGTTACGCCGGAGCAAGTCGTGTTGGAGGGGCAGGGCGAGAAGCTGACCGTTCCCCTCCATGCGAGCGGGAGATGATACGCTCGCTTCGCAAAACCTCTGACCGTACTGGCCGCTTTTTCGGCGAGGCGCTGGCGTGGCGCCGGCCAGGGCGGCAATACGCTGTCGTGGCGTGGGGCCTGATAGCCGGCGCGGTCTGGCTCGCCATCAGCCTTGCAGGCGATCCCGGCTGGGCACTGCCGGCCTTCGCAGGCTGCTACCTCGTGGTTCTGCTGGCCTCTATATGCGCCATAGACGGCCGCTACGGCATCATTCCGGACAGCATAGTCCTGGCGCTGGCCGCCGGCGGAGCGCTACAGGCCTATCTGTGGGGCGCGGCAGACTTCTGGTGGCGTGGATTTGAGGCTGCCTTGGTCTTTGCCGCCGCCGCGCTGTTCCGCGCCGGCTATCGTTGGCTGCGCGGCTTTGACGGTCTCGGTTTCGGCGACATCAAGTTTGTCGCAGCGGGCACCCTCTGGATCGGCGCGGAAGGCATTCCCGGCTTGCTGTTAATTGCGGTGGTCTCCGCTTTGATCAGCCTGCTGATCCTGAGATCCGAAGGGCATGATCTTCACGGTAAACAGGCGATCTCCTTCGGGCCGCACCTTGCCATCGGCCTCTGGTGGATCTGGGTTTTGGGCCAGCAGCCGGTTTAACGGAAGGTGGACAAGATAGGCCGATTGCCGGCTCAGTAGATCGCGCGTTTGTGGACGTAACAGAAAAGCCGCCCGAAAAGCGGCCTTTCGTTTCATTGGACGAAGATGGGGTCAGGCGGCCTGGACGGCCGGCCGCAACTTCCGGCGATAGGCCATGAAGCCGATGCCGGCAAAGCCGAGGCGCTGCTGACGAAAGAAGTCAGTGAAAGCGCGGTGCACCGGACGGGAATTAACAGGGCAAAGCGTGAAAATCAGCCCGTCGTGCGCGGCGAAACTCGCGGGAAATGCCTGCCGTAGCGCGATTTTCTGCGAGAATTCCCGCAAAAGGTGACGGGAAATTCTAATAGTTCAGACGGCAATAGTTAACACCGGCGCCGGAAACCGCATTCGCAGCGGCTCGCGGTGGGGATCAAGCCTCATCATCACCTTCACGACCAAATATGTTTGACGGCTGCAATTTTTGTCGCTTAAAGTCGCTTTAGCGATCCGGCCCCAGTGGGAGCCGCTGAGCTCAGAAACCCGAGCAAACCGAACATGACGCGTCGACGCGGCTAACCGCGCCTCGGTGTGCTTTGCTTTTTCTGGGCGGCTTTCTGGAAAAACAAGGCTCACTCCGAGGCGCTAGCAAGGAGTGAGGTGATGAGCAAAGACCGACGGGACAAGGGCGTTGCGCGCTCTGTCGCCGCATATGAGGTCGGATACGGTAAGCCGCCGATCGCAACGCGGTTTGGGGTTCGGGCACAACCTGATCGAGCAAAGAGCCGGATAGCTAAGGCTAAGTCTGCGGCGCTCGATATAACCGCCCTGCTCAATCGGCCGATCCAGGCCAAGGTCGACGGCAGGTTGAAAACGATTCATCCGCACGAGGCGATGTTGCACGGGCTGTTCAGGCGCGCCGTGGAGGGCGAAATTCGCGCGCTCCGGGAGTTTATGCAGCAATGCAAGCGCGCCGGCCTGCTCGATTCACCCGCTGAAATTCACCAGAGCGTCATCCATGTCCCTCACGGCGTGCCGGGGGACCTTGCCGCGCGCCTGGTGAGGTACGCCGGCCCTCCGCCGTGGGACTCAGAGCTCTTCGACCAACTGGAGGCCGAATATCATCGCGACATCGCCAACATTGAAAAGCTGAAATCCGAAGCAAAGGCTAGGGCCAATGAGCAAAGTTGATGGCGGCGCCTCGGCGGAGGGTCGCGCCCCGCCGCCGGCTAACGCACAATTCCGCAAGGGCCGCTCCGGCAACCCTCAGGGGCGCCCGAAAGGGTCAGTTAGCACCGATGGCTTGACGCGCAAGTTCGCGTTGAAGAAGCAGGTCGTCAAAATTGGCGGCAAGCGGCAGAAGCTCAGCCGGCTTGAGATCGTGATACTCAAGCTGACCGCTCTGGCAGCTGCCGGAAAACCGGCGGCCGCCCGGCTCATGCACGAGCTACGTAGCCTGAGTGTCCCGCGAGAACTCGATCACCGCTACGGCGTGCTGATCGTGCCAGCTGAAACCACGGTAGAGGCCTTTATCGCCGAGCAAGAAGAACTCAACAAGCACCGCGTCGAGCCCGGCACAGAGGTTAACATCGAACATGAAGAATTCGTCAAGTCGGTGCGAGGTGAACCCACCGCTTTGGGCGAGGCTTTGCTGGCGTTTCATCGCAAGTATCACCACAACCCGACCTAGCCGCTTCCCCCAAACCGGGCAAACCTAATGGCCGATCAACCCAACCTCTACGATCTCTTCGATGCAACTAGCCTTCAGAACTGCAAACGGCTTCTTCAAAACGGCGAGATCCCCACGCCGGACCAGCTGGCTGACACCCTGGAGGCCAACCCTAGCAATCCGCCCCTCTGGTTCATGGACCTCATCGCAAAGAGCTTAAGGGGCGAGCTGAAGCGAAAGCCTGGCCGTCCTAAGGATTCCTTTCTGTCGCAATGTCGGCTCGCAGCGGCCAAGCAAGATTACCAGGCATGGCTCGGCTGGCTTACGCGGCGGAAAAAGACTTCTGGTCTTGGAGGCTGGTCGATCCTGCGCGGTAAGGACTGGTGGTGCGGACCGCCTCACGAACGCGCTGCGAAAATCGTAGTCCAACGATGGCACCTTCATATCAGCTGGCGATCCTTTTTGAATCGCGTGTCTTCAGAAAAATAGCGCCCCTATTGTCCTGAATGATCGGCGCCTCAAGGGCCGGTACGGCTCTCCCTTGTGCATCCAAGCCACAAGGGAGACCAAAATGTCCGAAATCCTACACCGCCATCGCCAGCTTACGATCGGCTATCAACAAACCTCCGAACTCAAGCCGCGCTCCACAAATCCCCGCACCCACTCCAGCAAACAGATCGCCCAAATCGCGACCGCGATCCGAAGATTTGGTTTTACCAATCCTGTCCTGGTCGACGACCACAATGGCGTCATTGCAGGCCACGGCCGCCTCCAGGCCGCCAAGACAATCGGCCTCTCTGAGGTCCCAACGGTCCGGCTGTCGGATATGAGCGAAGCGGAAATTCGCGCCTATGTCATTGCCGACAACAAGCTTGCTGAAAATGCCGGCTGGGATCGGGCTTTGCTCGGCCTCGAGCTTCGCTATCTATCGGAGCTTGACATCGATATCGATGTGTCGATTACGGGATTTGAAGCGTCCGAGATCGACATCTTGATCGACGAGGTAGGCGGAACGCAACCCGACGAGGCGGATCAACTTGTCGAGCCCGCCAAAGGACCGGCTATTAGCCGGCTCGGTGATATCTGGCAGATCGGCAAGCACCGGCTGATCTGCGGCGATGCGACCACGCCCGAGACCTACCAGGCGCTTCTGGGGCAGCAGCGCGTGCAAATGGTCTTCTCCGATCCGCCCTATAACGTGCCGATTGCCGGGCACGTCTGCGGGCTCGGTAAAGTTCAGCATCGCGAATTCGCAATGGCCGCAGGCGAAATGTCGGAGCCCGAATTCATCGGCTTTCTCACCTGCGTCTTCCGCCAGCTCGCCGCCTGTTCCGAGGACGGCGCGATTCACTTTCAATGCATCGATTGGCGTCACATCGGACAAATGCTAACTGCCGGCGAGCAAGCCTACACCGAGCTCAAAAATATCTGCGTCTGGGCCAAGACCAACGCTGGCATGGGCTCGTTCTACCGCTCGCAACATGAGCTTGTCTGCGTCTTCAAGTCAGGAACGGCGCCGCATCGAAATAACATGGAACTGGGCAAGTACGGCCGCAACCGAACCAACATCTGGAATTATCCCGGTGTAAGCGGCTTTGGTGACGGCCGCTCGGATCTCGTGTTGCATCCAACCGTCAAGCCTGTCGCTTTGGTCGAGGACGCAATACGCGATTGCTCGCAGCGCAAGGACGCCATATTAGACCCGTTCGCCGGCTCGGGGACAACGCTTGTGGCGGCGGAGCGGACCGGACGGGTCGGCTACGCTATCGAGCTTGACCCGAAATATTGCGACGTCATCCTGCGCCGCCTCCAGGCAACCTGCGGCTTGAAAGCGGTGTTGCAAGCAACTGGCAAGACGTTCGAGTCCAAGCACCTAGCTAGCTCCAGCAACCCGCAGGCCTAGATCCGGCAAAATGGCACCGCATGCGCAAGCACCAAGTTCTTTGCACGCGGTTTGAGGCAAGCTAGGTCATGCGATCGGAAAGCCACTTGAGAAGACCGGCATCGATCGCGGCGCTGGCTATTTTCGCGGCGGGCCAGAGATGCACTCTTGGATCCGCCGACGGCCGAAGCGGCTTGGGGGCGCTGTGATAGACAAAGAAAAAATGATCATAATTTCCGTCGCGCCTGAAACGGCCGAGATAGTCCTCGAATTCGGCCTGCGACGAGCGCGATTTGATCTGCACCCATGCGGTTTCACCGGAGATCGGCTGCCTTAGGACCAAATCGACATCGGCCTGCTCACCTCCAAGTTGGCTGATGCGTTGCCAGCCCCCGCGGTGGAAAATCAAATCGACTAAGGTTTCGAAGTCCTTCCAATCAAGCTTACGGATCATGCCCTCGGTGGTCGCCGTTAGATGCGAGATCAGCGTCTCGGCCTTTTCCCGCAACGGCTCACTTTCACCTTGGATTCGCCTTAGCAAATAATTGGCCTGCTTTACCGCGCAAAGCGTCATCTGGTAATTCGCAGTGCTGATAAGGGCGGAACTCAGGCTGCGGATACCGAGAGGAATTCCGCTTAAGCTAGTGTTTCGCCAGCCGCCCGTTGTGCGACGAAATCGCGATGGTGCATCAAGATCATTCTTGTGACCTTCGAGTACGCAGGTCTCCGCAAATGTCCACCAGACATGACCATCTGCGATGGTAAACCATAGCGTGTCGCTACCGAGCTGATAAAAATCCTTCAACTCGCGCAGACCCTGCCCCACGCCGCCATTTTTTCGGCCCATGGCAATGAGCTGCTGGCGTACTTTTTCCCAATTACCTGCCACGCAGGCGGCGTGATCTACCGCACGATAGCCGAACGGCAAGATATCGTTCCGCAACGCTTCAGCCGCCCACTTTCCCCCTTCGCCGAGTTTAATGTAGCGCACGGCGCCAACCTTGAGAGCTATTGACCTGCCAAGCGCGCGCTCGGCCGTCGAGACACCCATACGGCAAACAATAGCCGGCTCGCGACGCCGCGCCTCTAGCCGCGATGCGGCCCTATTCTTCTTGGGCATCTAGGCAAACCCTTAAAACATTCAACCGCCGACCACTTCGCGTGCTTCGGCGGGGAAGTCGAGCGCCTGGCCGGAAAACTAGACGATCAAAGTTAATGATTATCCCTTTTTGGGATAATCCGAACTCGGGATCAAATTGCTTGGCGTTCGAATCGCGAACGCCGGCGGCGATGCAAAAATCCCTGAAATCTGCCGAGTATCGGCGCCTTATCGAGCTTCTTGTCGCAGCGCGACATAAGGCCGGCATTCGCCAGCATGCGCTGGCCAAGAGAATCGGCAAACCGCAATCCTTCGTCGCCAAATATGAGGGTGGTGAACGGCGCCTCGACGTGATCGAATTCATCGCAATCGCCGAGGCACTTGAGGTTGACCCTACCAAGCTGTTCAGGCAATTCGTGCGAACCAAGGGCAAGTAGGACATACAAGCGAGCGTCAAAAAACGGTACCAAATACCCACGGTGAGAGACGCAAGATACCGCTAAGCGAAAGGAGATTTTCTAGGGAAGGCGGCGATCAAACCCGCCCCGCCCCATAAACCCTGTTCCGTGCTACCGGACCGCCTCATCATGTTTGACGCTTCGACCAGCACAAGGCACCAAGCCTTGCGCGCTTGCGCTGCTTCCTTTCGCCTTGCGCAATGGCATGAGGCAAGTTGTTGATGCCCCGCTCGATCCACTCTGCATCAGAGGCTAATGTTCTTCCGTCGGCGCTCCGGTTTCACCTGAAGTCCGGAGAGTTCAGAACATATTCGCGTCGCTTTGGCGACATTTCGATTTCAAAATGCTTGGCTAGATTTGACTTCTCCTTGCGTTACCATTCACTCGGGCTGCCCTGGCCATATGAGGTCGGGCCTTCGCTGCCGACACCACTGCTATCAACTCCGTTGTTCGATTGGCTTCGTTTTGTCAGCTGTGGCTTACCTCATTGGTTCGTTGTCAATTCGGAGTGCCCGTTTCTGCTTCGCGAAGGCGGCGCGCTCATAGCGCTCCAGGCCGCGCAGCCGCTTAGCCCATTTCGCCTTTCGGGACTCTAGGAGTGCGACGAGAAGCCCATGTCGAACGATGCCGATCCGTCTTAGCTGCAGCGTGGCTCGGACAAGCTCGGTAGCGTCTCCATCACACCGCTTGGCGCCGTCCATAATTGCGTTAGTAAGCGCCTCTACGACCGAATCGTCGCCCGACGTCGGCTGCGATAAACCGTGGCAGAATGCATTGCGACGCGATTTAGCCTTTCCTAAGCGGGTCTTGGGGCCGGTACTTCGCTTAGCGTTCTTTCGATTGGCTTCGATTTGTCGTTCGGATGCCATTCCTTAAGTCCTCACCTGTCCGGCCGCTATCGTGCTTCTTTGACCGCCGCGCTTCAAGGGCGGCTCGCAAGCAATCTTACTGCAGAAAAGAGCAACAATCTTGCTGCAGAAAGGACTGGCATTCGCCTCCGAATGGAGCGTTACTGATTCGGCCGGGAGCACAGAAGCAGCGGCATCTCACCTCGCAACAGCGGGGCTTAAGGCAGTGCGGCGAGTAACGCCGCGCTGCTTTGAGTAGGAGATAGCGGTGAGTGCTGTTCAGACCGATGGCGCCGAAACGCCGAAGCTTCAAGTCTTCAAATTCAACCCGAACGACCGGCGTCATTTCATCGGCGGCTCGGATGCCCGTATCATCATGGGCAATGACGATGCGGACCTCCTTCGTCTCTGGCGAGAGAAGCGCGGGGAGGCCGATCCACCCGACTTTTCTACTAACCTTGTCGTTCAGCTCGGCACCGTCACAGAAGAGCTGAACCGCTCCTGGTATCAGCGCTCCACCGGTCAGACTGTCAAGGACGTCCAGCGGCGAGTACGCCATCCCGTCCACAAATGGATGGCAGCAACGCTCGATGGCATCGTCGAACAGACCGGCGCTGTGTTCGAGGCCAAGTTCATGCTGCCCTGGGCCTTCACTGAAGAGGCGGCGGCCGAGAAACACATGGCGCAGCTGCAGCACAACATGTGGGTGATGGCCGCGCGTTCCGCCGTGCTTTCAATCATCACCGGTGGCGGCAAATGGGTGGAGCTCAAGCTGCACGCCGATCCGCTCTACCAACATCTCCTTCTAACCGCTGAGAAGAAATTCTGGCGCTGCGTGCAGACCGGTGAGCCGCCGCACCTGTTCGGGATTGAACCGCCGCGCCCCCGGCTCGAAGCGGTCAGGGTCGTCGATATGACCTCGTCCAACCTGTGGGCGGAGCTTGCAGCAACATACTTGCAGACTCGCTTAGCTCACCAGGATCACGAGACCGCAAAGGCTGAGCTTAAGAAGCTCGTGCCCGAGGATGCCAAACAGGCGGTTGGACACGGCATCCGGGCCAAACGCACAAAAGCAGGCGCGATCAGCTTCGACCCCGTTCAGACGGAAAGCGCCAATGCACCAGTCGAGTGAGCGCATTGGCTCAATTGCGGCTGCGCTTGCGAAAGCCCAAGCCGAACTGACTAATCCGGAGAAGAACCTGGTTGCTACCATCCGCTCACCCTTTCCGCGCGAGGAGGAGCGCACCTTTCGTTACGCCTCCCTGGCAAGCGGTCTCGATATCGTGCGGAAGGCCTTAAGCCGGCAGGAGATCGCAACGATCCAAACTACTCGGGTCGACCTGCAATCCGGGCAGGTTCACTTGACTACGCTACTTGCGCATTCCTCCGGCGAATGGATCTCCGCCGACTGGCCGATCTGTGCCGCAAAGGATACTGAGGCGCCGCATCGCATGGGAGCCGCTTTAACCTATGCGAGGCGTTATGCGCTGTTCGCACTGGTAGGTATTGCGGGTGAGGACGACCTCGATGCACCGGATGTCTTGGTCGGGTCACCGCCGCCCAAGCCAAGAGCTGGCAGCGGTCACAGCGGCAAACACGACAAGCCAGTTTTGCATCATCTCCCACCGCTTGGCCAAGATCAGTCCGCCCAGACGCGAGACCAAATGCTGGGTGAGATCGGTAGCTTGACAGCCGAGCACGAGCTGCTCGCCTGGGCCAAAGACGGGCTGCCCCGGAAGAACACGCTGCTCGAGGCGGATGCCCGATCTATCGAGGCGGCCTACCAGCGGAAGCTTGCAGAAGCCGCATTTCCCGTAGCGGATACAACAGGCAGAGGCTCACAACGGGACCCGTCCGATCGCAACGTCGCACAAGACACGGCCATGCTCGCTTTGCCAAAGGACCCAGTGCGTAAGCGAAGCAAAGCACATCTATCATTCGTGCGAGGACAGCCTTGCCTGATCTGCCAACAAACCCCGTCGGACCCACACCACCTCAAGTTCGCGCAACCAAGAGCCCTGGGACGCAAGGTTAGCGATGAATTCACGGTGCCGCTCTGCCGTATGCACCACCAGGATTTGCATCGCCACGGTAACGAGAAGGCCTGGTGGGCGAACATGCAGATCGCGCCAATGCCTGTTGCTGAGCAATTGTGGAACGCAAGCCAGGCCGTCGGCCAAGATGGGCCCCCGGCTACCCCCTCCCACACTACACTGGTCGACAGACTCGCAACATGAATGCGCCCTTTGGTACCGCTCAAACCTTTAAACTAGCCACCTTGCCCGCGGAGCTCGAGGCCCTCTCGCCCCCGCCCTTGCTTCTGCCGGGTGAATCACTCGAAAAATATCAGCTAATGCGTCAAGCAATATTCGCCGAGTTAGCACCACAATCCGCGATCGAGTGGCTTCTGGCGATCGACATGGTGGAATTGTCCTGGGAGATCCAACGATATCGGGTATTGCGGCACAAACTGTTGGAACACTATCGCGAAAACGCAATTGCACAGAGTTTGCACCATATCGATCTGGCAGGAATACCGCCTGAGATTGAGCCCGTCGCCGTCAACCATATCCGGCGAAACGCACTGAACTGGCGAGTCAATCCAACGGCGAGGCGCGAGATCGAGGCACGACTTGCAGCCTATGGCTACGATTCGAATGCGATCAACACGCAAGTCTATCTCCAAGCGCGCGACGTCTTCTTGGTCTTCGAGGCGCTGCTCAATAGCGCGCAGAGCCGGCGTTTGTCTCTCCTCCGCGAACTAAAGATTCGACGTCAACCAAGAGGCCCGTGCTAAGAACCTGGCCCAGGACGCCCGCTTTGCAAACCTTCCTGCTCATGGTCTTCGGAGTTCTGAATTCCTGGAAAAGTAACATGATTCAAGGTGATAAATTGAAGAGACCAGCAGTTTTCTTCGACACAGACGGAGTGCTGAATGAGGAGGGTATGTTTTCGAGATCAGTAAGCTGAGGTGGATAGATGGGGCACGGGGAGCGGTAAAGGCCGCTAACGACGCGGGATGCTATGTATTGGTAGTTAGGGAATCAATCAGGCGTGGCCAGGGGCCTTTGCGAAGAAACTCACGTTGAAGCATTACATAATTGGATGGCGGCCGATTTGGCGAAGATCACATAGACGCGTTCGAATACTGCCCTTACTATCCCGACGCATTGATAAAACGGTATCGCCGGGTAAGCCACCGGCGCAAGCCCGGGCCCGGGATGATCAACCATCTCTTGGAGCGTCCAGTCGAGATCACCGGTAGCATTCTCTTAGGCGACAAGCCGAGTGATCTAGAAGCAGCGCGAGCCGCGGGAATAAAAGGATATCTATACGTAAGCGGCCATCTTGCCCAATTCTTAAGGCCGCTCTTGCCACACAATAAAGGCGAAACCGACTGAACGAGTGAAGCAATCGCGGTTGCAATCTCGTCGGTTACCAAGTAGACGCGCTGTTCAGATGCACTCTAGATTGCGATGCATGTTTGCGCCACCGTAGAGAAAACCATGCATTTTTTATGAATTTTGAGGAGGATTCATTGCACCCGCAGGTTCCGCGGCCGTGCGTGGTGAAATTGGACGTTCGATCCTGAGCTAGCAAATTTAAATCGGGGTAGCCCCAATTTCAGGACGCCCGGTCCTTGGCAGACCATGGCCGCTGGGCGATTCGAGCGAACAGGATCCCCGCCGCGCCGCCTGCCATTTTCTCCAACGCATCGATCAATGTGCCGTGTCGGTCCGGTGTCAGGGTCTGCGCGATCTCCAGAAACGCCGCAGCGCCGAACACGATGCAGCAAACAAGAATCGGGCGGCGCGGATAAGCGACACCGAAGAGAGCACCGAGGAGGGCAAAGGCGATCACGTGCTCGAAATGAGCATAGGTTTGCATCTCGGGACGCATCAGGTACGGCGAGAGCTTGAAATAGATGGCATAGACAAAACCGACATGCGTCAGCGTCGCATAGGCGATCGCGATGACCGCGATCCATGCCGCAGCCATGGCCAGCCGAGTAATACGTTTCTTCATCTTGGCGTTCTGCACTGGGACAAAGTTTCTTTCGAGATAATAGGATCTTTAACCTTACCCCGGACTGGCAGGTCAGGGATTTGACGGGCCTTGCGGTCATCGGCGGTAAACTTTCCGATAAGGGAAATCATTGATTGCGCTCCGATCGCTTAGGCGAAGTCCAAGGGATTTGCGATAAGATTGCCAAGAGACAAAATCAACTGCGGATGGGTCGGGTGTTTGCGGAACGGCGAAAAAGCGAGCGTCGCTCCTGTGACGGGGCGGTAAAGATTCAGTTCGGGGCCGGCACTCTGTCACGCGATTGCACAATTACGGATATCTCCGATGGCGGTGTGCGGGTGATCGCCGAAAATCTCGATGTGCCCGATGAGTTCACGCTGATTCTTTCAACAGGCCGCCCGCGGCTGTGCCGGCTGGCGTGGCGCATCGGATGCGAGTTCGGTGCCCAGTTTATCGATCATCTGGTCGCGGCGCCGACACAGGATTCCGCTCCGCGGGGCAGCGCAAGGACACCGGAATATGCGTAAGGCCCATTCAGCTCTGCTTGCGCTTTGCCTGGCACTTACGATCGCGCCGGACATTGCGGCAGCAGGCGGAACACTCATTGTCGTCCCGGGATTTCGCGGCCTTGGCTATCCCGGCGGCTATGGCTACGCGCGCCTCTACGGTCATCCGTTTGACGACGGCTACGATTATCCGTTCGGCTATGGCGAGTATGCCGAGTATGGTCCATGGGCTTATCGCCGTGTTGACGCTTGCTATGTGCTGCGTCGGGTATGGACCGCGAGAGGCTGGCGACAAAGAGCGGTTAGGATCTGCGATTGACGCTAGGCTCGATCCGGCCCGATCCCGTTCGCGCGCCTTAGAAATCAAACGCCCAGGCGAGGCTGTGCAGAAGCAACCACGACCAGCCGATCATGGCTGCGGTGATGGCAAACAGGTAGACGAGCCTGGCAACCCTTGAACGCATGATGTCACTTCGAGGCAAGTCGATTGACGCCGGCCGGCGCCCGTAGCGCGGCCTGAGTCCGAAAGACGGCCTGGCGCAGCCTCAACACTTCTGCGTACCGGTCGCTCAGCGATTTCTTCGGCAATTCATCGATACTTTTGGGTTTGCTCAAACGCTGACGTTTCACACAATGCTCCACAGTTCATGCAATCAATTTGGCCGAATATGGCAACTCGAAAGCAACCATAGTTTCTTACGGGTCGTCCGCAACGCGACTCGCGCGTTAAGCTTGATGCACGCGCAAAAGGTTAAATCGGGAACTCTGTTCGGACGCTTGGAGTAATGCTCCGTCGATCTCAGAGGGTCGAACCAGCGCTGCCGTTCTGCGGAAAGTAGCGCGATCCACAAACGGATGCAGCTTAACTCCGAATGATGAAAGCTGAGAGACAGCACATCCGGACTGGTTACCTGGGTGATACAGCAGGTGCCCTGCCGGCGTTGGCGCGCCATGACCAGGTCGAAAGGATACGCTCGGCGTCGGCCTCAAGGAGTTTTTGCTTCGTTATCACTTCGTCCTTCACCAGTTTGAGGTCTTCGTCCTGATAGAAGAAATCGGAGCAGCGTGAATTGTAGTCATTGGCAAGCGCGTTATAGGCGCGGATGTCCTCGCGGCCTTGTACGTGTCGCTTCACGATACGCAGCCGCTCTTCCTGAAATCGGCAGTAGCGGACGTATTCTCGCGCGAAGCGCTGGCCCTTGCCTACGGGAGGAAGCAACTCCGGCTCGGTCTCCTGCTGAGGTGGATTGGGTGCTGAGACGACAAAGAATGCCGCTCCCCTGTCGAGAGCCCGATACGCCACCAACAAGCCAAGCATGACCAGCAGCGCCGAAGCCGCGAGCGCGGCTTTTACGTGGGGGAAGCGGCCGCTCTCGACCGGCACCGCAACGTTCTGGTCCTGCATGATAGCGGTCGAACTGGCATGCAGCATTTCGCACAGTATTTCCCCGACTTCGGCGAGGCGTGCAGCCGCATCCGGAATTGACCCCGAAAGCGACGAGCGCGTGATCCAGAACCTGCTGCGCCGTAGGGTAATGCCGGTGGCGGCAGAGATCGCCGAGCAGGTCAAAGATGCGATCGGGGGTGATGTTCGCTCCCGGGTCGCTGATCCCCTCGTGCGCGTTCGCCAACAGCAGAGGCTCCAGATCGAGGACCAGAGCTGCAGCGCTTCAGCAAGGTTCTCGACCGAGGACGCGTCACCCGGTTGTCGTTGCAGTGCCTGGCTGGCACTATCGACCTGCTGATCGGCCTTGAAGCGCATCTGCGCAGTTGCGCGCCGATGGGCCTCCAGCAGGAGGGAGTGCGTTTGGATGAGCGGCCGTTTGCCCGTTTCCAGGACTGCAGCAACGGCTCTGCTGCCCTTTCAAGTGGATCGTATGCTCCGATAGCGGCCACCCAATGCGCATTCAGGAGATTATTCAACCCATCCCTCACACTCGCCAGCGAGGGCGGCGGCCAACCGGCTCGATATCGGAGCGCCTGCAGGACCTGATAGATTTCCAGGACATCGATGGAATTGTGCGCGTCAATCAAGCCAACGAGCAGTTCGCACGATGCACTCCGGCGAGCCACGTAGCGCGCAATGAAATTGGCTCTTGCGATCGGAGAAAGCCGGGATGACGTTCGCAAAATATCTTCGTCGGAAACATCGGCGGGCAGTTCGGTGAAAAAGAGATCGACGCGATCGGGCGTGCTGCCGAGGGGATAGGAGAGTTCGCTCGGCAGGCGCCGGACCGGGTCCAGGATAGCTGCCTGGGCTTCGGCCAGGCTAGTCTCGGGCCAGATATGCATCTCCCGTGCGTGGGCGAGGGCAGCCTCTATCTCCAGGACAGTCGCGCCAGGATCGATTCCCAGGAGGCCGAATGGTTGAGCTGACGGATCAAGTCCGGAAGGCAGGGTATTGTTGGCTGAATTGGCAACCATGTCGGGAATGCCGCCGTGCTCCCGGCGCTGTTTCTTGTGGAAGAGAGTGGCTATGCCGAACCGTTCGTCGAGATGGTTGATGGGTCAGCCATGTCGAACTCATCTCTGAGCCGCACGCCGATGTCCTGCACCCGCGAACGCCAGAACTCTCGATGAATGCGGGGGCCGGCGTCCGGCCGTGCTACACAGAAGGCTTCGATCAATCTCATCGACGGACATAACGCGATTCCGGATCGGATTTGAAAATCACGAAGTCAAGGCCGGATTCTTGACGTCGGTGACCTCAAAACCTTTGAAAAACACGCTGTGCCGGATTGAATCGGAAAGGTGCTGAGGAGGTGTGGTGTCTTCCTTCCCCGTGAGAATGACCCGCAGCCGCCAGAGCGACAGGCCTACAATTCTGCAAATGTCGACCATGGCAGCGTAAAACACGCCGTGGTTCTTCAGGAAGTGACGCCGGCGAGCTTCCAGGAGATAGGATGGCAAACGCTTGGGCTTGTTGTTCACGCCGGTCGACTGGCCCACGAGGTGGACCACACGGCTTGTGGGAACGTACCAGGTGGGCCAGCCCTGCTTTTTGGCATTGAAGCAATAGTCGATGTCGTCGAAATAGGTGAAGAAGCCCTCATCGAGCAATCCCGTCGCTTCCATCGTCTCGCGCCGGATGATCATGCTGGCGCCGGAAACCCAATCCGTCTCGAAGGCATGGTCGACCACGGGTGGGGCCACCACCCAGCGGCTCAAGAGCTTGCTGACCAACCCCAGCTTCAGGCTGGCCTCGAACTCTCCGAGCGGCGTTTGAAAGCGGAATGCGGACCGTTGCGGCGTGCCATCGGGATCTTCGAGCCGGCTGCCGGCGATACCGACTTGCGGGTTCGTGTCCATGAAGTCGACAAGTGTCTTGAAGGCGTTCGGCCGGACGATGGTATCGGAGTTGAGCAACAAGAAATATTCCGGCTTGTCGGCCGATTCCAGCGCTGGTCGCAGGATCGCATTATTGCCGCCGGTGAATCCGAGGTTCACGTCGAGCACCTTGAGGGTGCACCAGGATGACCAGCCATTGTCGTCGATCGCCCTCCGCAGGAGTGCGGCGGAACCATCTCCCGATCCATTCTCACAGATCGCGACGTGGATGCCGGGGACGCTGGCGATTTCCTTGGCGACCGAATGCAGGCAATCAATCGCAAGCTGGGTGACGCGGTAGTTAACAATGACGACGAGCAATTTCACGGTATGAGACCAATCGGTGCAAACAATCGGCGATCATAAATCTTGCGGATCAGAAAAGAAAAGACATCTTTGGGGCTTTGTTTAATGCATTGGCATAAACCTTAAAGCCGGCCCTTTGTGCCTGCGGTGTTAAAAGACCCGGGGGTGAGCCGGGCCTGGCAAGTCGCCAATCTTTCCATCCTGGCGGTCGTTATCGCAATGCCGGCGGAATCGATGTCGACACCGGCGACAGCGTGCCGCGGGATGCCAGCATTCGGCGCAGCCGGTCGATCAGGAGGTAGATCACCGGCGTCGTGTACAGCGTCAGGATTTGCGAAACCAACAATCCGCCGATGATGGTGATGCCGAGCGGCCGGCGCAGCTCGGTGCCGGGGCCGGTCGCGATGACCAGCGGAATGCCGGCAAACAGCGCCGCCATCGTTGTCATCAGGATCGGCCGGAAGCGGGCGCGGCACGCCTCGAAAATCGCCTCCGCCGACGACAGGCCACGGTGGCGCTCGGCATCGAGCGCGAAATCCACCATCATGATGCCGTTCTTCTTGACGATGCCGATGAGAAGAATGATTCCGACGAAGGCGATCACGGTGAGCGGCGTGTTGGTCACCTGCAGCGCCAGCAGTGCGCCGAGCCCTGCGGACGGCAACGTCGAGATGATCGTGATCGGATGGGCGAGGCTCTCATAGAGCACACCTAGCACGATATACATCGCCACCAGCGCGCCGAGGATCAGCAGCGGCTGCCGCCCGCTGGTCTTGTTGAAATCGCCGGCATTGCCGTCAAAACTGCCGCGAATGCCTTCCGGCATATGCAGTTCTTCGACCGCGCGCTGGATGTTCGAGATCGCGACCTGGAGTGGCACGTTGGGAACGAGGTTGAACGACACCGTGGCCGACGGGATCGACTGGGTATGATTGATCGCCAGCGATGCCAGGCTGCGGTCGTAGCGAACGACAGCCGACAGCGGCACCTGCGCGTCGTTGGCGCCCGCCACAAAGATGCGCTCGAGGTTGGCAGGATCGCTCTGGAACTTCGGGTCGATCTCCAGCACCACCATGTATTGGTTGCGCTGGGTATAGATGATCGAAATCTGCCGCTGCGCAAACGCGTTGTTCAAGGCGTCGTCGATGTCCTTGACGCGGACCCCGAGCGTGGCGGCGGCATTGCGGTCGATCGCCAGCGTGAGCTGCAGCCCGGCGGAGTCGCGGTCGGTGGAGATGTCGGTGATGCCCTCAACCGTTTCCATACGTTTGGCGACGATCGGGGCCCACTTCCTGAGCAGATCGACGTCGACGCTTGATACCGTGTATTGGTAGTTGGAGCTGCTTTGACGTCCGCCGGCACGAACATCCTGCGCGGCAAACATATAGAGCCGCACGCCCGGCATCGTTTCCAGCTTCTTGCGCAACCGGTCGATCACGAGTTGGGTGGTCAGCCCAGGTCGCTCCTGTGGCGGCTTGAGGCTGATGAAGAACAACCCCCGGTTCGCCGTCATGCTGCCGAGGATCGATCCAACCCCGGCGACGGCGTCGTCGGATTCGATGGCGTTTTCGAGCTGCTGCTGAAATCGGGTCATCGACTGGAACGAAGTGTCCGACGAACTTTGCGAGGCTCCGACGATCAGGCCGCTGTCGTCGATCGGAAAATAGCCCTTCGGGATATTGATGTAGAGCACCACCGTCAGCGCGATGGTGGCGAAGAACACGATCAGGGTCAGGAACGGAAAACCCAGCACCGCCCGCAGTGTCCAGCTGTAAAAGGAAACCATGCGCGACAGCGTGCCCTCGACCAGCCGATCGAACCGGGTCGTGCGGCTGGAGCTGGTCTGCTTGATGTAATGCGCGCAGATCATCGGCGTGACCGTGAGCGAGACCAAGGTCGAGACCAATACGGCAAAGGTCAGCGTCAGCGAGAACTCGCGCAGCAATCTCCCGACGATGCCGTCCATGAAGATCAGCGGCGTGAACGCTGCGATCAAGGATAGGCTGATCGACAGCACCGTAAAGCCGATCTGCTTGGCGCCTTCCAGCGCGGCCGGATAGGGCGCCATGCCGCGTTCGAGGTTGCGGTGCATGTTCTCAATCATGACGATGGCGTCGTCGACCACGAAGCCGACCGAGATCGCCAGCGCCATCAGCGACAGATTGTCGATCGAGAAACCGGCGAGCCACATGCCGGCGCAGGTGCCAGCCAGCGCGAGCGGCACCGAGACGCCGGCCGCAATCGTCGGCGTCAGCCGCCGCAGGAAGACGAACACGACCATCATGACCAGAAACGCAGCCGCCAGCAGCGTGAACTGCATGTCCAGCACGCTGGCGCGGATCGTCGTGGTGCGGTCGACCAACGTCGATATCTCCAGGCCGGCGGGCAGCCATCGCTTCAGCTCCGGCAGCAAGGCTTTTACGCGGTCGACGGTGTCGATCACGTTGGCCTCGCTCTGCTTGGTGATCTGGATCAGGACCGCCGGCTGCTTGTTGAACCAGGCGATCGAGCGGTGGTTGCGGACGGAATCCTCGACTTCGGCGACATCGGCCAGGCGAACGAAATTGCCGGCGGAGCTCTTGACGATAATGTCGCGGAATTCGGCCGCGGTGCGCATCTGCCGGTTGGTCGAAATCGTCTCGCTCTGGCGGCCGCCATGGAAAATCCCGACCGGCCCCAGCGGATTGGCGTTGATGATGGCGAGCCGCACGTCGTCGGTCGCAATCCCTGCATTCGACAGCGCCACCGGATTGAGCGCTATCCGCACTGCCGGCTGATCGGCGCCCGAGACGGTGACTTCGCCGACGCCCGGCACCTGCGAGATACGCTGCGCGATCACGGTGTCGGCAACGTCGTACATAGCGCTGGTCGTCAATGTCTTCGATGTCAGTGCCAGCACGAACATCGGCGTCGCCGAGGGGTTCGCTTTCCGGAACCGCGGCAGCATCGGCAGGTCGCTCGGTAGGTCCACGAGCGAGGCGTTGATCGCCGCCTGCACGTCGCGCGCGGCGCGGTCGATGTTGCGGCCGATCGAGAATTGTAGCTGGATGCTGGTGTTGCCGAGCGAACTGGTCGAGGTGATCTGCTCGATGCCGGCGATCTGCCCGAGCCGGCGCTCCAGCGGCGCGGCAACGGTCGCCGCCATCACGGCGGGATCCGCGCCCGGGCGGTTGGCGAGCACCCGGATCATCGGAAAGTCGACGTTGGGAACCGCCGAGACCGGCAGGAAGGCATAGGCGACGATGCCGACCAGAAAGAGCCCAATCGCCAGCAGCGTGGTGCCAACCGGCCGTCGGATAAAGGGCTCGGAGATCGATGCCACGGCTGCTTTCCTGCCCTATTACTCCAAGAGAAGAATGCATTGCCCGGAGAAGCAAGCGTTTTAGCGACTAATCATCCGCCATTTAAATTAGCTTTTCGAAGTTCGTGATACTCCGAGCGGGGTTGAGAATGCCGAACGGAAGCTCACCGGTCGAGGGTAATTTGCGCCCCGTGCAGTGCGCAGGTTTAAACTGGGCGCTGGACGTTAAAATCGACCGGTTGACTCGCGAAGGCACTGTCGCCTCGATGCTACGACATCGCCCGGGTGATCAGCCTGTTGATGCGATTTGGCTGGAGGCGGAGCTGATGGCTTTGATCGAGCTTTGTTCTTGCGAGAATGGAGAAGCCGCTATCCATGTACATTAGCGCCTGACAGCGCTGCATGAGGTCAAGTTCAACGAACATGTCGAGCGTGATCTGCTCTGCCACGGTCCCGCCGCGTATGCCGTCCTGCGTGACTTGGCCTGTGGTGTTGGCCTCAAACTGGTGGAGCGGGCCGTCCCCCTTTCCGGGGAGCAGCTTCGGCCGGACGACGAGGGTCGGCAAGAACTCGCGCATGGTTTTAATGATCTGCATCGAATCGCAGAATAAGAATGGCACCGCATTAGAGATATTGAGCTTTTGAGTAAAGGCACGGAAATCTGCTGCAACTTTACGGCAGAATCTCCTTTCCGCCGCTGCTTGGCTCGACGTTCCCACGAGCGAAGCAGGCATATTGTCCGAAAACCGGCCAGACAGGCCCGGTCGGTGGACATCGTTGCGCGCGTTCATTGATAGCTGACGCGCCAAAGCGGTGGGCCCAAGCCAGTAGGCAGCCCGTGCTCCCACGTTCTCGCCATTGCCGTGACGGATGTGGATGCCCACGGCGAACGCGGAGCCGACCTGCTGATCCCAAAATTGCTGCGCCTCGGTGCGCATCGGGTTGGCGAGGCGGAGCTCGGTCAAAAGCAATCTCACCATTTCGGGCGGGGGAGGAGGCTCGACCCATTGGTCTAAAACAATGGTCGGTTCGGTCGGGTTTTTGTCTGACGTAACGAGGCCGTTTACCGCAGCTAGCTCGTCCGCGCTGTGCTTTAGGTGATTTGAGCTTGCGAGGCTGGCCGGCGTCCATTTTTCCGGCCATATCGGCGTCAGGTATTGGAGGTTTCCGACGGTATCGTCAGCGATAACCCGAACCCCTCCCAGTGTCTGCCGAGGCTCAAAATAGTTGAAAAAGCAGTTGCGGCTCATGGTCGGGTCTGAGTTGAATCGAGATCCCCGCCAGTCCACAACCAATGTCCGACCGGCGCGCCGTGCAAGCCACCATGCACCGATCAAACACGAGAGATGATCACCAATCCCGCCAAAGCAGTGCCTTGCAACCACGAGGCTTTGGCCAATCTGTGTGACAGCGCCGGCCAAGAAATGCTGCTTTTTCATGCTATTTTTCGGTCGACATTGGGAACCAGCCGCGTTGCCAGCGCGCTTCAACCGACTACATGCGCAATCGATCTGAATGGTCGCAACAATATATCGGACTTAACCTTACTTCGAGCAACGCTCCCATTTCAGAATCGACGCTGCAAGTCGCAACAGCACCACGCCGCAATAATTTAAGATCTCGCTTTAGATTTGCGGTTACCCTATCTTTGGAATCTCACAAAGTGTAGCTTGACGTTCCGCCGACGTCCCCAGCATGCCGATTCGTCTAGTTAGCTCGCGCAGCACGCGCTTATATTCAAATTAAATACATTTATATAGGATACTCGGAAGCCGTGTACTGGATTAAATCCAGAGCAACTAGTTTGTGATCGGCGGAAATGGTGTCAAAGCGCTGATTTTAGCTGAGTCGCAGCCCTTTTTGGCGGATAAAGTGCCTCTTTTAGCTGCAAATGCCGTCAAGGCGAGCTGTTCTGGGTACTAAATCTAAAGTTCAGCCTCGCATTAATAGTCTGTTGACTCTTCCTCGTCGGCTCAGTATGAGTAAACAGGATTTAATTTTCAATAAGAGGGGTTAGTATGAAGCGATCCAACATTTTCGGAGCTGTTGTATCTGCGCTCATTTTGTCTTCCAGTGGGGCAAGCGCGGCTATCATTAATGGTGGTTTTGAATCGGGTTTTTCCGACTGGACGGTCGTTTCGGGGACTGATCCGCAGTACGCTCCGGTCGTGATTGCCTACGGGCAGTCCAGCCCGTATCCGACGGGAGCCTTTGGTGAAAGTATTCCTGCGGCGCCCGGCGGCGGTCAGTATGGCGTGTACTTCGTTTCGGATTTCGCTGCGCAGTCTATATCGCAGTCGGTCGTTTTGGCTGCCGGCACGGCCTACACGGTCAGCTACAATATCTACGCACCCACTAATGGAACGCGCAATCCCTTCGACGCTCTTCTTCAATCGTCGACGGCAGGCAGCCTTTCCCCGGTCTTTACAGCCAAGAGCTTGGGTGCCGGATGGACGAACTATTCGGGCGTCTTCGTTGCCGGCGCGTCGCCCTATTCGTTCAATCTTAACTTCAATCCTCTCGGGGGAGGGTCTGCAACCGCGGCTGCTGACTTCGTGGTCGACAACATCGGCATCACAGCCAACGTCCCGGAGCCGGCGACCTGGGCGATGATGATCATGGGCTTCATGGGTATCGGCTTCCTGGCCTACCGCCGAAGGACGACGCCGACGCCCTTCCGTTTGGCTTGATTGCTCATTCACTGCTTGTAGAATAGGCCGCCGAAAGGCGGCCTATTTTTCTGCGCAATTTTTTCTCGTTGATTTACTTCAAATTGACCCTTGGTGGAGCTGTTCCACCTCGTGAAACCTTTTGGTGACCGTGGACCCGGAGGATGATCGCGAGATCCGCAAGAAACGGACCCGGGGCGCAATCACCATGTTTACGACGATGGAAAAGGGACAAGCCAGGCTTCGCGGCGGTGGCCAAATGGAGCGCCGTCGAAGGCGGAAGGACGCGGGCTACACGCTGCTCGAACTGCTCGTCGTGATGGGCATTCTAGCGGTTCTGACCGCAACCGCCACGCCGCAGCTCATGGGATATTTCGGCAAGGCCAAGACTCAGTCGGTGCAGTTGCAGATCGAGAATATCGGCACCGCGCTCGAGCTCTATTACATGGAGAACGGCGCCTATCCGAGCGCCAGCGCCGGGCTGAAAGCCCTAGTCGAGGCGCCGCCGGAGGCGCCGCGCTGGAACGGCCCGTATCTGAAGAAGGCGAAGAACCTGCTCGATCCTTGGGGGCGACCGTATCAATACGCCATCTCCGACGGTCAATACGAGGTCTATTCGCTAGGGCCGACCGGCAAGGCTGCTGCTTCTGCGGCCCAATCATCGTCATTCCGAACGTCGGGAGGCTAGTCGAAGTTCCGATTGCGATAACGAGTTCCAAGGTATCCGTTCGTTGGTTGAAACGTTGTGGTTTCAAACTCCAAGGCGCTCGGCTCTGACCGAAGTGTCCCCTCACTGGACAAGTGATTTCCACTTCAGGAAAGGTTTCTCCAGGTAGCGAAAGCTAAGATGTGCGCTCGCAATCAAGACGATCCCAAAAAGCAGTTCTCGGGTCACGTTCGCTAGCGGAACTTCGTTCACGAGCCTCAAGACCGGCATATGGAGCACATAAAGCCCATAAGATATCCGACCAACATGGACGACAGGTCCCCACTCGAGGGGTCGACATGTCCAATGTCGTTGCATCGCGAGCACTATAAGCGAAGCTGAAAGGAGGTTGATAATTGAATATCCCCACACAAACCCATATCCGGGCATTAGGTACATGGAGTAACCAAAGCTCCACTTAATCGCTGCGCGGTAAGCGATATGCTGGTAAATCAGGACAGATAATCCAAGCGTCGCGGCAAGCGCGGTAAGGCTAGCAGCCAGCAACGCGGCGCGCTTCCATTCATACAGCTTCCAAAGAGAAATAGCTGCTCCGATGGCAAAGGCATCAAATTGCGAAAACGTTATCGAGTAGATGTTTCGGCCAATCCAATCGTCGTCGTGGCCTGCGAAAAGAAGGTAAAGAAGGAAGCGCGCAAGAGGTGTAAGCACGATCAGCAGAATGACAAGAAGTTTGAATAGGGGACGCGGAGCCATCCACACGAGGAGTGGCCAGATTAGATAGAACTGCTCCTCCACCGCTAACGACCAAAAGTGGACGAACGTCGGGCCGATATCCTTTTCGAGAAGCCGACCAAAGTTAGTCGTATAGGTGAATAGAAATATCCTGTCTGCCCCAAACGATGATGGTAGTCCGGTCATCGCGAACACCACCGACGCGACCGCGAGAAAGGTGAAATAAAGAGGAAATATTCGGAGCGAGCGTCGCCAATAGAATCGCCTGAGATAATCTCCTAGACTCTGTTTCCTTTCTGTCAGAAGGATGCTCGTTATCAAGTAGCCGGACAGCACAAAGAATAGCTGTACACCTACCCAGCCAGGCAGAAACAAACCAAGATGAAATAGAATTACCAGAGCTATCGCGAGAGCTCGAACACCATCAAGCGATTTGATATAATTCATTATGGTTAAATTGGCCTAAGATCTTGCTTCAAAAGGTCGCGACGATGAATATCACCGAAAAACCACTATTCAAAGGGGGGTATTACTCAAAAGAGTTTGCCATGACGGTTGTTGCACCACTTGCATGGCTCTTGTCTTTTGTTTCGGCAGAGTATGTCGCCTTTAAAGCTATTGGACACTAGTGGAAGTCCTTATGAACCTCAGTGTATTGCGATTAAAGTCTGCGATTATCGGCTCGCCGTTGGAGTTCGTCTTCAAGAAGATCCGTCGCGTGGCCGACGTGCTGCGGTTTCTACGATTTCCCGAACTGCAGGAGTTGTCTCTTGAAGAGGTTTTGCTGCCAAAGATACTGTCGCAGATCCTCCAGCCATCATCTTCCGTCCTCGACATAGGGTGCCATATTGGTTCTTTCCTAAGTTTGGCCATGAAGTACTCTCCGAACGGCAGGTCGATTGCGATTGAGGCGTCACCGACCAAAGCAGCGTGGCTTCGACAAAAGTTTAAGAACGTAAGAGTTCTGGAATTGGCACTCTCTGACAAGAATGGCGAGGCGTTTTTTGAAGAAAGAGACGATGCGCCCGGGTACAGCAGACTTCAAGCTGATCGCCGCTCGCAACTGGCGCGGTCGATTACCGTGGCGACGCGGACGTTGGATAGCCTGGAGCTTCCGCGGGTAGACCTCATTAAAATAGATATTGAGGGTGGTGAACTAAGCGCTCTGCGTGGCGGCGCGGGGTATATTAGTCGAGCCAGGCCATTCATTATATTCGAATGTGGTCCGGATTTCAGTCTTGCTGAAGTTGGAGTTGAGCGTAGAGATTTATTCGACTGCTTCGAAACCTACGGATATGACGTGTTTACCTTCTCGGACTTCATCCACAAGAAGGGGCCACTTGCCTTTGATGAATTCAAGAAGTGCGGGATTTATCCATTTCGAGCTTTTAACTTCCTTGGAGTTCCAAAGGAGACAGAAGCTGGATCCCGAGCAAAGCAAGACGCATGCTGATGTTGAAGCAGCTGTCTACAGAAATACCCTCCATCCCAATCGCGCGAGCGAGATAGCATGCACAGTGGAGCGAACTTTCTTGCGTACCTCGCTCTATTTTGCTGGCCATTTGTTGGCATTGTTCTCTTCTTCGTCCTGCGTCCGCCGATAGCCCTCGCGATTTCAATTCTGGGTGCAGATCTGCTCTTGCCCTCAGGGTTGTCGATCAAGTTTGAGATGGTTCCTGCTATTGACAAGAACACAGTTGGCAGCCTCACGGCGTTGGTTGGAGTGATCTTTTCGCTCCGGCGCATACCGACACCACTGACTTCCTCAGGCTTTGCAAACCTATTGCTGCTCGGCTATTTCGTCAGTCCATTCGTTACGTCTATATTGAATGGCGATCCGATCTATGCTGCCGATCGGGTCCTTCCTGGTGTTGGTCTCTACGACGCTAGCTCGGCATTCATATCTCAGTTTATCCTCTTCTCACCTTTTCTAGTCGGCAGGCAGATTTTCAGGAGCACGCGAGACATTTCTGACGTTCTTCTGGTGCTTGTCGTGGCTGGCGCCCTTTATTCAATATTGATGCTCTTCGAAGTGCGTATGAGTCCGCAACTTCACTATTGGATATACGGATATTATCCGAGTCAGTTCGCGCAGGCGATTCGAGGAGATGGGTTTCGCCCAATGGTGTTTGTTGGGCATGGGCTCCTAGCATCTTTCTTCTTGATGACGTGCTTGATCGCAGCAAGCGCATTCTGGCGCTTAAACATCAGAACGATCAATCTACCTCCGGGCATCGTGGCCGGATACTTGGGTGTTGTGCTTTTGCTTTGCAAAAGCGTTGGGGCGTTTCTGTATGGCTTTACTCTCGCGCCGCTTGTCAGGTGGGCCAGCCCGAAAGCCCAGATCCGTGTTGCACTCACTCTAGCGATCATTGGACTGACTTACCCGGTTACACGAGCTTTCGACTTATTTCCAAGCAAGGCGCTAGTCGATATTGCGAGCACCTTCAGCACCGATCGCGCTGAGTCGCTTCAGTTTCGTTTCAAGAATGAAGACGAGCTCCTTGCCAAAGCTTCAGAGCGTTTTTGGTTTGGATGGGGGCGTTATGGGCGTAACAGAGTATACAACGAATACGGAGATCAAAGCGTCACAGATGGACGCTGGATCATTACATTTGGCCAATTTGGCGCCTTTGGTTTTATCTGCGAATTTGGATTGCTTGCAATTCCGATCTTCCTTGCGATTGGTGGCCTCAGGCATGTCGGTAGTCGCAGGGCGGCAGTCTTCTTTGGGGCTCTTGTGCTGATTCAGGCTGTGAGGTTGATTGATCAATTGCCCAATTCATCGATCAATCCATGGGCTTGGTTGTTATCGGGAGCGCTGTTTGGATGGATTGAAGCCTCTTCCCATCAGGCTCGATGTCGAAAAATGGCGAGAGTAGACGGAAGCTCAAACGTACGCGTGTCCAGTAGTAGAATGACAGAGGCATAGCCCGCTATCAACGAGGGTTGTCCCTGGCGATAAGGTTAATCAACTCGATGGATACTCATCAGTCTGAAATTCTCGCAGGGCGCTCCGAACGCAACCGCGTCGCGCTTTCAGCCGAGAGCAAGGGTCAATTGAGAGATCGGACCGTCCGCGGTGGTGTGACCAATCTAATCGCGCAGGCCGCATCTCTTCTGCTGCAACTTATTTTATCTGCCATCCTGGCGCGCCTAATTTTGCCGTCTGATTTCGGTCTGCTGGCGATGGCGGGAACAGCAGTCGCCTTCATTAGTGTATTGACGACTCTTGGTCTGACTGTTCCTACGATCCAGAGTAACTCCATCACGCAGGAGCAGATAAGTACTCTTTTCTTCCTTAATGCGGTTGGAGGGATTATTTTGTTCGGGGTGATGTCACTCGCCGCACCGATCTTCGGCTATATTTTTGACGACGGTCGCGTTCCCTTTCTTATAATTCTTCTGTCACTATCGATCCCCATAGTCTCTCTTACAGCTCAGTTCAGCGCGGTTTTGGCGCGCAACATGCGTTGGCTGACCATCCAGGGCATCAACCTTTCAGGGCAGATAGTAGGAGGGGGCACCGCAGTGTTTCTGGCCTGGAATGGCTGGGGCGTATACGCGCTGATCGTTCAATCGACTACATCGTCGCTTTTTGTGTCAATCCTGATTTGGCTTGCTTGTCCATGGCGCCCCTCGCTTCTTTTCAATCTTAGGTCGGTAAAGTCTGAGCTCGCAATGAGCGCGGACATGTTGGTCTTCAATCTTTTGAACTATGCGCATCGGCAGGCAGACAATCTGATAATTGGCGGTCGCTGGGGGGCATTAGAGTTAGGCTATTATTCGCGTGCGTATAATCTCACGACGCAAGCCAGTTCGGCGGTTACTGGGCCGCTGACCAACGCTCTCGTTCCCGCACTTAGTAGATTGGCTGACGACAGTGTACGCTGGAGAAAGGTCTTTCTCGAGTCTGCATCTGTAACAGCTGCGGTAAGTGGAGGGCTTTTCGCTACGCTTTGGGCTGTTCGGGAACCGTTAGTGGGAATTTTGTTTGGAGAGCGATGGGGACCTGTTGTGCCAATTCTCGGTTATTTGGCGATCGCAGGTCTTTCTACCTCTGTCTGTTCCGCTTTTTCTTGGGCGTTCATTTCTCTCGGCCGAACGCGCAATCAACTTTACTGGATATTGCTGGCGTCGCCTGTTTTGGTTCTCGCTTTTTGGTTGGGCTCGCCGTTCGGTGGCTTGGGCGTTGCGATTAGCTATGCAGTAGCAGTATTTCTTCTCAACTTTCTATATGTAGCAATTGCTCTGAACGGAACTCCGGTTACGTATGTGGACGGCCTTTCCATAAAGCTCATGGCATATTCTGGGTTTGGAGCAGTCGTTCTGGGCAGCCTAACGATCGGTCCATACTTGTCATTCGAGAGCGCAATTGTCAGACTTTTGCTGAACGGCGCTTTGGCGGGCGTCTCTTATGTTGTAGTCGTGACGCTGGCGGCTGTTTGCATTCCTGCTTGCGCAGGCGTGCAGAGGCTACTTCGGACCGTCGCCAACAAACTGAAGGCACCGCCTCGGAAAAATAGCTAAACGCTAATTGCAAGGAGTTTCTGTACATGTTTGGGCTTGGATTGAGGCGAAAAGTATCCGTGCTCAAGAATGGCTATATAGACTGCTCGCGAGGTGGGTTCTACGAAGAGGATGAGTTCTACAAGCTAGCCGAAGCGCAAGCCCTTTCGACCTTTCTCCGTCGCTTTGACATTGACTGTGTACTGGATGTTGGAGCGAATCGTGGTCAATATGCGACCGCTCTTCGGAAGAACGCTGGATATGCTGGACATATAGTTTCGCTTGAACCAATACCGATAGTCTTTGAGGAGCTAGCTCGGAACGCCGCCCGCGACCCCCTTTGGCACTGCGAAAATTGTGCACTTTCGGACGTTGCTAAGCAGCAGGATTTTCATGTCATGCGCGGTGATCAGTTCAGTAGCTTTTTGGCCCCAACTTCAGAGGAGTTTTCGTTGCTTGAGGAGAGAAACAGCATTTCCTCAACTATCACTGTCAATGCCCAGACTTTGGCTGAGGTGTACGAGCACTGGAAGAAACGCATCGGATTTCGTCGGCCATTCCTGAAACTGGATACACAGGGATACGATCACGTCATCCTTTCTTCAGGCGGAAGCTCGGTCTCTTGCTTCTTAGGAATACAGTCGGAGGTCGCGTTTAAGCGCCTATACGTCAATGCGCTAAGCTTCAGTGAAATGGTCAGCTTCATGGATCGAATTGGGTTTGGCTTGTCCTTCATCTTCCCAAACAACGCCGGTCACTTTCCAAATTGCATCGAACAGGATGCGATCTTCTTCAACAGATCATTCCAGCCAATCAAGTGAAAGCTGAGTCCGAGTTTTTGACCTAACATGCGCATACTCATTGCCTCGAATGACTTGACTTTCAATCCTTCGCTTGTGTCTGCTTACGTGGAGCGTGGACATGAGGTTACGACGGGCGTATCGAACTTCGCTTTACGACTTGGTAGATACGATATCGTTCACCTCCATTGGCCAGAGGAATTGGTGGGGTTCGGCACAAACTGCTCTCATGCCGGGCGGACGGCAAGCGCATTGGATTTGCTGGAGTGGTGGTCTCAGCGATCTGTTATCGTAGCGACAGTTCACAACCTTATACCGCATGCAACCGAGCGTACCGATGGACCAGAGGCTAGGTACTTCGAAGCATTCTACAGAAAAGTAGACCTGATCTGTCACTTCTCGCATCACTCTCGATTGAGGTACTCTCAGGTGTATCCGGCGCTAAACTCCCGCGTCCACGTCGTCCACAGCTTGAATAACTTTTCTCACCTTGAGGTGTTCTCAAGAGGGGTTGATCTGGCGCGTGATCGCCTCGAGTTGGAAAGAGGGCGCCCGGTCCTGAGTGTTGTGGGCGCAATGCGTAAGGTCGAAGAACTGCATCTTCTCCGTGTGGCGTGGAGTTTAACCAATCCTCGTGGCGCAACTCTGGTTCTTGCAACTGATCCGCCTTGGGGCAAAATGCGACTTGGAAGGCGCCTGCTAGACAAGGCTAGGCATTATCTGTGGCTTCGGCAGCTGGAAAATGTGTTGAATGTTGGCGGAAATGTAGACGACGAAACTCTTGTCAGTCTAATCGAAGCAAGCAGTGCAATTATCATTCTCCGTTCTGGTGAGCACTTGAACTCTGGATTGCTTCCGCTGGCGCTAACTTTCGGAACCCCCCTTATTGCTCCAGCTTATGGCATCAATGCAGAGGTGCTACTTGGGACGAAGAATCATCTGTATCAGCCCGGGAATGCTCACTCTCTAAGCGCCGCAATTTTGCGATCTTTGAACACCGATCTTGAGGATGCTAGAGTTCAAAATCTCGAGATGTCTCGCGAATTTGGTTGGTCAAACATCTTGGATGAGATTTGGGACGAGATTGACATCGCAATCAAGAATAAGGGCAGTCGATTGTGTGGGTGAATAGGGGCCATTGTTTACTCATACGAATCTTTTGAATGGCGATCTTGCGTAAGACTCAGAGTCACGCGCGCTCAAGTGGTCCCGATTGCTTTGAGTTTGGCGGCTCCGCGGGCCAGTTTTTGCCGCAGCAGCTGAAGAGGAGATGGGAAGGATTGCTGGATCTGTGCCTTGATGGGCGTGGTTAGTATAGTCCTCGCATCTGCCGCGATCCATTCACCATATTCCTTCGGCCCGGCGAATTTTCTCATTCGCGCCGAATAAGCCGCGAACTGGTCCCACCCACCTGGCCTATTCATTCTGCAATGTGGAGATCTCGGATCATCAAGATTTTCGGCAAAAGCAATTGGGAGAGGATAGCCGCTAATGAAGCCCGCGCGTGTTATATCCATTTGCTTCAGCGGTGTTCCCCAAGTTTCGCCGTCTGTTGATGAGTATCGTCGAAGCAGTTGGATGCGGCCCACAAAAATGCATCCGGCCACCCAGCCGTTTTGGAAGATACGATGCTCGTTCAACTGCAGTATCTTGTGCTGCGCAAGTGTCTCGTCCCATTCGGTCGGAAGATACACCCAAGCTCCCAGCAGGCCGAACCTTGGTTCGGCAACTAGCATCTCTGAGAAGTTCTTCATCCAACTTTGCGGTCCTAAAATGTCGTCGTCTAATTTTCCTCCTATATCGGTGCGGCAATTGTCGAGAAACCAATGCCATGCAGCGAATTGGCCGGCGTTCGTGGAGTGATAGTGTCTTGCCACGATCCTCGGGTCTGTCAGATCCGAAATGATCTCACGAACGCCATCTTCCGAACCGTTATCCCAAATATGTAAACGGAAGTCCGAGGGATCTGCTAACAGATTGGCCATTGTCCTTTCGAAATACTCTCGACGGTTCCAGGTCACCATGAGTAGCGACGGAATCGGGTTCATCTGAATATCCTTTGCAATTTTACGGTTCCATCGGCACGGAATCTTAATCGGCTGCGTCTATAAAGGTCCTAAGCTTTTAATTTTACAATAGTATCTTGCACAAGGACAGCTTAAATGGCTGACGAGATTAACCGTCGTCAACTTGTATTAGGTTTTGCTGCGGGCCTCGCCACTGCTACGACGGCGGCTCCAGGATCGGCTGCTCCCCTTGCAGCCCCCCTTGCCGCACCTCGTCGCCGCTCTCAGCGATCGAATATCAATCTTTCGATTGGTGAAATCTTCAGGGACCACAAGTTTATCAATTGCGCCAAGTCCGGCAGTCGCATTGTAAGAGACACCCAATCGGGAGGGGGCGGCACGCCAGAATGGTATCAGAACATTAACGCTGATCATTATCCCACTGAAGGGCAGGTTGGGGTTGCTTTTTATGCCAATTTAAATGGCGAAACGACTTACGTCATCAGGTGGCGTGGCAGGGGCGCAGTAACCGGCGCGAGTCTCGGATACAAGAAGAACGCTCCGAAAGGGATATGGACCGGTGGGGGGGCGGACGGAAAGATCGTGGAGAACGGTCGGTTCACTTGCTTGGGTGGCAGCGGCCTAAATGGTTTTTATGTCAAGGGGCCGAGCATTAGCGACTTAGTCATATGTCGCGCGGACGAGGAGGCTTTGCTGGACGAGGGCCAAATTTTTAGGTCGCAGTATCTTGATCTGATTAGGGACTATGCTGGCATTCTTCGTTTCTCAGTCGGACCAGACTGCACAAATCGGAATGCTCTGACAAACTGGACCGATAGGCCGCTTGCGAGTCTAATGACCTACAATGGAGGACGTTACTACCCGAACAAGAAGTTAGGTCAACTATCGGGAAACGGAGCTTACAAGGCACCAGCCTACACCGGCATGCCGGTAACATACTCTCATGGCGAGATTGTGCATTTTTCGGTGGCTCAGGATAGTAGCTCCGCAAACTGCACCTTGGATGTTGGTGGCAGAGGGCCGAAGCCAATTGTAAACGAATATTTGCGGCCGTTGGAAGTAGCTGGCGCTAATGCAGCGACCAGACTTCTGGCCGCAGGCAATTACTCAGCGACTTACGATGCAAACTTAGCAGCATGGATATATACTCCCCAGTTTGTTACCACAGGGCACCCCCTGGAAATTATGATTGCCGAGTGCGCGGCCACAAGATGTCCTGGCTGGTTCAGTATCCCCTTCAACGCGTCTGATGACTATGCAAAGCGATGGGGGCAAACGATTTGCGACACCTACAAGCAGGATGTCATCTACGTTGAGTATGCAAACGAGATATGGAACAATGCGTATGGATTCCCGATGACCGGCAGGGCCATGCGTTACGGCGCAAATGTCCTTGGCTTGCCTGCCAGTAACAACGCGCATCTTTCGGGGTGGTACGCGTTCCGATTCAGACAAATCGCAGAAATTCTACGAAATGTATTCGCACTTAATGGTCAGTCTTCCAAACTTAAAATGGTCTTGGCTGGTCAAGGTGTGAACGGTGAAACTGTTACCGCTCTTCAAGCTGCCGTAGAGAATGCGCGCTTTCAGAACGAGGCGTTGCCTTCTCTAAGTGGAACCAATGCGGCGATCGCAAGCGCTGACGTGGTGTCCTATGGTCTTTACTACAGCTCTCCAAGCACTCGCGCTCACGATGCTGCGTGGTCGGGCATCGTGGATAAGGTCAAGGGGCCGTTAAAAAAAGCAGTAGATCAATTCCTGTCGGGCGACGCCAAGTTAATCTCCCTTTCATTCTCTTGGATGGCGCAAGATTTCCTCGCAACCGAGGCCATAGTCGTGAATGCGCGCTTCAAGAATTGGAACGATCTGGCTGCAAAGTACAACAAGGAAGTTCGGCTCTATGAATGCAATCATGAAATTGTAGCCCCCTCTGCGACATGGTGCGCGACAAATCTGGGCGACAGTTCATATGGTAATACCCCAAGCTCGGCAGGGAAAATTCAGCAATTTCTCAATGCGTTTTTTGACAGTTCTGACTACGAGAATGTAGTTTCAAAATACCTACAGGACTTTTATTCATTCTCACAATCTGCCGGCTTCAGCCTTTTTGGTGTAGCAACACCTGAACCGTGGCTGACCTTCCCCAAGTCTGCACCAGGGGACCCGACTGGTGATGTGTTCAAGAAGCCATTCGCCAATTGGCGAGCCAATGCCACTTGGAACAAGAGCCATTAAGCTGTGAACGCTGTCTGATCTTGCTGCTCTCGGTTTCGGAAATTCCCGGCTACTTTTCTCGATTATGGCCACTTCCTCACATGAACAAGGCTCAATCGACCTATTTGGATTTATTGCGGCTTCTGGCAGCCATAGGCGTTTTCATCAATCACTCCGCGACCACTCTGACACCGTGGGTGACACCGCTTATCTCGGGACATGGCAGCGAATGTGTTGCGGTTTTCTTCGTTCTCTCTGGTTTTGTCATAAGTTACGTTGCTGAGAACCGAGAGAGAGACGCTTCCACTTACATCGTTGCGCGAATAGGCAGGCTCTATTCAGTCGCTCTACTTGCGATCCTGGTTACTTTGGTCGCAGATTACGCTGGCAATTCGATTAACCAAGAAATCTACACCCGGCTGAGTTCGGAGCCACGTTTTTATCAAGCACCGAGCTGGCCTGCCGTTCTCTCGTACCTGACATTCACAAACGAGTTGTGGCTCACGCACAAAGTTGTGGGAACGAACTCGCCATATTGGTCCCTCGGCTTCGAGGTCCCATACTATGTGATATTTGGAATAGCGCTCTTCGCCCGCGGTAATGTCAGGACAATCCTGCTCGGAGCCGCAGCGCTTATCGTGGGGCCTAAGATTTTGGCTTATCTTCCGCTCTGGCTGATGGGATCTCTAACGTTCAAGCTCTGCGAAAGGGTGAAGCCATCGCTCTTACTTGGGGGATTGTTGATGGCGACTAGTGTTCTGATCTATGTTGCTACACGAACAGTGCTCTGGCAATTTTTTGTTCCCATGTATCATCCTTGGTCGATCTGGGCGCTCGCCAAGGGCGTCATCTACTTTTACCCCATAGGGCTAGCCGTCGCGATTAATTTGATAGGGTTTTCATCAGTAGCCCGGCACACTGAAATCAAAGTATTTGAATCTGGCGCGATATCTAATTCTATCTCTTGGCTAGCCGGAGCCAGCTTCACCCTCTATTTAATGCACCTGCCTCTCGTGTTTTTGGCTGCGTCAGTCGTTCCTGACATCGCAAAAACCCCCACGCATGGGGTAGTTTCCATCTTCGCCATTTACGCGATTACATTGATACTTGCTGAGTTCGGCGAACGACGAAAGGTCGCATTCCGCAACGCTGCTCGCTATATCTTCACCCGCATCCCATTGGCGCGAATAAAAAAGGGTGCTACCCCTTCATAACTAGCCGCCTCCCAAGATAAATGATCTGACCCAGGCCTCCGACGCCCTGCTTCGAAGGACGCGAGCTTGAATTCGGTCGGCGCCCTGCGGCCGGCTGGTCCGGAATGGTGTGGCGCAGCAGCTGCATCGGGTTACGAGAGGCGATTCTACCATCTTATCTGCTGGTGGATAATTACGCGCGCAGAACTTCGTCAACAAGTGATAGTTTGGGCGATCTAGGTGCGATGCGCGGAAGGATGGCAGAGTTTCGCAAGAGCGGCAGTTTCGATGAGCCTGCCTGTCGAGAAGCGCTTGAGCATATATCCGGACCTGCGTTAGGTTTTCTCGACTGTGTTTAGCTACTTCTATCGTGTCGCCTCCAGCCACGGCTCCAACGCCACGCCGATCCCCTCGTCAACCATGCGCTGCCGGTCCGATGCCGGCTTCCAGCCCAGCTCGGTGCGCGTGCGCGTGCAGTCGAAATAGGCCTTCTGTGTCCGCGATTCCCAGTCGGCGTAGCTCGGCTTGCGGACGCGGTCGGGGTGTTTCACCAGAACTTTCACCGCCCATTTCGCGAGATCGGCGAGGTAGAACTTCCAGATCGGCTGATAGATGACCGATAGTTTCAGGTGGCCGCGCTGCTGCAGGGCCTGCAGATATTCGCGCGCCGTCAGCAGCGGGGCATCGATCAGGTTGTAGCTCTTGCCCTCGATGTCCGGAACCTCGATGGCGCGCACCAGTGCCGCAGCGACGTCCGACACCAGCACGAACGGCAGCTTGTTGCGCCCGTCGCCCCACACCTCGCAAACGTTTTCCGAGAAGCGGCCGACGCCCCAGTGAAACGGGCCGCCGCCGCGGCCGATCACGATGCCGGGGCGGAGAATTACGAGCGGCAATTGCCTGTTACGGCTCATGTCCGTCAGGATGTCCTCGGCCGCCGCCTTGGCGCGCGCGTAGTAGTTACGTCGCCCGATTTCGGGATCGAGCGGCGTTGTCTCCGTAATCGTGCCGGCCTTGGCGCCGGCATAATAGGAATCTATCGTGCCGGTATAGACCAGCCGCTTGACCTTGGCGGCGAGACAGACCTCGCCGACCAGCCGGGTCGGCTCGACGTCATTGGCAAGATATTCGTCCCACGTCTTACATTGCGCGTGGGCCAGGTGATAGACGAACTCGATTCCATCCATGGCGCGCTCGAGGTCGGCGCGGTTGCCGATGTCGCCGCGAACGATCTCCAGCCGGTCGCATGTGAATTCGTCGAGGGCCAAGGCCGAGCCGCGCACCGTGGCGCGGACGCAATAGCCTGATGCAAGCAGGTGGCGGATCAATTCCTTGCCGATGAAGCCGGCGCCGCCGAGCACCAGAACGGTGGGCGGCACGGCGAGGGCAGGGCGATCGGCCGCTGGGCGGTCCGTCGTGGTGACCGATGTGTCGATGCCGGACGCCTCGATGATCCGCACGCAATGTTCGATGACATCGCGGCCGCTGTGGCCGGCAATCCGGAGATCGAGCGGCTTGCCGTTCCGGATGGCCGCATAGAACGCTGCTGTCGAGTCCTGGATCGAATTCTGGTACGGGTTGCCCCGCCGCACCAGCTTCAGCTTGCCGAGCCCGTAACGCGCCAGCACCGAAAGCGCCTGCGTGCGCAACTGGCCAGCGATGCGGCGGCTGCGCTTGAAGCGGTCGAAATCCATATCCAGTGGCGTCCGCTGGTCGATCACGCAAGTGTCGGCGTCGAAATCGAGCAGCGCCGAGCCGAACAGTCCCCGCACGTAGATCGTGCGTTGCGGAAAGCCCGGCGCGAAGTTGATGTTGAGGTCGATCGCGGTGCGGCCCACGGTCGTGCGCATGCGCCAGCGCCGATAGATGTCGGCGCCGTTCGGTAACGTCACCTTGCGGTCGGCGGTGACGGCAAGCGCTTCTGGCGTGCCGGCTAGGTCAAGCAGCGCGGACACCAGATGCGGGCCGGTTTCGAGGATGACGTTGCCGGGGTTGCGCAGCATCCAGTTGTCGAACGGGCCAAAGCGAATCTGGCCGAGCTCATAGAAATGATTGAAGGTGATGTGATCGATCGGGCCGAGCTCTTTCGCATGCACGGCCGCGCGCAGCCGCTCGAACGCCGCCGAGAACAGGAAGTTGTGGCTGACGCCGAGATAAAGGCCGCGCTCCGCTGCGAGCTTGACCAATTCGTCCGCCTCCGCGGTGGAGGTGCACATCGGCTTCTCAAGGAAGACGTGAACGCCGGCCTCCAGCGCAGCCTTGGCCAGGGAAAAATGCAAGTCCGGCGGCGTCAGGACGTGGACGCAGTCGATCTGCGTCTCCTCAAGCATCTTCGACAGCGAGTCGAAGGCGCGCGGAATATTCCAGGCGCCGGCAAAGGCCTTGGCCCGCCCGAGATTGGCGTCGCATGTCGCGATCAGCTCGACGCCCGCGGCCTCACGGATCGCGCGCGCGTGAAACTCGGCGATGTAGCCGGTTCCGACAATGGCAGCGCGAATGGGAGCCGTGGCGCTGATGGCGGCGCGCCGGTTCGTTGAATTATCGGTCATGTATTTCCGCTCGTTGGAATCTGCTTGTGTTCGATGAGCCGAGGATGCCGATGCAACAGGCGGTCGCGCCAGAACATCGCCAGCCCCAGCCCTTCCGGAAACCGCGCGAGAAGCTGAAAGAAGGCGAGGCGTGCGCGGTCCGAAAGCGGTCCCGGGTTGTTGATGCTCAGCCGGGCAAGCTGCATCGGATAAATCAGCCAGGCGATCCAGCCCACACGCGGCAGCGCGATCGTCGCGATGATGGCGGCGAAGGGGAGCAGCAGGCCCCAAACGAGGGCGCGGCGCGCTTCGCGCACAAAATGCCGCTCGGGCGGCGCGCCGTGCAGATGGGTGCCTTGCGCAAAGGCGTATCCGGCGCGTTGCGACCGGCGCCACCACTGTCCGAAATGCAGCATCGCCGCATCGTGCAGCGCCATCGCGTCGGGAAGCCGCCAAATCCGCCAGTTCGCCTGGCGAAGGCGGACACTCAGCTCGTCCTCTTCGGCGGCAATCACGTCCTCGCGGTAGCCGCCTACGCGCTTCAGCGCTTTCGCGCGGATCATCACGTTGCCGGCAAAGGCGCGAACCTCGCCCGTGGGGCGGTCCCATTCCTTGTCGCAAAGCCAGTTGTAGACCGACCGCTCCGGATATCGCTCGCGCAGCCGGCCGCAGACGGCCGCCGCGTCGGCCTGGCGATCGAGGAAGGCTGCGGCGGCGTCGAGCCATCCGGTGGCCAACTCGCAGTCGCCGTCCACGAACTGAACGTAGGCCACCTCTGGCGCGAGCGTCAGCAGGCGGGCAAACCCGGCATTGCGCGCACGCGCCGCCGTGAAGGGAATGGCAAGATCGAGCTCGACGACCTCGGCGCCGAGCGCGCGCGCCGCCAGCACCGAGTCGTCCGTCGAGTTGCTATCGACGTAAACCACCGCCGTCGCCGTGGACAGCGCGCGCAGGCACGCGATCAGCCGCTCGCCCTCGTTGCGCCCGATCACGACAACGCCGAACTTCTGGGGCGCCGTCACGCCGTGCTTTCCGGCCGCCGTGCCGGCTTCGTGATTAATGGGCTCGCTCGTCCGCAACGTGCAATCTCTTTACATTTAAATCAAACCGCGACCTGGGACGCCGGTTACACTTCCATCAAATTCGATCTCGAAATGGACCGCAGCGGTAATTATTTCGCAGACCGGCCTCACGAGCGCCTAGGTATCACGAACCGGACGGAGCGCAGGCACTATCGCTGAGCGTGGTGAATTCCTCCGGGATACCCCGTCGCCACCCCATATGGCTCGACGTCGGCAATCACGACGGCGTTCGCTCCGATCCGCGCATGCGCACCGATCTTGACCGGTCCGAGGATTTTGGCGCCGGCACCGATGTCGACATGGCCGGCGATTTCAGGAACCCCGCCGCGGCCGCGGCTGCCTAACGTGACCTGGTGGAAGATCAGGCAGTTCACGCCAATTTTGGCATTCGGGTGAATGACGATGCCGTTGGGGTGGGGAATCAGCAGCCCACCGCCGATCTGGCAAGTGAGCGGTATCTCGGCTCCGGTCACCACGGTCCAGAAGCGGTGGCGCAGCGCGATGAACTTGCAACACAGCGTGCCCCATAGGCTGCCACGCGCTCGCCAGAACTGGTAGCGCCGGACCGTCAGCAGCAGCTTGCGGCCGGGGTCCCAGAACTGCCGGGGGCGCTCCCGCGTCCAGTCGGGAATATCGGCGCTGATCTGTTCGGTAGCTTGATCCACCTGTGTGTACCTATCCTGGAATTAAACCAAATAGCGGACGGCTGGCTGCGTTGGAAGCGCCCCATTCTCAGTCGCCAAACATTCGGCTCTCGCCGCGGCCCCGCAATTTCCCGGGGGCGGCATGCCGCCCGTCCTTTCTGAATTGGCATACATTCAGGAAGTACGATATTAATCACGTATATTAAATGGATTTCACTGAGCAAGGTTTTCGTAGTAGATCACTTACTATTCGTTAATCATATGATGGCCCCCGCGGGTGCGCCGAGCGAAATTTGTGGTTCGTGGAGCATTTATGTTAAAGACGTTGCGCCCCCCGGCGGTCTCGGCTGATTTTTCCGGGCAACCCGCAGACCCGCAATCGGCATCCGCCTCTCCGGACGACCTTTCACGCAGCGTATTTGGTCTCCTGGGCATTCCGGTGGATGCGCTCGATTTTCCTTCGCTGCTGCGGTCGATGGATCTCGCGACGAATGCCGGCTCGCCATTTCTGATTTCGACGCCCAACGTCAATTTCCTCGTCAAGAGCCAGATCAACGGCACGTTCCGTGAATCCATGTTGCTGAGCGATCTGTGTCTTGCGGATGGCATGCCACTGATCTGGATCGCCAAGCTGCTGGGTATTCCGATCCACGAGAGAATTGCCGGCAGTGACCTGTTCGGCCGACTTAAATCCGCGAACGCGACGGGCAGGCGTCTGCGGGTTTTTCTGCTGGGCGGCGCCGAAGGGCTCGCGGCTGCGGTCGGCGCCAGGCTGAACGCCGAGAGCGGCGGCCTCGAATGTGTCGGCGTGCTCAACCCCGGTTTTGGCACGATCGAAGAGATGAGCTCGCAGGAAATAATTGACGATATAAATGCCAGCAACGCGGATTTAATTGCGATATTTTTTGGCGCGGAGAAGGCCCAAGCCTGGTTGCTGCACAACCACTGGCGGCTGCGTCCGCCCGTTCGCGCCCAGTTCGGGGCAACCATTAATTTCGAGGCCGGAACCGTTCGGCGGGCACCGCCAATGCTCCGCAGCACCGGGTTCGAGTGGCTGTGGCGCATCAAGGAAGAGCCGTATCTTTGGCGGCGTTACTGGGGCGACGGCAGGGCTCTGCTTGCGATGCTGGTCACCTCTGTGCTGCCCTTGATGCTAAGCGAGCGGCGCGTGCGAAATTTGAAGAAGCTGTCGGTCGGCAGAAGCGAAGACCACGGTTCCGTAACCATTGCCCTATCCGGGGCCGCGGTTGCCGCGCATGCTGACAGGGCGATCGAGCAGCTCCGCGAGGCGCTCGACAGCGGCAAACGAATGATCCTCGACGTTTCGAACACCCAGTATATCGACGCAAGGTTCTTCGGGTTGTTCCTGATGGTTCGAAAGCAATTGGCCAGCCGCGGACAGAAGCTGCTGTTTACGGGCGTGTCCGCCGGCCTGCGACGAATATTCCGCCTCAACAGATTCGAATTCCTCCTGTCACAGGAAGTGTGATAGCGGAGGAAACAGACGATTATCCGGCGGCGTTCGGCCGCATGACAGTAATCCAGGGCCAAAGATGAAGCAGCCAGTCGGTCAGATTTTTCACGTTCGCGGCGCTCTTGCGCTTCTGCTCGTGACGTTCGTAGCGGGCTGCGGATCGCCCGAAGATCGCGCGCAAAGTTACTATGAGAGCGGAATGGCTCTTATCGAAAAGAAGGACGACCTCGAGGCGCGAAAGGAACTCCTGAAAGCAGTCAAGTACAAGAGCGACAAGGTCGAAGTCTGGCGGGCGCTCGCAGGCATCGACGAGCGGACAAAGGCGAGTTCGCTCTTCCTGGATCTGCGCCGCATCGTCGAACTGGATCCGAACGATCTGAACGCGCGATTGAAGCTCGCAAGAATTATGTTGGGTGGTGGAGCCGCCGAAGCCGCGCTTCGGGTCGTCGATGCCGCCAACGAAGGCGACAAGCCGAACGCGGAGCTCCATGCCCTGCGCTCGATCATTCTGCTTCGCACCAACGACAATGCCGGCGCGATCCGTGAGGCGCAGCGCGCATATGAGATCGATCCGGCCAACGTCGACGCGATCTCGGTGCTCGCGTCGAAAAAGGTCGCTGATGGCGATCTGGATAGCGCGCTGAAGCTTCTGGATTCCGTTCCCGCTAGCTCCAAGGATGACACGCGCCTCACGCTGCAGAAAATCGACGCGTATGCACGCAAGAAGGATTTGCCAAAGGCGGAAGAGTTGTTGCGCAAGCTGATTGCGCAGAATCCCAAAGAGCCGACATACCAGGCGCAGCTTCTGCAATTTCTCATCGGACAGCGAAAGTTCGCCGAGGCAGAGAAGGAATTCCGGGCGGGGGCCGAAGCCAGCCCGGCCGATAGCAAGATCGGAATGGACCTTATTCGCTTCTTGGCTGCCACAAAGGGGGCGGATGCCGCCCGAGCGGAGCTGGAAGCGCGGGTCAAGGCGGGTGGCGATGATTTTGATTACCAGATCGCATTGGCCGAGCTAAATCATCAGCAGAACCGAACGGCCGACGCCGTGCAGGCTTTGCAGAATCTGGCAGCTACGGTCGTCGCCTCCGACAAAAAACTCGCCGCCCAGGTCAAGCTCGCGGAAATTCATCTTTCCAAGGGAGAGAAGGCGGCAGCCGAGCCTTTGATCGCCGAAATCCTCGCAAAGGATCGTCGCAACGGCGGCGCGCTGCGGCTGCGGGCGGCCATGAGCATCGACAAGGGCCAGTTCGACAGCGCCATTTCCGATTTGCGCGAGGCGCTCAACGATCAGCCAAAATCGGTTGAGCTATTGTCGCTGATGGCTGTGGCGTATGAACGCAGCGGGAAGGGCGAGTTAGCCGATCGTCAGTATGCCGACGCGCTGAAATCATCCAACTTCAACACCGATGTCGTCCTCCGTTACGTCGCATTCCTGCAGCGCAAGGGCGATGCGGCTCGCGCCGAAGAGATCTTGATGGAAGCTGCCAATCGAAATTCCGGCAATCTCCAGATATGGTCGTCGCTGGGGCAGGTCAGATTGAGCCGGCAGAACTGGTCGGGAGCTTTGGTGATCGCGGACGCCATGTCACGCGTTGAGGGAGCCCGGGTGGCCGCCGAACAGATCCGCGCCGCGGCGCTCGCCGGCCAAAACAAGATCGAGGAAAGCATCGCAGCACTGGAGTCTGCGCACAAAGCGGCGCCGGATGCAGCGCAGCCGGCGTTGGCACTTGCCTCGGCCTATGTGAAGCAGGGCAAGCCAGATAAGGCTTCAGCGCTGCTGCAGACGATAAGCAACAAGTTCCCGACCAATGCTCAGCTTCTGGTGTTTCTGGGTCAGGCGAAGCTGGCGGAAAAAAAGAACGATGAGGCGCTGCAGAACTTCAAGAAGGCAGTCGAGCAACAGCCGAAAGAGCCGGCGGGATACACGGCATTGAGCGAGTCCTATGTTCAAAGCAAGGACTACGATGCGGCCGAAAAAGTGCTCAAGGCCGGACTTGCGGAGCTACCTGGCAATGTAGCTTTTCGTCTCGCTCTGGCGGGATTCCAGATCCAGCGCGGGAATAACGACGCAGCGATATCTCAGTACGAAGCGATTGTGCAGGACCAGCCGAATTCGATGGTTGCGATCAACAATCTCGCCAGCCTGCTACTGGATAATCGGACCGACAAGCCAAGCCTTGACCGTGCATTTGAGCTATCGGAGAAGCTCAAGGGCTCCAACGTGCCGCAGTTTCAAGATACGTGGGGATGGGCCCAGTACAGGCGCGGGGATTTCAAGGGAGCAATAGCGACCCTCGAGACGGCTGTGGCGGCAATGCCGAACCTTGCGGCGGGCCACTATCACCTCGGTATGAGCTACGCGGCGGCGGGGCAAACTGAAAAGGCGGCCGAGCAACTCAAGACCGCGTTGTCGCTAGAGCCGGATGGAACGCCGCTCAAGGAAAATATCCGTTCTGCAATGAAGTGAACGCGGACTAATTGCCGGAAGGCAGCACAGTCCAGTTGTGCGTCACGACGAACATCAGGCTGTGGGAGTCCGCAGGCCCTGTGCCGGACACCGTTGGCGTGCCGGTAATCGGATCGAAAATGGTGGTACCGCTGCTCGCGAACCGATGCAGATACCGGTAAGTGAGCGACGTCGCCCATTCGCGGGTCAGATTGTAGCTGTATGTCGCGGACGCCGAAGCGTAGTCCGTCGTTGTGGTCGAGATCTGTCGATTGCCGCTCGCTGAAAGAGAGACGGTGGATCGTGCGTTGATGCTGTGGCTCAGCGATGCCGTGATCGAATCCCGTTTGAACAGCGAGCCAACAATACTCGGCCCAACCGACTGGCTGGCGGTGACGGACAGGGTCGTGCTTTTCAACATTCGATAGGTAAGGACCGCATCGCCAATCCAGTCGAGCACGGAGCTCGATACGGGCGTGGCAGACGTCCCGCCCCCGAATGCAGGAACTCCTCGATCGGTCACCAGATAGGCGACACCGGCATTGGCGCGGAAGGAAAGCACCGGCGACAAAGTGGCGTCGAACCCGGCCTGATCACGAAAAATCTGGATCTGGGTGTTGAATGTGTTGCCATATTCGAGCAGTTCGTATTCGGAGGACAGGTTGATCGCCGTAACCGAACTTAGCGAGCGCCGCCAGTTGCCGCGCGCAAGTGTATCGGTAAATGGCGTGCCGCCGCTGGACGGCTCGTAGCTCGTGCGAGTGGACGTGGCGAGCAGGGATATTGTGTCGATTGCGGTGATCGAACGATCGATTCCGCCGGTCGCGGTAAGCCGATCGATGAAGCCTGAAGTCGGCACGGAAACGCCGAGATCGTTCAGAAGTGCGAGAGCAGTACTCTGCTGTCTCCAGCTTGCCTCGACATACTCCCGGTCAAATCTGGTTTTTTCCCGAACCTCGTAGCGAGCCTTGAAGCCATAGTTCAGGAATTCCGACGCACTACCGACAACGCCCGGGCCCCAATATTTCTTGTAGGTACCGTCGCCCATGAAATTGAACTTGGTTGTCGGCGTACGCGCTTGTGCGTCAGCACTGAGCGTCGTGTAAGAACCCACCGATCCCGCTGGGGAGCTCCGCAACAACTGGTTGCTGTTCAGTTCGACGGTTTCGGTCTCGCTGGCCTTTATCGACCAATCGAACGCAAATGCCACGGACGGCGCCATGCCAAAGCACACCGAGACTGCTATGGCAGCTCTCTTCACGTTTGCTTCTCGCCCCCGCCGTGCGTCAGACCTCACTCAAACAAGCGCCGTTCCGGAACCATGATGACGTCGCCGGCCCGCAAGGTGATGTTACCTTCCAAATCGTCACCAGCTTCGTAAGCCCGGTAGTTAAACATGAAAATTGTTTCGTCGCCGCCGGGGCCCTTGCGCCGCACCTGGATCCGATTTTTCGCGGCAAAAGGGCCGATGCCGCCGGCAAGCGCAATGGCCTGCATTAGCGTCGTCTTCTGCCTGACGACATAGGAGCCCGGCTTGATGATCTCACCGGTGATGAAGATCTTCGGCTTCAGATCGTCCTCGGGGATCTCCTTGGGAGAGTTCAAGACAGCGACCGTAACGTCGAGATTCTCGTCCTTGTAGTTGTTTTTCAGCTTGTTCTTGAGAATGTTTTCGAGGCCTAACGGTGTGAGTCCTCTTGCCCGGATATGGCCGGCGAGGGGAAATGCGATTTCGCCGGCGGGGTCGACGACGACCGTCCGGTCGAGCTTCGGGTCTTGCAGGACCGTAATGCTTAAGCTGTCGCCCGATTTCAGGGCCTGCGCTTCCGCCCCCGTGGTCAGGAAGACAACACACAGCAGTGCCAGCAAGATTCGCATGTCAGTTCCCCTAACCGCCGGCAAAAAGCCTGCAAACAAAGACATTTGGGCCGACGTGCGGGGGATTTTCCCGAACACGCGGCCATTATTTAGCCATTAGGAAACTAATAGAATACAATGACTTAGGGAACCCGCGAGAACTTTTTTACCGGAAAAATGCTGTACTGTTGCTTGTCTGCAATAACATCCCGCACAATCTGATCCGAAATCACCCGCTGATCGTTTGCAAAACCATAAACCAGCGCCGTGTCACACAAGACGTTAATCATTCGGGGTATTCCGCCGCTGGCGGAGGCGATCAACGAACAGGCTTCCTGGGTGAAGAGGGGCCGGCGGGCACCCACCGCCTGAAGCCGAAAGGCGATATAATTGGCGACCTCCCGGTCATCGAGGGGACGCAGGTGGAAGTCGGAGGAGATCCGCTGGGCGAATTGATGCAGCTTGGGCGCCAGCAGCAGGTCGCGGAGTTGAGGTTGGCCTACCAGAATCAGCTGCAATATCTGAAATTTGTCCGCGTTAATATTGGAGATCATGCGCAAATGTTCGAGCGCTTCCGGCTCGAGGTTCTGCGCCTCATCGATGATCAATATGGTTCGCCTTCCGTTGGCGAATTGGCCGTACAGAAAATCTTGTAACTTCTTGAAAAGGTTAGGATAATCTCCATCGAATGGTTGCCCCAACGACATCAAGATCCATTGCAGCAATTCCTGCCTGCCCTGCGGGGAATTCGAGATCAGTCCGATGGTGATCGCTGGACTAACCTTCTTGAGGAGATGCCGGACCAGGGTCGTCTTGCCGGAACCTATTTCACCGGTGATGACGGTGAAGCCGGCGTTGTTCATGACGCCGAACTCCAGCATCGTGAACGCCATAGAATGCATTTTGCCCCAATAAATCAGATCGGGGTCGGGGAGGATTGAAAAAGGTTTCTCCCGCAGTTGATAAAACGCCTCGTACATTGAACTTCCTTAGCCCGGCTATAGACCCTTATAGCGTAGTTCGCGGAATTGCCCTGCCTCCTTCGACCCATTTCTCTGATCTACGTAAATTTGCCAAAGCGGCGGCCATTGGAACCGTCATTAAGATTGAAATCTGAAAATCGTGGTGCTCAGCAACTATTCATTAAATCCCTGCAAGATCGATGCTAGGTTGCAGTTTGGAGCGACGCGCCACCGATTCATTCGCGGTACTATTAGCCTAGCAGGGTCGCAAACAGACGCTCGGACAATAAATGCTGCAGAAAGTTGAATTTGAGGACGATTTCCAGCCGCTGCAAGAGGACCGCAGTCACCTGTTGCAGCCCGCTTTTTACTGGGAACTGTTCAAACGGCGGTGGGTCTATTTTGTACTGCCATTCGTCACGATCCTGACTGTGGGTGCCGCGGTAGCGTTGCTGTGGCCACCGACCTATGTCTCCGAAGGACGAATACTCGTTCAATCGCAGCAAATTCCATCCGAACTGGTCCGGCCTACGGTGACCAGCGCCGCGCAGGAGCGAATCCAGGCCATTCAGCAGCGGACGATGACGCGCGATAATCTCATCGCGATCGCCGACAAATTCAAACTGTTCCCTGACAAGCGCTCGCTGATGTCCCCGACCGAGCTCGTCGCGCAGGTCAAGAAGCACACGAAAATCGCGCCGGTCGATCTTCAACTGGATTTCAAGCAGCGGACTCGCTCCGCGATGGAGAATCCTACGATCGTTTTCTCGGTCGGATTCGAATACGGCAATGCTGCGGTGGCTGCGCAGGTGGCCAACGAGCTGATGACGCGGATACTGAACGAGGATCTTCGGGATCGAACCAGCCGCGCCACGGATACAACGAAGTTCCTGGCCCGAGAGGTGCAGAGGCTTCAGGTGGAGAACAATGCGCTTGACGCCAAAATCGCTCAGTTGCGGCTCACGCAAGGGAAGCCGGCATCGTCAACCGGTTCCGACCACCCGACAACCCTTACGCAGCTTAAGGCCGAGTTGATACAGAGGGGCGCGCTGTACTCAGAGCGCCATCCCGTGATCCAGTCCCTGAAGAAGCAGATCGAAGCCTTGGAGAAGGTGGCCGCCGCGCCAGCGCCGACCAATGATTCTGCAACGGCGGCCAGCCTCGAGGCCTTGGTCGCCCAACAGGAGAGCTTGCAGAAGAATCTCGATGCCGCCTCGGCAAAATTGGCTGCCGCACGGCTCGGCGAGAACCTCGAAAAGGACCAGCAGTCGGAGAAGCTCGAAGTCATCGAGCAGCCCACGGCTCCGCAAGAGCCGATCAAGCCCAATCGGCTGAAGGTCCTTGCCATGGCGTTCGCGGCTGCGCTTTTTGGCGGAGCGGGGTTGGCATTTCTGGTCGAAATCCAGGACAAGGGAATCCGCAGAAGCAATGAGCTTCTGTCCGTGGTCGATGGCCAGTTGATCATTTCAATTCCCTACATCACGACGGCGGCCGAGGTGCGTGCGCAGCGGCGGCGGGTATTTGCTTTTCTAGGGGCGTTCGCGCTGGTTGTGATCGGGCTATTGATCGTTGCCTACCTGTTCCTTCCGCCCCTTGATCTCTTGATTGCCAAGGCCAGGGTCGGGCTGTTTCGATAATTCGCGGGGTCACGTGGTGGATTCAATAAAGCAAGCTGTCGAACTCGCGCGCGCTGCGGAGGTGGTACACCGTCCGGGAGCCTTAAGCGGATCTACGCTCGCGGCTAACGGACCGCTGCAGAGTTCCGCCGACTCGCCGAGTAACGAGGTGCGTCTTAGGGCCGACCATCTCGAAGCTAATCGAATAGTGGCCTTCGGCACGTCCAGCCAGCACGGCCGTTACTACGACATGCTGCGCACCCAGGTGCTGCAGGAGATGGACAAGAAGAGCTGGCAGCTCCTGGCTGTAACATCGCCTACCGCCGGGTGCGGAAAGACTGTGACGGCCTGCAATCTTGCACTGAGCATTTCACGGCTGCCGGAACGGTCGGTCCTGCTGGTCGATTTGGATTTGCGCCGGCCAGCGGTTGGAAATTATCTGGGCATAAACGGCAACGGCGGTGTTCTCGATGTCCTGGAAGGACGCGCGCCGCTTTCGTCAGCGGTGCAGCAGGTAAGCATCGGTCCCAACAATATGCTGGTGCTGCCTGGATCGGTCTCGTCGAATTCTTCCGAGTGGATGGCTTCGCAGACGATGGCGGCGATGCTGCAGACCATCAAGCGGGATTTCCGGTCACGTATCGTCATCTTCGATCTTCCGCCGATGCTGCTCGGTGATGATGTGATTTCGATCCTGCCTCGAACGGATGCAGCGTTACTCGTTGCGGGGGTCGGAAGCACGACGGTTTCTGACATTAAGGAATGCCAGCGGCATTTGCGACGGACAGCCGTTCTCCGTGTCATTGTGAATAAGTCGACCGAGGCGGCTGGTTCGTACTACGGCTATTATTGATTTCCAATCCGGCAGCTATTCCGAACGGCGTGAGGTTCGACTGCGCGTCTTCCGAAATGACTATTGTTGTCCCTCACTTAGGAACGCCTGGTAGGCGAGCCGGATGCCGTCCTCGAGCTTCGTGCCGGCGCGCCGGCCTAGCTTGCTTCATGCGCGAGCAATCGATCGACAGGACCAAGGGGCTAATTTAATTAGAGCTACTAGAGCTGCAAATGGGCGGGCAAAAAAGCCGCAATTTCTGAGGCCGGTACAAAGTATTTGGCGATATCACGCGTTTCCATCTTTCTGGTATCAGGTCGATAATGCGGTTGCGAAATTTTCCGGCTCATTATGCCGAGCAGGCATTTCCGTTTCACATCGAACACCCCTGACCCGGAATTGCCGGTGCGAGCCACGTCGGCAATTACTGTGCTGAATCGGTTGCGGGTTCGAGCCGGCAGCCGATCGGGCGAGAGGATGTGGGAGCGCACGGCAGATCCCGGCACAATGGTCACGACCTCTTGCCCCGGCTTGGGCGGTTCGGCGCAGATTGAGTTTCGCCGAAGCCGCAATCGCACCGGAAGAAGCTCTTCATCAACCGATAGCAGCGTTAGATCGGTTCCCTCGAAACTGCCTTCCTTAACAACACGAGTCGGATATTCGGAGCCGGCAATGGCGATCTTGGGTCGCGTCAGCCACGCCCGGCCTGCGACATGCGCCGCCGTGATGAACAGGCCTTTTCCGAGATAAATGCCCGCTCCCGGCCCCCAGCTCTGCATCGGCGTCTGATGAACACTTACCGCATATGGCAGCAGCGTATCGTCAGCACCTTGCGCACATGCTGGCTGCGACAGGACTGCCAGCAGGACGCCATAGAACAATGGTGCGCACAGCAAGGTGAATCGAACGAACGGCAAAAATCACCTGTCAAGTTTGCACGCCGCGATCTTCAGCTCGCGCCGGTAAAGAACCTGAGCTCCTGAGGCGGAATGGCGGCAAGCAGATCGCGGATAAATTGGTCCTGTAATTTGTATGATACGTCTTTCGGCAGACCGATCGTGGAGACCCTGATCAGGGCACCATCGGGAATGATCCCACGCAGGCCATACTTCAACCGGCTCAGTTGGTGATCGAGGACGCCGTTGGCGATGTCGTTGCCGACCCGCAGCCAGTAAGTGACCGGTTCGAGGCGCGACTCCCTTGCCGCAACCAATCGAGTCATCTTGATGGGTTGCGCGCCATTGCGATAGCTAATTGCGGCATCCGCTTTTTCCGAAATCCGGAAGCCATTGGCGGTGTAACAAATCTCCGGACGGTGGGACTTCAGCCGATAGTTCTGCACCGGACCGTACGCGACCATCAGCATGACGATGTTGCCATGCCCGTCCGTATAGCCCCGACCAACTTCCTGGCTGTAGATCTTTCCAGCGAGCGGGTCCGGTTGAACGTACGCGTCTGGATCTGCTGGCCGGACCGGACTAATTTCGGGGACCAGCTTCCAGGTTCCAAATTGGCGCGGAATCACGGTTTCGAGGCTAGGGGAGGCGGACGTACGGGCCATCAGTTGACGAGGCGCCAGTACGGTCGCAAGCACGGCGCACCCCACGATTGCGGTACATGCCAGTATAATCTGAATACGAGGGTATTTCATTGAGCCCACACACAATTGGAGTTAAACAATTGAGAGTTAATTGGATCAGCCGTTTCGGATGAGGATATACTCCAACCCGCCGATTTACAGTCAAAAGAAAGAGATAATCAGCTCTCTTAACGAAATTAACATAAACAGCGGAAATTGCAGCCAAAAAGCGCTATAGGCTCGACCGGGAGCAGCGGGCTCGCTAGTCATAGCAGGATCAGGCTCGGCCGGCCCGCTGCATTTGTTCTCGGCCTATTTGGATGCACGGAGTTTCTGGATGAAGGCTATGTCCATCAAGATCGCCCGGCTAGCCGTTTTGCTCGCCTGCGGTGCGGTCGCCTTGGCCGGTTGCGGCAAGCAAAGCGATCAGCCCGCCGCTTCCAAAGGACAGGTGGTTGCGCGTGTCGGCGAGGAAGTGGTGACCATCCAGGATCTCGAGAACGAGCTTCGCTGGGCGAACGTGCCGCCGGACAAGCAGAAGGAGCCCGAGACCGTTAAGGGCATCCTGGGCCAACTGGTCGTGCGCAAATATCTGTTCCGCCAGGCCATGGCGGCGAAGCTCGACCGCGAACCGGGCGTGTTGCTGGACCTCTTGAGATCACGCGAACAGATTCTCGAGAATGCGTATCTGCAGCGGACAGCGGCGGCCAAGGCGCCGGGCAAGACAGATATCGACAGGTACATCGCCAACAACCCGGCGAAATTCGCCGGCAGAAAACTGCTCAGCGTCGAACAAATCGCATTTCCAATAGGGCCATCTACCCAATCCTTCGTGGAAGCAAACAAGAACGCCAAATCGCTCGACGAAATCGACGAGAAGCTCACCGCAGCCGGCATTCCCCACGGTCGACAAATGGGCGCGCTGAACAGCGGCGATTTGCCGCCGGAGTTTTACGGATTGGTCGAGGCCAAGAAGGCGGACGACGTGTTCTTTGTTCGCTCAGGCCAGAACGGCGTGTTCTTCAAGGTCAAAGGGCAGGAGCCGCGCCCGCTCGAAGGCGAGCCTGCGGCCAATCTGGCGCGGCAACTGATGCGCGCAGACGCGGTCAAGGCCGAACTAGGAATTGCGGCCTACTCTGCGAACCTCGAGGCGAAATATGAAGGTGAATACGCAAAGATCATGCAGCCGGGAGATGGCAAGAAGAACTGAGCACAGGACGTCACTTCGCCGCCATAAGATGTTCCCCGAGGTGATATTAAATGACTACGTTTTTTGATGTGTTGACTGTTACCTGTTTCGTCGCGCTGGTGATCGCGTTCTTCCAGTTCACCGAGCGCGACAATCGAACGTTGCTGCACTTCATGCTCGCGGGCATCGTATTCGCCGTCGCCAACCAGGTCGGGAACGCCGGTTCGTTCTATCTCGCCCTGGTCTTGATTTTGGCTGGCGCTGGTTACGCGGTTTTGATAGCCCGGAGATGAATGGTTGTTCCATTTAATGCTATCAGTAGACTAGTTTTTGGAACCTGTTGGTATTTGAGATGACATACTCGCAAGTGATACCATCCGCGAAGGCAGGTTTTCTCGGCCCTTTTTTGTGGCCGGCGCTGCTCGGCGCCTCGGTGATCGCAGCTTATGCCCAGACCGTTCTCAGTTTGATTGATGGGCCTTGGCAGACGGAGCAGGAGGGCCACGGTCCGCTTATCATCGCGGCCTCGCTCTGGCTGGTTTGGCAATCGCGTGAGAAGTTGAGGGCCGTTGAAATTTCTCCGGCTCCCATCATGGGCTGGCTTGCCCTGCTCGGTGGCCTGGTCATTCTCTATCTCGCCCGGATCCAACAGGGCCTGGTCACTTTCGAAACCTTTTCGTTGATCCCCGTCATCGTGGGCTGTGTCTTGATTTCGGCCGGGTGGCCGGCGTTGCGGGCGCTCGCGTTTCCGATCGGCTTCTTGATCTTCGCCGTGCCGATGCCCGACTGGCTGGTCGATGCCGCCACCGTTCCGCTTAAGGTCTTTATCTCGAACGTCGTGACCAACGTGCTTTATGCGACGGGCTTTCCGGTTGCCCAGAACGGCGTCATGATCATGATCGGGACCTATCAGCTCCTGGTGAAGGACGCCTGTTCCGGAATGAATTCGATTTTTGCGCTGTCTGCGATCGGCGTTTTTTACGCCTATGCGTTTCGCTGGCAGCAGAAAATCCGAAGCCTGTTCCTTCTCGCCGCTATCATACCGATTACCATCATTGCAAATTTCTTTCGCGTTTTCGCGTTGGTCATGATCGCCTATTATCTGGGACCTGACATGCTCGACGGAATTCTGCACGATCTTACCGGCATCGGCCTTTTCGTCATCGCGGTTATTCTCTTGTTCCTGTTCGATGTCTTTCTGGGCCTCTGTTTTGCGCTGGTGCGCCGTCTCCGCGGCCGCGCCGCATTGGCGACGTCCGCCTAGCTTCGAGTTTTTCGCTGCGGCCCGTGAGACCACCCGTTGAGAAGCTTTGCTCTTGCGCGGGCCTTCTGCGAGGTGGCTCGTTTGCCGTGAGCTTGCTAAGCTCGTTCTATTCAAGACCGGTTCTTGACGAAGGTTGCCGTGAGCCGAACGTATGCCATACCCGACCTTCACGGCCGGCTCGATCTTCTGGATCGCGCAATCGACGCGATTGCGCGGCATGCCGAGGGGATGGCTGCCACGATCATAACCCTGGGCGACTATGTCGACCGCGGGCCGCAGAGCAGACAAGTCGTCGAGCGTCTCATGAGCTGGCGACCGGATAAAGCGAAGGTCGTCAATCTGAAGGGCAACCACGAAGCCATGATGTGTGCGGTCTGTGAAAACAGGGCCGAGCTCGACTGGTGGATCAGGAATGGGGGAGGTGAGACGCTTGCCTCTTATGGCCAAGCCCCAATGCTCCCGGATTTTCGAGCAATCCCGGCCGACCACCTGGACTGGATCGTCAATCTTCCGCTAATGCATGTTGATCAGCTCAGAGTATTCGTTCACGCCGCGGTCGATCCGAAAGCTCCGCTCGGCCAGCAGAACGAGGAAACGTTGCTCTGGAAGCGTTATCCCAGCGGTGCCGACGTCGGGCATGGCCATCGGCACGTCGTACATGGTCACCATGCTGATCCGCTCGCGCCGATTGCGGGCCACCACAAGACCAATCTGGACGGACTGGCCTGGAAAACAGGGCGGTTGGTCATCGGGGTGTTCGAGGATGACCGGCCCGGCGGCGCCTCCGAATACCTGGAAGTGTTTGGTCGGGAAATGTAGGCCGTCCACCCAGCGGCAAGTCGCATATTCCCACTCCCGACACCTAGCGGACGACCGGATAAGGTCGTTGAATGTTGAATAAATTCCGAGCGGCATTCGCCGCTCCAATCCCAATTAAGGTTTAATTTCTTTTCGGTAAGCGCCTGTTTCCGCTAATATCTAAAAACGAATCAGTGCTGCGTTCGTTTTCACACAAAAATTTCGGGAATTTTGATGTTCACGAAGATGAACTCGGCTGCCCTCGGGGCAGCGCTGATGTTGCTTGCAGGCACGGTCAACGCAGACGCCGGCTTGGTCACTTACTCTGACTTTTCTTCGTGGAATGGCGCAACGGCCAGCTACACCACGATCACCATTCCCAATCCGTCGTCGGTCAGCGGATTCGATAGCTTTCCGGGGAACAGCGTCAGCTATGGTGGCGTGACGTTCTCGTCAGATCTGACCAAGTATAGTGGTGGCTTCTTCAACATTGGCCCGCTCTATAGCGGCCTCCCCGCTGCACTCGCGGCGCAGCAACTTGGTTTTGATCTGGTCAACATCCTGATCAACCTTGCGGGGCCGGCGACTTCATTCGCCTTCGACTTCGGTACATTTGACGGCTACGATGTAACCTTCCTTCTTTCCAACGGAAATACCGTCATCAAGACCAGCACGGCTAACGGCTTGGCGACGAGTAACTTCTTCGGTGTCACGGATACGACTCCCTTCACAACCGTCCTGGTGACGTCGGGGACCGAAAGCCTCTCACTGAACAATATCAGATTTGGTGTAGCCGTGTCGGCAATTCCTGAGGCCTCGACTTGGACCATGCTGATCCTCGGCTTTGCCGGATTGGGGCTCGCTGGCTACCGGCGCGCGCGCCGGAGCGCCGCAATTGCTGCGGGCTAGTGTTTTTAGCTGACCCTTTAGCTCGATTCTGCGGCTGAGTGGTTTGGAGGTTGGGAAGGCGGAGATCGCCCGCGAGGCGGTCTTTGCTCTCCCCTAGTAGCATCGGCGACCAGCCGAAAGTACATTGCTTCAGAAGCAGCGGCGTCCCTGACTGTCATGGAGCACGTAATCCGTTCCGGGCGACGGATAGTGAAGTTGCCCGCACGCGCCGGAATTAACTGGAGCGCCCAAAATATCAAGCTTTCTGTCCAGCGCGTTTGGCGAAGCGGTCTGGTCGCTACTTCCCCGCCCGTAATACTGACCGCTGTACTGTCCGCTAAATTGCCCGCCATATTGGCCGCCGTACTGTCCGCCATATCGGCCGCTATACTGCATGTTGACCTGGCCGATGGCTGGCTGCATCGAGCCGATCACCGTTAGAGCCGTCAACAGAGTAAACTGTATCCTCATCTCACTTCCCGGAAGCATGAGGAATGGGATAACCGGCGCCGCCGACGACTGCCGGACCAATAGCCGTCTAGGCTTCAATCAGCTTGATGAGCTTAGCTGCTTCCTTGTCGATATCATGGCGTTGCAAGACCCTTTGACGGGCGCTTTCTCCCATTTGCGTGATCGCTTCCGGCGCCGCGTTGAGACAATCCTCCATTGCCGCGACCAAACTCTCAAGATCGCCGGCAGGAACCAGCCAGCCGTGCTCGCCGTGCTGGATCAATTCCGGGATGCCGGCGACGAACGTACTTATGGCCGGCCTTCGCAACGCCATGGCCTCCATGATGACGACCGGCAGGCCCTCGGCGAAGCTCGGCAACACCAGCGCCCGGGCTGCGAGAATTTCGGCCCGGACATCGTCACTACTGATCCAGCCTGTTATGCGCACGATACTCGTCAGCTTGTACTTTGCGATCAGCGACTCGATCTCGCCGCGCATCTCGCCGTCGCCGGCGAGCACCAGTTCGAACTTTGTCCCGCGCTCCGCCAGTAGCCGCGCAGCCTCGATCAGGAGCAACTGCCCCTTCTGTTCGCAGATCCGGCCCACGCAAACCAATCGTCGCTCATTGCCCGCCGCCGTCGTGACATTGGCGTCATAGAAAGCAGGTTCAAGCCCGCAATGAACCACCTTTATCTTGTGCCAATAAGAATGGGGGACATTGCGAAAGAGCTGGCTCCGTCCGAATGAACTGACTGCGACGACAAAGCGCGCTCGCCGGATTTTCTCAGGCAGCGCGATGAACTTCGGCTTATCGAATTCTTCGGGGCCGTGGGCGGTAAAGCTCCAGCGTGGTCCTCCCAGCTCGCCGACAAGCATCGCGACTTCGGCAGAATTGGTTCCGAAGTGGACGTGCAGGTGTTGCGCCTTTTCGCTGCGCAACCATAGGGCGACCTGACACGCTTCGAACAGATAAATCAGATGAACGGGGAGGGGACGCTCCGCCCGCAGACCGACCTTCAACGTCACGGCGATCGCGCGAAACAGGCCGACAGGGTTGGTCGCCAGAATGCGCAGGAATGCAACCAGCAGCGGCGCGGCGCCGCCGCGCAGGACGTAACGCGTACGCGCCTGCTCAAGTTGATCTTCGGAGCCGCGCTGCGCATCGGCCCAGCCCCGGATCGATATTCGCAGCACTTCGTGGCCCAAGCGTTCGAGCGCCAGTATTTCGCGCCGAATGAAACTGTGGCTGATCGCCGGATAATGGTTAACCAGATAGGCGATCTTCATAAAGCTCTGCCTGACTTATTCGAAAGTAGGGCCGATAAAATACGGGTCCCGCGTCCTATTTATCTATCTGGTAAATATAGTAGTAATTGAGAGCGGAAGAGGATATTTATATCTGGCTTCATACTCACTTTTTTGCCTGACAACGTTAAATCAAACGTTTCGAGATCGGTATTTGTGAAATGTTGATCTTGGCCGCTCTGGCTGGATTGCTCAGCGTTCCCGTCGCTGTCCTGCTAGTTGAAGTCATTGCAGCTCTTAAGGCGCCGAAGCTGGAGCCTTTCGAAGCCGAGGAATTAAATACTGAAAAGCGCGTTGCGGTAATCGTTCCTGCGCACAATGAGAGCGTTGGACTAGTTCCAACGCTGCAAGACGTCAAGCCGCAGCTTGGCGCCGGAGATCGACTGATCGTTGTCGCCGATAACTGCACCGATGACACAGCGGAGATTGCCGCCGCATCAGGCGCCGAGGTCATTATTCGCAACGATCCCGAGAGAATTGGCAAGGGGTTCGCGATGGGATGGGGCATCACGCACCTCAGCCAGGACCCGCCCGATTTTGTTCTCTTCGTCGATGCTGATTGCAGAATCCAGGCCGACTTGGTCGAGGGGCTCAAGCGAGCCTGCCATCAGGTTCAGCGGCCGGTACAAGCGCTGTTCATGATGCGAAGCGCTGAGAACTCACCCATCAATCATAGCTTCGCAGAGTTCGCCTGGGTTCTCAGAAACTGGGTTCGTCCTCTTGGATTAAGAAACCTTCGTGGTCCCGTTCAATTGATGGGGACAGGAATGATGTTTCCGTGGAATGCGATCAGCTCCGTTCCGTTGGCAAGCGGCCATCTGGTGGAGGATCTGAAGCTGGGGCTCGATCTCGCGGAAGCGGGCAAAGCTCCTTATTTCTTTCCGTTCGTGCGGGTTACCAGCACGTTTCCGACCAGCGCCAAGGGGACCGAGAGCCAGCGTCAGCGCTGGGTCCAGGGGCATCTCGGCACAATCGGGAAATTCGTTCCACGACTTTTCACCGTGGGTTTAATGCGCGGCGACATCAATGTCCTCGTGCTGACGCTTGATCTTTTGGTGCCGCCGCTCTCTCTCCTTGCGCTGTTGATGGTCGTGACGATGGTTATGACATCGTCCGTTACGCTGCTTGGAGGGTCGTGGCTGCCCACCCTGATCGCAGGCGGCAATCTTCTTGGATTTATCTTATGCGTTGTTTTGGCTTGGTTTAAATTTGGACGCCAGGTTTTTCCTGCGCACGAATTATTATCGTTCGGTTCTTTTGCATTGAAAAAAATAGGTTTTTACGGCCGGATGTTGATCGGCGGTACAGCGTCTCAATGGATACGGACCGACCGATCAACCCCCACCTAACGTGACGCAGATTTTTCCCGCGGCGTCCCCCGAATGGGTCACGCAAACGGGTCACGCAACCGTTATCGAACTCCAATAAGAGCGCACCAGACAAAGATTAGTCCGGTGTACCAGCCGCATCACCGATTTTGGCTGGCACATGGTTTGCTTAAGTTTCTCAGGCGGGGGGAGGGGGCCTCATGAAAGCGCGTAGCCGTACCAGTCTGCCGAAACCAAAGAAGCCGAAGAAGCCTTCGAAAAAGCTCCCACCCGTCAGCATTACGGAGCGCTATCTGGAATTACGACGCCTGCGCGAGCGCTTGTCTGAGGCCGAAGCTTTGAGAAGTTCACAGTGAAGAAGTTGCGTCATGGACTGGCTCCGCCGCTCTATTTTACGGCAATCGGGGTCGCCATGGTTGGCTGGCTGTGGGCAATCTTTGCCAGCGTGGAATGGCTTTTAGGGGCCTAGCTAGCCGGCCTTATGCCGCATCCGCGTGCTGCCCCCCGATGCCGGCCCATCGCAGCCTGCAGATGCCGTCTCGTCTCGAGGGCCGTCCCGTTTCCGCTCATTTCTGCCGCCGATAGCCCGCTGTTGCATTCGTGCCGCTGCGAAGGAGAATCGGCCGAGCGCAACATGTGTTCGTATCCCCAGCTCCCTTTGTACGCTATCAATCGGGTGCAAGAGTCGCTCGCGTAGAGTTGGAAAACCGTCGGCGAATCCGGCGGCAGGCTTGCGAATCGCCTCGTAGTCGGGATTCTGGCTCAGACAGCGTTGAGTTCGAGAAGCGGCTTGGGTTGTTGCGGCACCGTTCGTTCGGCGTGAGCGCCGTGGTGATGCTGGATGGAGCAGGGGACTGGCCATGCCGGATAGACTGACTAGCGCGCTGCTTGCTGCGCTAAATGAATCGACCGAAATTGAGCAGAGCGATTGGCTGCAGCTCGAAAGGGCCTTGCGCGGTCAATCAGACAGGGTTGATGGCGAGGCGTTCAGCGAACTGAAATCGGGCTCAGAAAACCGATTCGCTGCCACCGTATGCTCGGGGATGGCCAAGGTCCGAGCCAGTTTCTGAGCTTCCGCGTTCCCGAACTCCAGCCCTTTGCGCGAAGATCGGGTTCGCGACCGGTCGTATTGGAGATCTCAGCACCCGGATTCCACATCTTGAAAAAAGGCCGCGGCTCAGCTTTTTTGTTATAGATGGCCGTCCGCGTCTGTGTGCCAGAAAGCCATGTGGAAAGCCTTTATCCTCTCGGCTCCCGTAGTGCTGAGCGCAGCGGCGTACGCACAGGAGAGCGGTCGCATCAGGCGGCCGCCGCCCTCTGCCGCCGACGCCGCGCGGATCGCCTCGGATATGGCCATGAACGACACCCTGCTTCAGAAGGGAGACATAGTCGTCACTGACCGCGGCTTTCTTGTTTTTCGCGGGACGGCACCCGATGGCGTGACCAACGAGTTCGCCAGGGTGCCCGATCCGGCCCTGCCGGCAAATCAGCTTGGCAATCTCAGCGCAAGGCACCGGGCCGACGGTCGGCGCGCGAACTAGCCCTGTCGCCGCGAATCGGCTTCCACCCGGTCGGAAACCAATTAATGGTGGAAGTTTATTGAAAGTCCTTTGATCGTTCATTTTCCAACTTTTTCTCCCGCTGTGATGTTTTGCTGCGAAGCCTCTGGCCACACTACGCTGCGCCGCGTTAACCGTTTCAGGCAGCACTTGAAAGGTGGCCGAGATGGCGATCGTGCAGTCGCGGAGCTCATCCTCGTTCCGGTTTTCGGGTGGACCGGATGAAAGCGCCGCGGGCAGTCGCCTCCGCGGGCAAGTGAAAATCGCGCGGTAGAAAGGCTTCTGCTTGCCAACGACCACGGTCTTTGAGCGCATCCGATTGCGGAGGACGTGGCTGGCGCGGAGTTCGTCGCAACAACCTCTCGACCATTAGGGTTAAATGCGTTCGTGCGTTGCACCGACCGGCAAGTTTCTGAATTTGTTGGATCCGAGTGGCGGCCCGGGGGCCGGCACTCGATTGATGCATTTTCGATCGTTCATTGTTTCCAGTTATCGAAGTCTCTGATTGATGGATTTAGGATGGATATTGAGACGAGCGTCGCCTTGAAGGACAGGCAAACATTCAAGCTGATTTGCGAACAATGCGGCAGCCTGACCGTTGCGTTGCCGATCGAGACTCGGCCGGACCCATGTTCGATTCTGAAATGCGGGCGGTGTGGCTCTCCGCGCGGAACGCTTCAGTCGCTGCGCGACACTTCAATCAGGGCGGGCATTCGGCATCCGGTGTAGCGAAAATGGGCGCGGGCTTTGACCTGCTCAACGAGGAGCTCGGGGCTTGTCGGTGCGTGATTGCCGATATGAATGTCGGCTGGTGACGGCATAGCCGCCGAGGCCGCCCCGGTTGCCGCACGAAGGCCGATGATCCCAGAAAATGCGGGTGAGAGGCCCTAGTCAGCATCCGGTCGAGCGGGTAGGCTCCGAGCTCCGGTTTGTTTGTCTGCAAGAATCTTCGGCATTTTCGGAGCAGCAGCCAATTAATTCGCGAGGGGGAGACGAGACATGCGAACGATCTGTGCGTCCGTGCTGGCGGCCGGCTTTTTGATTGCTACCAATGCCAGTGCAGCGCCGCTTCTGAGCCATATTCAGCCCGCTCCGGATTCGCTGATCACGGCCGCGAAGGTGATCTGTGACGAGGCGGGCAATTGCTACCAACCGCATCGGCGCCGCCCGGTCGCCCGGTGGGTTTATGGCGACAAGAATTTCTATGGCCCGTACGCTGGACCGGGTTACTACGGTAATCCGCGGTATCGCTATAACTGGTAGCCCTGGTACTGATATCGCCGGCTGCACAACGTCGCTGGGCGGGGCCTGAACATCATCATCCTCTCCCTCTCGACCGGCTGCAGATCGCTAAATAGGTGGAGCATAGTGCTGCAGATTCGAATTTGTTCATCATCGCTGTGGGGCGCCCAGTAAGACCTTAGAACTTCGCTTGCCCTGAACTTTGCTTCGCCAATATCATGCGATCGCTCGAACGCCGGCATCTGCAACGAAATTAATGCCAGCGGCTTTAAACCGTTTTCAAATGGCGTGGGGCCCTCGGATCAGGCTGCAGCTATCTTCACAGCCGAATTCTATGGAACCCGAATTAAGCATCTTTCATCCTATAAACCTTATCAAATCGCTGCTATAAGGCTGCATAACACGAACGACAAGTTCGTCACTTACTGCCCATGTTGTCAGGTTGCAATCACTGGTTTTAAAAGATTATGACGTTGTTCAATATGGCTATTAAAACGAACAATGCCGCCCCGCGGCCTTCGGAGTCTCGGGGCATCGGGTGGGGCGACAAGTCGGATTTGGCTGGCATCTCTGAAGGCGAGCGCCATGACCAGTTCGATGGTATCAATTGGTCAAAAGCGGCACCAAGCTGGGCTTCAATGTTTACCGGGCTCGTTTTGCCGCTGCTTGGCCTCGCTCTGCTGGTTGGTTCCGTCGATCTTGCATTGAGTTGGTTGGTTGAAAGATGGGCCGGCCCTTCGAGCATGTCGCCGTTGCTGCTCGCTGTGATCATGTTTCCGCCGGCGCTGATAATCGCTTTCGGCTGCTGCAAGCTTTTCCTCTATTTCAAAGATACGATGAGAACGGCTGCTCGATCCGGCAAACGTGAAGGCGCGGTCTGAGCGAGTCGATCACCTGCGGCCTCTGTTGACGAACTTGACGTCCGCGCGAATTTTGCTGCGAGGATAAGCCCTCCTGCGCCTCCCTTGATATCTGCCTCCTGTGCGGCGATGATTTCCGTGTGAAGTCCGTCCCGGCAGCTCCGGCTGGGCTTTGAGAAGGGGCCCGCATGAGCGCTGAAATCAAACCCTATCGTATCTCGATCGGCGACGACGTCCTCGACGATCTCAAATCGCGGCTGCTCAACACGCGCTGGCCCGAAGCCGAACTGGTCGACGACTGGAGCCAGGGCGCGCCGCTGAAATGGATCAATGATATCTGCGGCTACTGGGCTGAAGAATACGATTGGCGTGGGCGCGAGGCGCGGCTCAATCGCTTTGCGCAGTTCACCACCGAAATCGACGGGCTGGACATTCATTTCCTGCACGTCCGTTCGCCGCATCCGGACGCGATGCCGCTGATCATCACGCATGGCTGGCCGGGCTCGGTGGTCGAGTTTCACAAGGTGATCGAGCCTTTAACCGATCCGACCGCGCACGGCGGCAACGCCGCCGACGCGTTTCACGTCGTTTGCCCGTCGCTGCCGGGCTTCGGATTTTCAGAGAAGCCGAAGACAACCGGCTGGGGCATCGACCGTATTGCATCGGGCTGGGCGGTGCTGATGGATCGTCTCGGATATGCGCGGTATGGCGCTCAGGGCGGTGATTGGGGATCGGCAATCACCACCGCGCTCGGCGCGCAAGACCCGGAACATTGCGCCGGCATCCACATCACGCTTGCAATGTCGATCCGCCCCAATGTGGAAGGCGAGCCGACGCCTGAGGAAGCGCGCGCATTGAAGGGCATCCAGCATTATACCGACTGGGATTCCGGCTATTCCAAGCAGCAATCAACCCGGCCGCAAACGCTGGCGTATGGTCTGACTGACTCGCCGAGCGGGCAGGCCGCGTGGATCCTGGAAAAGTTCTGGGCGTGGACCGACTGCGACGGACACCCCGAGAACATCCTCGGCCGCGACGAGTTGCTCGACAATCTCATGCTCTATTGGGTGACAGCCACCGCCGCTTCATCGGCGCGCCTGTACTGGGAAAGCTTTGGACCGAAGCGCCGCACCGCTCACAAGGTAATAGTGCCGACCGGCGTTGCCGTGTTCCCCAAAGAGATTGTCACGCCGGTCCGAAAGTGGATGGAAGCGAGCTACACGAATATTCAGCACTGGAACGAAATGCCGAGGGGCGGTCACTTCGCGGCTTTCGAGCAGCCGGAGCTGTTCGTGCGGGAGGTGCGGGACTTTTTCCGGAAATTGCGAAAGGCATAGGCGTCATCAGGCACGTGCAGTGCGCTGAACGTTTCGAGCGCGCCTTCAGAGATACCAGGCCAAGACGGCCTTGAGCAGGGCATTTTCGATCACGGGAAGAACGACGATCTGGTTCATTCCCGCTGCGCGTGCCGTCTGCGCTGCAATGGAGTCATCGACCTTCAGATGCTCGTTGATGGCGGGCATGCCTGTCGCCCAGGCGCCGCCGATACTGCCTTCACCCTTGCGTATCGTCTTTGATGCGTAAAGCGAGGCCAGATCGGCATCTCTGCTACAATCGCCGGCCTGAAACACCAGTTCCGTTCGCGACGGATCCGGCACCCAGATCTCAAAACGTCTGGCGATCGGCGTTGCCTGCGCGGACAGGAAGGTCATGACCCAGGTCTGATCCGGCGTCGTCGTGTAGGGAATGCCGACGCCGCAATTGATTCCGATTTCGCTGGCTTCCTCCCAACGGAGGAAACTCCTGGCATTGTGCAGGTCCTTGATAATGAGCGGCATGCCGGCCTTCCAGGCACGGCCGGGCAGGCCGAACCCGCGCGGGAATTTTGTATGCCGTGAATTGAACTCGAACATGTCGGCGGTGCCGTAATAGCCGTCGACCAATCCCATTTCGTGGGACTTCTCGGGATCATTGTGCCAGAGTTCGATCGCGCCGACGTGCTTTTCGTCGTCGCCGCAAAACAGCGCCATCACGGCCATCAGGAATTCGCCGGCAAAGACCGGCAGCGCCACGCCGCAGGTCAATCCGGCTTCGATCGCCTCGTCCGTGCGCTTGAAGTAGGAATTTGCGAATTCCGTGAGGATCACGGGATGGCCAGAGGCCCAAGCCTTGCCGGGCAGCCCTTCGTCATAGGCAAACAGCGCGTTCTCGCTGATAGCCTTGAACTCCGAATATTCGTCGCTGCAAAGACAGCCACCGAATTCCAGGCGGGTGCGGGTTCGGTCGGGCACCCACAATTCAACGACGCGAATGAATGTCTTCATCGGCACGCACCTGTCGCTACGCCTGACGTGAGCATCGGCGATTTAGCGACGATATGTGCGATCAAATTACAGGCAGGCGCCGCCCAAAGATCGTGCGGAGTGTCGGTCTCTCGCGGCGTGATCACCGCGGACCCTGGGCCTCCTGGGCACCGATGTTTTGGCGCAATGCTCGTTCACGGCCTCCCATAAATCTTTCGGTGACATAGGTTGCAGCCACCACGACAATTATGCCGCAGACGAGGTCGATGAAGTAGTGCGCGCCCTGTATCGGCGTTGCGGCAATCATGAACCAGGTTCAGCAGGATTGCGCCGCGCCGCAATAATCTGATCGGATAAAATCCCCATATGAACAAAATGCCCCATGCCGTGTGAAAGCTTCATCATGACCAAGGTGCTGCGCAAGGCGACCAAGCATTTGCGGCCCAACCCGTTTGCAGCTCGCTCTCGATGCGAACAGCCGGGCTGCGTTGCGGCCGGGGCTGGGGAGAACCGGGTGTTGGCAGCATTTGGACAACAGCAGGCTTTTTTAGTCAGACATCAAGCCGCCAAGGTGGTCGTCGACGGGCTTGTTCCGAAAGTGCCCCTTCATCCTCTATTGGCCTCGGCAATACCGCGGTCGATATGACCCAATCTTCTCATTGGGCCGATCTCATACCTGCTTTTGCCGGCGCCTCATCTCGGCGGCAATCATCGACTCATCCTGGCGCAACAAAAACCGCCGGGCGCTGGCAAGCGCCTCATTCCAAGCGACCAGGGCTTGATCTTTTTGACCATCCAGCCAGTGCGCCACGCCGGTCCACAGCCCGTATTGCGCCGCTCCCAAAGGGAACACGCGGTGATAGCGATAGAGTTCATTGAGCGCCTGGCGCTCCCAGTATGGCCATTGATCGTATTCGCGCGAGAGTCCAGCTTCGCGACCGCGCAAAAGCACCTCGGCTACGCCACAGATCCCAACCAGCGTGCTATGAGAAGTCGGTCGGCGTTGCTCTCGCAGCAGCCGTAGGGTCTCAGTCGCGGCCTCAACGCTTTCGACGTGAAGGCCAACACGAGCGAGAGCCAGCGCAAGCGCTCCCCTCGCGGAGATCTGCGCCGCAAGATCAACAGATCCTAGCATCGCCGACGTGATCAATCGAAGGATGTCCACTGCCTCGCGAGGACGATCTGTATGAAGCACGCATAGCGCCTTGCATCGAAGAGCCCAGATCTCTTGCTGAATGTTCCCCGCGTTCTGCGCGCGTGACAGCAGCGCGAGCGCCGTCTGCTCCAGGGCGCTTAGGTCGCCGCGGTAGTAGAGCGACCAGAAACGCATACCTTGTGCATTACACCAACCAAGCTGGTCTCCAGCCTTCGCAGACAATTCCTGGGATTTATTCAGAAGATGATCGACCATCAACCAATCACAGCGCCCGATGCGCCAGAGTGCGTCTAGAATACATACGTGAGAATGAACTGCAGGATCAGCTAAGGCGATCGCGACCCGCTCCGCCCTCGCAATGAAATAATCGCAGGCGCCCTGCCAGCCTAAGAAAGAAAGACCGCATCCCAACTGGGACGATGCGACCGCCAGCTCGACTGAAGACCCAATGCGTTCCGCATGCACTACGGCCGCAATGAGATTGCACATACCGCGGGAGTAGCGCAGTTCGAAATAGTCGACTGTCGCCGCTTGGTTGAAACAACGAGCCAGTTCTCTTTCCCAGGCCCGCAGGTCCGTTCGCTTCCACTTCGCGGATGGAGGAAAAACTTGCTGCAGCGCTAACCGCAATCCACGTCCAATGAGACGAATTATAGTTGTCGTCGGTGAATCGGGAACCGGTTGCCCCGCCACGTTGAGCGCACGTCTCACGGCAACGCCCTGAGCGTGAATGTCTCCGCGCCCGTAATGCGCCTCCGCGAGCTGTCTGCGCCAGCGCACCGCTTTGAGCCTTTGCTCGGCTGACCTAGGTTGCTGGCGCGCCTCATGACTAAAGCAGATCCCTAAAAACGATTCGACCTCTCGAAATGCTCCGACTTCGAGGGCACGGACGGTAGCTAGATCAGCGTATTTGACAGCTTTTTCAATATTTCCGGCAGCCTCAAAGTGCTGAACGAGAGCTGCGGTTTCCAATGTTGCGGTTGCTGATTGATTCGACTCGATCCAGTCAGCCAATCGCCCATGAAGGCGCTGCCGAGCGTCGACCGAGATTAAGCTATACACGACGTCCCTAATCTGGTCGTGACGAAACTCGTATTCTCCTGGGCCAGCTCCACGTCTCACGAGATGCATGGCCAGTAATGCTTCGATAGCATTTGCGATCGCATCGTCATGCAACTCCTCACCAAGCAATATTTGAAGCGCGGTGATGCTGAACGAACGCCCAACTACCGCGGCGGCCTTCAGAGTGGTAAATGGCGCGATATCCAGGAGATCGACGCGCTCGCGGATGACTCGTTCCACGCCTTCGAAGTAACGAAGATCGTCGAGCGGGCGGATCGGGCGCCAGAAACCGTCACGCACTGCGACAAGACCCTCGCTCTTTAGAGCTATTGAAATCTCCTCAGCGAAGAATGGATTGCCTCCGGCCAAAGCTGAAATACGGGCAGCAAGTTCTTGATGCGGCGGCGCGCCGCGCAGAGTGCGAGCGACTATTTCGCGGATGGATGCTTCGCCAAGTTCTTCAAGGTCGAGGATCTGGCAAAACCGGGCAGGATCGTCAGCCTCCCGTCTGGAGGCATTCAGTCGAGCTGCCTCGGCACGCCGTCGTAGGCTTTTCAGTTCCTCCGGAATCTCTTCAAGGCGCACGCACACAATCAATAGTAATGATGAATGGGATCCAAGAATCCATTCGATGAGTCGCCACGACGCAGAATCGAGCCACTGGCTATCTTCGAGTACTAGCACAAGAGGGCGCGGCGCCAGGACATCTACCAAGTCGCCGAGAAGACGCATTGTAGCGTCACCACGGTGCGGCCCCTCCAGATGTCGCGTACCTTCGTTTTCAGGAATCGCAATGCCTAACACGCCGCCAAGCAGCGGCAGTCGCTTGACCACGTCTGAGATCCCTTGGACACGGGCTCTAACCGCTTCAAGCACGGTGAATCCATTGCAGTCAGGAGGTAAACCAAGGAGGGACGCAAGCACTCGCCGCCAGGGCAAGAAAGATGTTCGACGATCCTCGCGTTCGGCTCGCGCGATCGAGACTGATGTCCCGATCACTTGCAGCTCGTCCGTGAAAGCCGTGACCAGTGCGGTTTTCCCAATGCCCGGCTCGCCCAGAACAGCGAGCAAGCGCGTACCTCCATTGCATGTTTCTTCGAATGTCCGCTTCAAAACCGCTAGTTCACTTTCCCGGCCAATTAGCGTGGAAGGGCCGGCTACAATGGGTCGGGGTTCCAATGGACGAAAAGCGGCGGCCATATCCCCGAGCCCGTCGAGCTGCAACGTGCCTTGTTGCTCGAAGTCAAAAGTTGTTCGATTGGCTCGTTCTGTTGGTGCATCGCAAATAATGCCCGCAGCTAATGCGGTCATTAGCCGCGCTGCCCGATTCACGGGGGCGCCGTGGACCATCAGTTGACGTCGGCGCTCGCTTCCGACAACGCAGAAAAGTGCGTGGCCAGTTGCTACGCCAATAGATGCGGAGAGTTCCAGCCCCCTGATAGTCTGATCCATCGCGCGAGCGGTATCGATGGCGCGAAAAGGATCGTCGCGATGGAAATTTCCGCGCGAACCAAATACGCCGCTAAAAATTAGACCCTTCTCGTCATAGTACAATTCGCCCGGCGGCCCACCTCGTGCCCGCAAGCTCTCTTGGAGCGACACGCAGAGAGCTTGTAGACGTGAGAGTGGGATCGGAGTGCGAGGATCTAGGCCAGTAATTCGCGCGAAGACGGCTGAAACCGGCCTTATCTCGTTGATCGCACCAAGCAGGTCAATTTCGAAACCTTCGAGGCCAATTGAGAGTTCACGCGACCCAGCCTTGGAAACTTGCCCGAGTATCACCTCACGGAGTTGCAGGGGCAGGAAAGAGGCTAGCCAATCCAAGGGAGGAAGCGGCGGAGGGAGTTCGGGGGGCTTCTCCAGCACGTTGCCAGAACTGGGCACCTTGGGATGCGCCAATGCTTGTGCCACGGCGTCGGATAGTATGTACTCGCGAGGACCAGCAAGGGCTTGCGATGTTGCAGCTTGAATAAGGGCATCGCCACCCGCGACAAGATTCCAGACGGGCTGGCCTCCAAGAACCGCAGCCCAGAGTCTCCCGACGCCGACGCCGACATGCAGGGCGGGGGCGGTTTCACTGGTCGCAGCGTCTTCAATGTGATCACTGCAGATCGCCTCGGCGCAGTTGACTGCGGCGCGAACAGCTTTTCCGAGATCGTCACCGTCGGCCGCCCAATAGGCAACCAATGAGTCTCCCTCAAAATAGAGTACTTCACCGCCCCGATCGCAAATTTGATCTGCGCACCGTCCGTAAGAGAGGCCCAGCAGTCTCGAAATTTTTTCTAGTCCTCCTTGCCCGCGTCGAGCAAGCTGTTCAACCAAGGCCGTATACCTGGACACGTCAACAAATAGGACGGCAGCGGCGAACTCAACGGCCGCGGGTCGGTCACCGCCAGCGCCGTGGATTCTACCGAGCAGCTTTAGTGGCAAGAAGCTCTCAAGTAGATCGGTCTCATTCATCGCTTCTCACCTCATCGCAGAAGCAGAAAGTGCCAGGCTGTGGTAACTGCACCGATTGCTCGTGCCCTCGGAATGAGGGGTGGCCGCGTGAGAGAGTAGCCGCCAACAGCCTTACGATATCATCGACATTCGCTTGAGTTCGTAAATTGATTGGATCCGGGCTCACCAACATTAGCGCCCGGCTAATGCCTACGGTAGAGCCTTCGGAGGTCAAATTTCGTGGGTGTCCTGAAATATCTCGGGCTCGATTGCGCTGGGCGTAGAATGGCTTACCCGCTTTTGCGAACTCTTCGGGAAGTCGTGGGTGGCTCAATGGAAATCAGGAGGTGGTTACTGCAAAAGTCGACAAGATCAGCTAGAGTGACCCTCTGCAACTGGATCGTGCGGCACCCTCGAAGAAGCGTTTGCCGAATCGTGAGAGACAAAGCGGTCCCCCTGACCTATGAACATACCGGCGCTAGTCGGATCGAATTCGCTTACTTGTTGCTTCTCCGGTTTGTGGGCCGAGGAGGAAGAATATGTCGGGAGGCTTGGGGCTACTAGACACCTACTCGAAAACGGCCTGGATCTCGCAGGGTTTTGAGCGTCTCATCGATCGAGTGCGCAAGGCGCCCACCGCGATCCATTTCGACATACTCATCATCGGCAGCGGTTATGGCGGCGCGATCGCCGCGGCCACATTTGCTGGCCGCCAGTCTGGCGGAGCAGCGGTCGCCGTCGGTGTGCTTGAGCGCGGCAAGGAATACCTACCGGGCTCATTTCCGACCGGCCTGGGCGAACTGCCTGGGCACATCCGCCAGAACAATAACAAGGAAGGTCTCTTCGATATCAGGCTCGGAGAGGAGGTCACTACGGTCGTTGCAAACGGCGTCGGCGGAGGCTCGCTGATCAACGCAGGGGTTATGCAAGTGCCCACGCCGAGCGTATTTCAGACCGGCTGGCCGAGCTCTCTTGAGGATCTATCGATCTGGGAATCGCATTTCGATCGGGCGCGCGATCTTCTCGGGGCAAGTATCAACGGCCTTCGCAACACCATCGTCGATCATATTGACGGCGTACCGCAAAAATTCCAGGCGTTCAGGGCTATCGCGCCCACCGGCACGTTTCACCCGGCGGCGATCACGATAGCAATGAAGGATTCGACAAGCTCGGGCAACGTCAATCTTAACAAGTGCGTGCGTTGCGGCGATTGCGCTACCGGGTGCAACTTCGGAGCCAAGAACTCGCTAGATATCAATTTGCTTGTGCGAGCACAGCAGTCCGGGGCCGAAATCTTCAGCGGAGCGACCGTTCTTAGTATTGAAAAGAACGGCAGCACCGGTTGGATCGTCAATAGTGTCCATACCAACGCCGCGCTGCGCAAGCGCGGCGGAGAGGTGCTGAAGATACGCGCGCGGAAGGTCGTGCTGGCTGCGGGGACTCTCGGCTCAACGGAGATCTTACTGCGTTCGCGCGATCTTGGACTGCCAATATCCGAGGCCCTCGGCAAGCGCTGCTCGACGAACGGTGATATGCTGATCGCGGACTACGCGACCGCTGCTGCGGTGCATACAGTAGCGGACGAAACCGTGAAGCCTTCAAATCGCGCGATCGGTCCTACGATCACCGGTGTTGTCGACCTTCGCGCCACCGACGGCGTCGTGATCGAGGAAATGTCTGTCCCGGCAGGGCTGCGCATAGCGTTTACCGAGGTCTTCGCCACAGTCAATGCGTTGCACGGACTTGCTGAGGCAGATTCGTCGCAACACGTTCGGGGTTTTCCGAGCAACGACCTCTATGTCGCGCCCGCCACCCGCGTGGAGCATTCCGCGCTTTATGCAGTCATGGGTGACGATGGTGCGGCCGGCAGTATCGAGCTCGATGACGATCCTGAGATCGCCCATCCCGACGGCATGGCACGGCTCCGTTGGGACAAGCTGCAAGACTTACCCGTGTTCGACGCGCAGGTAGAGACGCTTGCGGCTCTCACCGAAAACACAGGCGGGCGGGTCATTCCCAATCCTGTCTGGAAGCTGCTTCCGGCGGAACTCACCTGGTTGCTTAAAGATAAGCGTGGGCCTCTCACAACGGTGCATCCGCTTGGCGGTTGCTCTATGGCCGACACAGGCGCCACCGGTGTGGTCGACCACATCGGCCGCGTGTTCTCAACCAACGTCTCCGACGCGGTGCATGACGGGCTCGTTGTGCTCGACGGTTCGATCATTCCAACCGCCCTTGGAACGAATCCCGCGCTCACGATTTCGGCGGTTGCGCTGCGCGCGGCGGAAGCGCTCGCCATCGAGTGGGGTTACGCCGTCGGGCCTTCCCCCGCAGCCGGCGCGCCCCTCACTCGGCCCTCCTTCCGCTTGACCGATGTGGCCGCTCAGCCGCCGGCAACCGAAGTGGAAATCATAGAGCGGCTCGCTGGTCCCGTGAATTTCGCACCGAGCGGAGGGCCGGCAGCGACGCGCATCGTCGAATTGACGCTCCGATTCAGCTCGGCGGGGCTCGCGCAGCTCACGCCCAGCAATGGCGGTAATCCAACCTTGCAAGTCGCTACCGACACAGGCGATTTCAAGGTCCGAAGCAGCATCCGGATCTTTCCATTGGACAAGTGGGAGCGCCTTCAGAAGAGTTGGACTCCGCCGCGCTTGCTGGAACAGGAGCTGGACGCGATCGCGGACTTCAGCGCGCCGCTTACAGGCAGCCTGCGAATCTTCGAACGCCAGCACAGTTCCGCTTTTGGGCGAATTTGGCGCGCCGGGAAAGCGTGGCTACTGAACCGCGGCCTGCGCGACATCTATCAAGCGATCGTCGACGGCGACGGGGGCCCGGGGCTACTGTCGCGTATCAAGTCGGGGCTCGCCATCGCGAGCCGCTCTGGCGAGATACGGGCGTTCGCTTACGACCTCACCGTCGGTCCGCCGGACGCCGGCGCCAAGATTGCGCTCGACGGCAACCACATTGTCGGGACCAAGACCTTCACCTATGAGCGGCGTTGCAGCCCGTGGCGTCAACTCATGGAAGTGGCGCTCGAAACGTTCCCCGGCTCAAGCGGCACCGATAAAGGGGTGTTGAAGCTGGATGTCCGCTACTTGGCGCGGATCGGTGTTCCGCTGTTCCGAATAACGCAGCAGAGAAATGGCGTAAGTGCGCTTGGCGACCTCGTAACGTTCCTTGGTTACGTCGTGCGGCTGCTGCTCGGCCTGCATATCTGGAGCTTCCGCGCCCCGGATAAGGATACGGATCCGGCGAATGACGTATTGAATCTACTTCCGCCCACCACGCTTGCCCTTCCTGGCGGTGGCTCCGTCGCTGCGGAGATCCGCCAAATCCCGATTGCTGCGGAAGAGCCCGAAGGTGGGGATGGCGGGGTACTCGTTCCTGGCAAGGTGCGGCTCACGCGTTATCCCAATCCCGGTACCTCCAAGCGGCCTCTCGTGATGTTGCATGGCTACAGCGCAGGCGGCACAACGTTCGCGCATCACGCGGTGAATCCGAACTTCGCGAGCCATTTCTGGAAGACCGGGCGCGATGTTTGGATCGCCGATCTTCGGACCAGCTCCGGTCACCCGACGACGGCGAAGGAGGCGTGGAGCTTCGACCAGATCGGATCTGTGGACGTCCCGGCGGTGCTGAGAACCGTGGCAGCCGAGTCAATCGACGGCAAAGTTGACGTGATTGCGCATTGCATGGGCACAGTCGTCTTCAGCATCGCGATCCTCGGCGGCCACGTGGACAATAGTCTTGTTGACCGCGCGGCATTCACGCAGGTCGGGCCGCTCGTTGTGTTCTCGCCCGCAAATGTCTTTCGCGCTTACGCAATGCGCTATCTCATCGATTTCCTGCCAGACAGCTACAGCTTCAACCCCGAGAATCCGACGCTCGCCGATGACCTTTGGGACCGGCTGCTGTCGACGCTGCCGTACCCTGTCGAGGAGTTCGACGTGGAGAACCCGATCTGGCCTTGGAAACGAACGCCGTGGACGCGTACGCGACATCGCATGGACGCGCTGTACGGCCGCGACTTCAATGTGCGTAATATGGAACCGGAAATGCTGCGTTTTATTGACGAGCATTTTGGCACGCTAAGCCTGAAGACAGTGTCATCGACCGTGCATTTTGCGCGTTACGCGCTGATGACGAACTTTCGCGGATACAACAATCTCGTCTCACGGGAGAAATTCTTCACCCGCTGGACATTTCCGACACTCAGCGTGCACGGCGGCGATAACGGACTTTCGGATGTTTCGACTGTGGATCGCATACGGCAAATATTGAGCGATGCCGGCTGTGACTATGAGGCGTTTATCAATCCGGGTGCCGGTCACCAGGATGCGCTGGTCGGAACGACCAGATATGCCACGCTTACAAGGATCGAGGAGTTCCTGGATGCCGCTATCGCGCCGAGCCAGAACACACCCAATCAAGCGAAAGTGGCTTATCCACCGTGGATGGGCCCGATTATCACTGAGGAGCGACAGCGACCCGGCACATTGGCACTTGTGGTCCGCGTGGGGGCATTGCCCTCGCTCCGGGCGGCTGAGGCCGTGCTGATGCTGCGTATTACGTCGGTCGGCAATCAGATTTTACGACCGGATGACCCGGCAAAGAAATGGGACACCCAATACATCGTCGATCATATGGCGGTCTACACGGCGAACGAACTTGCGCAGGATCGTTGGGCCGCGTTCGAAGCGCCGCTGCCGATCTCGATGCCGAACCATGATCCTGCCCATCCGGGCAACGCGCTGCTCGTGCTGCTCGTCTATAGTGAATCTGAAATGTTGTTTATTCCCATGCTTGGTCACTTCTTCGCGCGCAATGAAAGGGTCTTTAGGTTGAATCCTGCCGGTCCTCCGGACGATCCGGCAGTCCCAGCGGAAGAATTTAAGTTTGAGCAATTCAAACGAATGGCCGAGGCAGCGGGGCGCGCGCTCGAGCCTTACAATGTGGAGCAGCGAGACGGCGCGCAGAGCACACCTCGGCGCCTTATCTATCGTGGAATGGAGCAGATCCCGAACTCCACACGCAACATCCCTATGCAGCCCGATATCTCAGACGGGACCACGACCTCGATGATGTTCGGGTATGAGGCAGACGGTGAGGCCGTGCTCGAGCGTATCGAGCAGGATCGAGACTTGACGGACGGAATCGTTCCGTACGATCCGCAACCGCCGACAATCCCATCGCCGAGCAGTACGAGCTTCACGCTCGCCTCCTGCCAGTACCCCGCCGGGTTCATTGATGAGCCTGTCGCCTATCGTTCTTACCACCGAATAGTCGAACGTCTTGAGGCGAACGCGGGAATCAAGCCGCGATTTTCCATATTCGTCGGCGACCAGGTGTATGTCGACCCCACCGCCGGGCTCTACGATCCGGCGGCTAAGGCCGATCGGTACCGCCTGCCTTACGAGGCGTGGCTGCGTCAGCGGAGCGTTCGCGGCGTGTTGCGCCGCATTCCATCGTTCATGCTGCTCGACGACCACGAGATCGACGACAATTGGGAGCCGATCGCGTCTCCCGACCAGAAACCGAATGACGACAAGAAAAAATATGGTGCTGAGGCGTTCAAGAAGTACCAGCGCGGAAGGAAGGGTGGGCTCGAGACGTTCGATTTTGACGGCTTCCATTTCTTTATGCTCGACACGCGCACCGAAAGGATGCATCGCAAGGTCGATGGCAACCTGGCGAACGCCACTCTGTTCGATACAGATCAGGCGGACCTTTCAAAAACGATGGGCAGACTGCAGAAATGGCTGCTGGATAAGCCGGCGCCGAAATTCGTTGTGTCGCCCGCGATGCTGTTGCCGCGTCATCGCCGAGCGGTACAACGCGACGCAAGTTTGGATCCCTCGAACCTCAGCGCACTGCATTCCGACGGCTGGGATGGATATCCGAATACGCTGCGCGACGTTCTGGCCTATATTGCTCAAGAAAAGATAAAGGGTGTGGTGTTTCTGTCGGGGGACGAGCATCGAGGTTGCGTAGCGACGGTCGAGCTCCGCGATACGTCCGACACTCTAATTACTAGAGTGCACTCCCTTCACACCGCCGCAGCCTACTCGCCATTTCCGTTCGCAAACAGCTTGGACGAGGACATCGTCGCGGACGAGACGATTGACATCGTGTCGAACTACGGAAATTACCGGTGCGTCGTAAATGCGACGCGGCCACCTCCGGGCGACGGCGTGACATTCTTGTCTGTACGCCAGGATGGCACAGCCTGGAAGCTCGATTATGAATTTGCCGATGGAACGGTGCAGACGCTCGTCCTCTGAAGGCTACGTACGTGGATCGCGACGCGATAGGACAACGTCCCAAGGTGCGGCCTGGTCAAAGAGGATAAACAGATTCAAGACGCCGGCCGCTTGCCGTACGTCTGGTGGCGGCTGCCCAGCGCCGTCGCGATCGATTCCGGATTCCGGATGCGTTCGATCAGCATGTCGATACGATCGCCGCCCCAGAACAATTCGCCGTTGAAGACCATGGTCGGCACGCCGAACACACCCAGCGCCTCCGCCTCATCGATGATGCGGTCGTGTTCTGTCCGTGCGGGGCCATGGACGTAAGCTTCGAATTCTTCTGACGACCCGCCGAGCGAGGCGATCACACCGGAAATATCGGAAAGCTTGTCGATTTCGAGATCATGACTCCAGAACCGACGGAATACCGTGTCATGATAGGGCCGGAACAGGCCGTGGCGTTGGGCGAACAGCATGCCGGCGCTGGCATAGAAGGCATTATAGATGCGGCGCGGACCCTTCATGATGAGGCCTTGCGCATTGGCGTAGCGGCGCGCGTCCATATAGGCGTAGCGTACCTTGCGCCAGAAATGCGGTGTGCGCTCTTCCACCGTGCCCATGAATTCCGGGATGCGCAGTGTGTAGGGCAGCCATTCGAGCTCGACGCCGTAAATCTCCTCGAGCTCGAACAGCCGCTTGTTGGCGACGAATGCGTAGGGGCTTTTGTAGTCGGTGTAGATGCGAACGCGCGGTCTTTCCATGGCGTTTCCCTGTTCCATCGGGATCAGTATCTCCGATCCGAATAGAGCATGGAACCATCGGCGCGGTTTTGACATTCCAAAACGAATGGGCCCCGGTGCATAAGAGCATCGCGGGGCCCTACATCTTCGTTATAGGCGAAGGATTTCTGGTAGACACCAGTATGTTCTCAGGATCCGGCATGCGCGTGGCCTTTGCGCTCCAGTCCTGCAGATAGCTTTGAATTGTTGAAGGCGCAATGAGGCTGGCAGCTGCTATGACCTCGACCGCGCCTGGACCTTGCGCTGAGCAAGGTCACCGGTCTGACCCGGTGGCGTCATGCTCCTCTCCAAGAGTTGGCCAACGGACCATATGTCCGCTTCCGCTGCGTGTCGTCTCGATCATATAACCGGGGCGCCAATGCCTGCGAAGTGGGGAGCAAATGCTCCGCGACTCCGGCAGGTGCAGCATGCGAAATGCTGCGGCAGATGTTGGCTGGTGTCAAGCCGTCCCAAACGCAAGTCGCTCGGCCGGTTCCCGGGAACTGGGTCAAGCCTTTGTCTGACGATAGTCACATAGGTCGGGATCGTGCGTCATCGCCCAGTAATCCACGAACCGCCATGGCATCGCCGAAAAAACTCGACCTTGCTCGTTGCGGTAGTAGGTGGTCATGCCGGGATGCGTCCAGATCAATTGCTCATGCTCGGCATCCACTTTCTTGATGTACTGATTGTGCGCTTCCGGACGAACGTCGATCGCAGCGATGCCTTGCTCGATCATTTCGACGAGGCAGGCGGAGATGTAGCGGCTCTGGCATTCCGACTGGAAGATCACGCTGCCGCCATGCGCCGGGCCTGAATTGGGTCCAAGCATCACGAAGAGATTGGGAAAGTCCGGCACCGTGAGCCCGAGATAGGCGGTCGGGTTGTCGTTGGCCCAGGCCGACTTCAGATTTTTTCCATCGCGCCCTGTGATGTTGAGGCGAGCGGCCATTTCCGTGACTTTAAAACCGGTGGAAATGACGATGATGTCTGCGGGCCGCAACTTGCCGTCGGAGGCGACGATGCCGTCGCGCGCGAAATGGCCGATCCTGTCGGTGACCAATTCGACATTCGGCTTCGTCAGCGTCTTGAACCAGTTGTTGTCGAGCAGGATGCGCTTGCCATAGGGCGGGTAGGTTGGCACACATTTCTCGATTAGGTCTGGACGGTCCTTCAATTCGGACAGGATGAAATTGGTCAGCTCTTCACGATGCCGGTCATTGCCTTTGTTGACGGCGCGCTCGGGATGTGGCCAGTCGGGGTCCTTGCGCAGGAACGGCAGCAGGCCGTCGCCGTAGCGCCAGAACATGTTGAAGCGGTACCACTGCACATAAAATGGAAGATGCGCGAGCAGCCACTGCGCGCCCTCGGTGATCGGATCGGAATAGCCCGCCACGGGGCGCGCCCATTGCGCGGTACGCTGATAAACGGTGATCGAGGCAACGCGATCGGCGATCGACGGCACCAGTTGCATGGCGGTAGCGCCGGTGCCGATGACGGCAACGCGCTTGCCGTTGAGCTTGATGTCGTCGGACCACAGCGCGGAGTGCAGCATCACTCCCCTGAAATCTTCCTCGCCCTTGAAGTGCGCAGGGTGGGGGTCGTTGAGCTGACCGATCGCACTTACCAGCGTGGTGGATTCAAATATCTCTTCGCCATTGGCGGTCTTCAACGTCGACATCCAGCGCCGCTTGCTCTCGTCCCAGCGCGATGATGTCAGCTCCGTGTTGAGGCGAAGATGCTTTCGAATGTCGTATTCGAGCGCAACCTTCTTGAGGTAATCGAGCAATTCCTGGCGTTGGGCGAAATAGCGCGTCCACGGATTGCGCGGGCCGAATGAGAACGAGTACGAATGGTTGGGCGTATCGACGCCGCACCCGGGATAGCGATTGACGTACCAAGTACCGCCGAGTTCGTCGTTCTTTTCGACGATGGTGTAGGGGATGCCGAGCCGGCCAAGGGCGACACCCAGCGCGATGGCGCAGACACCGGCGCCGACGATCAGCACATGCTGATGCGCCAGCTTTTCGTCCGATGGCGGTTTGGTCCAGTGCGCTTCCCGGGGAATGAAGCCCATTTCCTCGCGCATCAACGGCGCATATTCAGGTGCCACGTCTTCGCCCAGCGTCGCCCGCATCATCTTCAGCATCAGCTCATTGCTGGGATCGGTGATGACGGGCTTCGGTTCACCGTTTGCGAACAGCTTCAAGACGGCGGCACGGATCTCGGCCTGGATATCCGGTGACATACCGGCTTGCGGATCAGGAATCAGGCGGACGTCGCGCTTGGGCTTGTAGGGAGGCTCCAGCCAACGCTCGTCCCCGGTCATATGCACCAGCACCATCAACAGGACGCGGATATCGCCCTCGGCGATGGCCGATGACAGATCGAGTTTCTTGCGCGGCAGCTCGATATTCATGCTGGTGTCCTCGTTTACGCGCCCGGTGCTTCGGGCAAGCCGCCATAGGCGGCCCAACTGGTGCCGGCGATATAGCCGGCATCGACAGGGAGGTTGATTCCGGTGACGCCGCTGCTCAGCGGCGACAGTAGCCACGCGATGGCCTGCGCGACCTCGACTGGCTCGACCAGCCGGTTCATCGCGGTCGGACTTTCGAGCCACCTTTTGTTCAGCGCGCCCGAAGCGATGCCGGCTTCCAACGCCGCGGTGCGGGTGAAGCCTGGCGAGACCGCATTCACGCGCACGCCACTGCGGCCCCATTCGGCAGCCAGCGTCTGCGTGATCTGGATGACGCCGGCCTTTGCGGCCGTGTAGGCGTGGATCGGGCCTGAGGTCATGCCGGCAACGGAGGCGACATTGACGATCGCGCCACGCCGGCGCTCGGCCATCTTCACGCCGACGCTGCGGGCCACCAGGAAGGTGCCGCGCAGGTCGATATTGACCTCGCGGTCCCATTGCTCCATCCGCACGCGTTCGATTTTGTGCATCTTGCCGAACACGCCGGCGGCATTGACGAGGCCGGTGATCGGGCCGTGCGCGGCCTCGATATCGTCGATGCCACGGACAACCGCGCTTTCGTTCGCGACATCGAAGGGCGCGGGCCACAGGATGGTTTGCGTTTCCGCGAGCGGTTCGGGCGCGATATCAACAATAACGACCTTTTGGCCTTGAGCGGCGAGAAGCGTTGCGGTGGCGGCGCCAATGCCGCGGCTGCCGCCGGTGACGAGAACGATGCCTTCAGCGGTCATGGCTGTTGCCTTTATCCCGTGTGAACAGCCCGCGCGTAACCAGCTTTCGGTAAGCGGAAATGACATGGTCGGGCGCCGCCGTTACCGTGCCGCCGGAATAGGAGTAACGTCGGCTCAGATAGCCGCGTGCACCCATGAACATGTGAACGATGGCTTCGAACTCCTCGTCGCTGAAATCCACGATCGCGCCGGCTGTGCGGGCGCGCTTGAGAATGCGCACATAGGCGGTCGCGACGTTGTCGAGATGCTTCTGGTAGCCGACCGGTGCAAAATATTCGGCCTCATTGAGGATGCGCAGGAACTCCGGCACTTCGCGGATGAAATCGAAAAAGGCGCTGAAGCGCTCGATCTCCTGCCTTGCGGCATCTGCGGTCCCCGTACGCTCGCGGATGAAGTGGACCATGTCGATGCCGATCTTCGGCAGCAATTGATCGAGCAGTTCCTGGCGGTTCTCGAAATGATTGTAGAACGTGCCTTGGGCCACGCCGGCCGCCTCGGTGATGCGGGCAACGGAAGCCTCGGCGTAACCGTACTTGCCGACGATCTTGGTGGCGGCATCGAATAATCTGCGCTTGGTCCACGCGTTGCGCTCGACGCGGTTCAACTTCGTGACCTTACCGGATGCAGCTTGCGATGATTGCGTCATGCGTGAGTTTCCAGTTCGGCGCGCAGCACGCGCTTGAGAACCTTGCCCGAGGGGTTGCGCGGCAGGCTGTCGCGGATGATGAGTTGCTTCGGTACCTTGAAGCCGGCGAGGCGCGCGCGGCAATATTCGATGAGATCAGGCAATTCCAGCGTGGCGCCATCCGTGAGCACAACGACGGCAACCGGCTTTTCGCCCCAGCGTTCGTCCGGCATGCCGATGATCGCGACCTCGCGCACCTGCGGCAATTCGTAGATGACGCGCTCGACCTCGGAGGAGGCGATGTTCTCGCCGCCGGAGATGATCATGTCCTTCTTGCGGTCGGTCAGATAAAGGAAGCCGTCGTCGTCGAGATACCCGATGTCGCCGCTGCGAAACCAGTCGCCGAAGAAGGCGGCCGCGGTTTTCTCGGGATCTTTCCAGTAGCCCTGCGTGACCTTGGGGCCGCGGAGACAGATCTCGCCGTTCTGGCCTGATGGCAGCCGGTTGCCAGCGTCATCGCGAATTTCGATTTCGACATGGGCAACGGCGCGGCCGGTCGAGCCGATCTTTTCGATCTCGCGGCCGGCCTCCATGAAGGTGTCGCCGCCGCAGGTCTCCGTCAGCCCATAGGCGTCGATGTAGCGAGCGTTCTTGAAATAATCGGAGAAGGCGCGGATGCGCGCTTCCGGGGTTTTCTCGCCGCCACCGATCGCCCATCGCAGGCTGGAGACATCGTAGCGGTCGCGGGTCGGGCAGGTGAGGATCGCGGTCGTCATGACCGGTGCAAACCAGGCGGCGTTGAGCTTCTCGGTTTCGATCGCGGCGAGCGCCTGCTCCGGCTCGAAGTTGCGGTGGATGGAGAGCAGGCCGCCATGCCAGAGCACCGCAATACCCGGCAAATCGAGCGCGCCGACATGGTAGAGCGGACCGACCACCAGCAATCGCGTTTCCGCATTGAGGCCCAGCACGACTGTCTGATCGGCCGACTTCCAGTACATGTTCTCGTAAGTGAGCACCACGCCCTTGGGACGGTCCGTCGTGCCTGACGTGTACATCAGCCGCATCAGGTCGCGCGGCTGGCGCACCTGCATTGGGGCGGGCGAGATGTCGGGCGCAAGCCATGTGGCCGTGGATTGCGCTGACGCATCGAGCAGCACCACCGGTGCGCCGCCTGCAGCAATGCCCGCGAGTTCTTCATCTGCGATCAGGATGCGCGCACCGGAATTGCCCACGATGTAACCGACATCGTCGGCGGATAGCCGATAGTTGATCGGCAGAAACACTCCGCCCATGTGGCTGGTCGCAAACACCAGTTGGAGAAACGCCGTGCTGTTCTTCATCAGCACCGCAACGACGTCGCCGGGACGAATGCCACGCGCGGCGAGCCAGCCACCGACCCGCCGGATGCGGTCGTCGAACTCGGCGTAGGAGACATCCTCGCCGCGGTATTTCAGCGCACAGCGATCCGGCGTCCGCCTGGCATGAAAAGCGATGAAGCTGGATAGGTTGATCATTACCGCTCGAAAAGGGCAGTTCCGGCCCGTCCTCTCCCTAGATGAATTGTGAGTCGTAATTCATATTTGGCTTGACGTCACCCCCCTCGCTCTGAAATCCTCAGGCGATACGGAGACGTCACGATCTCCGGGAGGGATTTGGGAACGCCAACCCCACAGGGAGGAAGCAATGACGAGAACCCGCAAACCGGGCATGAGCCGACGCGCGACGTTGGCGATGATGGGCGCCGGTGCCGCAACGTTCGCGATGCCCTGGGTAGCGCGCGCGCAAGCCAAGACCATCAAGATCGGTATGCCGACCATTCTCTCCGGGCGCGTCGCGCAGCTCGGAACCTCGTCGCGCAATGCGGTGATGCTGGAGATCGAAAAGGTCAATGCTGCCGGCGGACTGGCCGGCCGAACGATCGAAATGGTGATCCGCGATTCCAAGGGGCAGCCACAGGAAGCCGCCCGCGTGGCGCGCGAACTTGTCAACACCGACGGATGCGAAATTCTGATCGATGCGGAAGCATCGTCCGGCGCATTCGCGGTGCACGAGGTGGCGCGCGATCTCGGCGTGCTCTGCCTTCACACCAATTCGGAAACTTCGGCGCTGACCGCCGATCCCAAGCAGCACATTCCAAACGCGTTTCGCACCGCGCGCCAGGGCGTGCATGACTCGATCGTTGGCGGCAGCTACGCGGCGGCGATCGCGAAAGCCAAGGGCCTGAAGAAATGGGCGACCTGTTCGCCCGACTACGCCTATGGCCGCGATACCACGGCCGAATACGTGACGTATCTGAAGCGCTTCGCGCCCGACATCGAGATCATCAGCGAGTCCTGGCCAAAGCTGTTCCAGCCTGATTACACCGAGGTCGTAACAAAGATCCTGCAGGCCAAGCCGCAGGCGCTGTATTCCTGCCTCTGGGGCGGCGATCTCACGTCCTACATCGACCAAGCCAACATCTACGCGCTGTTCAGTCAGATGGAAGTGTTTGCAGTCAACATGGCCGACTACACCGCGCTGACTGTCGTGAAGAACCTGCCGAAGGGCATTCACTCCGGTAACCGTTACATCAAGACATATCCTGCAACGCCGGAAAACGCGGCTTGGGGTGATGCCTACAAGGCGAAGTACAACGAGTATCCCACCAACTGGTCCTGGGAGAATGCGACGGCGATCATGCTGCTCGCGGAAGCGTCCAAGAAAGCGAACTCCGCCGACGGCAAGAAGATTGCGGAGGCGCTCCGCGGTCTCAAGATCAAGTCGCCGTTCGGCGCCGACGGCACCGTGACTATGCGCGCCGAGGACCAGACCTTGGTCGGCTATGCGATCGGCTGGGGAACAACGATCCCGCAGGAGCCCTACGTGCCGCAGGTTCAGGCGGGCGACTGGAAAACGATCTTCGAACTCGAAGCCGAGTGGAAAAAGAGCAAGGGCTACACCTGATTGACCGCGAAGGCGGAGGTAGCGCAAGCTGCCTCCCGTTCGCCGCCGAATGATTTTCGCGTGCTGCTCCGGCGCGCTGGAATGGATGTATTCCCTTGGACCTCGACGCGCTTACCGGCTGTCTCGCCAGCTCCGCCTGCCTGGTGACGCAAACCACCAGCGGCTTTATCATCGGCATGTTGCTGTTTCTCGTCGCCGTTGGGCTGACGCTGATCTTCGGCGTACTGAAGGTCGTCAACTTCAGCCACGGCGCCTTCTATATGTTCGGTGCCTATTTCGCCATGACGGCCTATCAGCTCTCCGGCAGTTTTGCGCTGGCGATGCTGTGCGGCGCGGCGGGCACGGCCCTCCTCGGTCTAATCTTCGAACGCGTCTTCATGAGCCGGGTCTACGGCGCTGACGTGCTGATGCAGCTTCTCGTCTGCTACGCCTTCGTGCTGATCTTTGATGACGTGGTGCGGATGATCTGGGGGCCCGAATTCAAATCGATGGGCATGCCGGCGGCGTTCCAGGTGGCGCCGTTGTTCATCGCCGGCGGCGTGGTGCCACCATACTATCTGCTCTTGATCGGTGTTGCGCTCGCGGCCGCCATGATCCTCGGGCTCGGTCTTGCCCGCACCAGGATTGGCAAGGTAATCCGGGCGGCCGCCCATAACCCGGGCATGGTGTCGGCACTCGGCATCAACACCGGCCTGATCTATGGTGGCGTGTTCGCGCTCGGCGGCATGCTGGCGGGACTTGCTGGCGCGCTCGCCGCGCCGGTGCGGTCGCTGACGCCAGGCATGGGATTTTCGGTGCTGATCGAATCCTTCATCGTCACCGTGATCGGAGGGATGGGTTCGATCCTGGGCGCGCTGATCGGTGCGATTCTGATCGGCATGATCCGCTCGTTCGGTTCACTCGGCTTCCCGCTGTTTACCGAAGGGCTGATGTACCTCTTCATGGTGATCGTGCTGGTGTCGCGGCCGACCGGTCTGTTCGGCAAGGAGGTCGCATGACCGAATTGCAGGCCGAGCAGGGCGCGCAGGCACTCGACATGCCCAAGGCCCAGGCAAAGACGCGGCGTAACCGGGATCTCCTGATCGCGCTTGCGGTCTTTATCGTGCTTGCCCTGTTGCCGATGGTCTTCAGCAGCAAATTGCTGCTCGACTTCGTGATCCGCTGCGCGGCCTACGGACTGTTCGCGACATCACTCAACCTTCTGGTCGGTTACACCGGCCTGATTTCGTTTGGTCATGGCATGTTCTTCGGCCTTGGCGCCTACGGCTTCGGGCTGATGATGCAGAAGACCGGCGTGCCCGTCCCGGTGGCTTTCGTTGCAACGCTGGCGATCACGTTTTTCGTGGCCCTCGTCATTGGTGCCATCTGCGTGCGGCTGAAGGAAATCTATTTCGCCTTCGTAACACTGGCGTTCCAGATGCTGATCCATTCGACAATCCTGTCCTGGGTATCGCTGACCGGCGGCGATCAGGGATTGCGCGGCGGCATTCCGCGGCCGCCATTCCTTGGCATTGATCTGTCGAACCAGTTGCATCTCTACGTCGTGAGCTGCGCGCTGCTGGTGATCGGACTGTTCTTGATGTATCGGATCGCGCAATCGCCGTTCGGCTACACGCTGCGCATGATCCGCGACAACGCAATGCGTGCGAGCTTCATCGGCATCGACGTGTGGCGTGCCAAGTTGACGATCTTTGTGCTTGCGGCGCTGTTCGCCTCGACCGGCGGGATCATCATGGCGCTATTCGTCTCCGGCGCCTATCCGGAATTCGCCTATTGGACCATTTCAGGCGAGGGCATCTTCATCAATATGCTTGGCGGCGTGACCACATTCCTCGGTCCGATGGTCGGCACCGCGCTGCTGCTGATCCTCAACGATACCGTCACCCGTCTGACCGATTATCACGGCCTCGTGCTGGGGATCGTGATCCTGTTCTTTGCGATCGGCCTGCGGAAGGGCCTGATGGATTTCGTCGTCGAATGGTACGGGCAACGCCGTAACGGTGCTGGGGAGCGCGGCTAGCCATGCTGGAGATACGCTCCCTTTCCAAATCGTTTGGCGGCGTCAAGGCGACGGACAATGTGACGCTCGATTTCGCCGATGGTTCGCTCACCGCCGTGATCGGCCCCAACGGCGCCGGCAAGAGTACTTTCTTCAACCTGATCACCGGCGCCCTGAAGCCGGATTCCGGCCAGATCCTGCTCAACGGCATCGATCTCGCCGGCCGCTCGCCTCCGGAAATCGTGCGCCATGGAATAGGCCGCGCCTTTCAGGTTGCGAGCATCTTTCCCTCGCTGACGGTGCAGGAGACGATGCTGGCGGCGGTGTGCGCCGATCAGGGCAGGGCCAGCGTCCTGCACCGGCGCTTCCCGCTGGCGGAGACCCGCGACCGCGCCGAGCATGCGATGGAATTGCTGGGCTTGGCCAGCAAGCGGAACCGCACCGCAGCGACGCTGTCGCATGGTGACCAGAAGCTGCTCGATATCGCACTCGCTCTGGTGCTCGACCCGAAGGTGCTGCTGCTCGACGAGCCGACTGCCGGCATGGGCACCGAAGAGCGCTGGCGGATGATCGACAAGGTGAGGGAGCTCTGGGACAAGCAGAAGATCACGGTGGTGTTCATCGAGCACGACATGGATATCGTGTTCAAGATCGCGCCCGAGATCGTCGTGCTCTGCTACGGTCGCATTCTTGCAACCGGCAAGCCGGATGCTATTCGCCGCAACGAGGCGGTGATCGAGGCCTATCTCGGCACCGAACATCACGCCGGAGCCCTCGCATGAGTGCGCAACCAATCGTGCAGGTTGAGGACCTCGACGTCTATTACGGCACCAGCCAGATCTTGTTCGGCGTCGGCCTGTCGGTGCGGCAGGGCGAGACGATGGCGCTGCTCGGCCGCAACGGCGCCGGCAAGTCGACCACCATGAAGGCGATCATGGGGCTCGCGCCAGCGCGCCGCGGCACCGTCACCTTGCAGGGCAGGGTTGTCTCCGGGCTGAAGCCGCATCACATCGCGCGCGCCGGGCTCGGCTTCGTGCCCGAGGATCGTCAGATATTCCCCGAACACACGGTCGAAGACAATCTGGTCATCGGGGCCAAGAAGGGGCCGAATGGCGAGGACGAGTGGCCGATCCGGCGCATCTATGACATATTTCCGCTGTTGGAGCCGTTGCGCTACCGGATCGCGGGAAGACTGTCCGGCGGCGAACAGCAGATGCTGGCGATTGCGCGCACGTTGATGGGCAATCCGGCGCTGCTGCTGCTGGACGAGCCGAGCGAGGGCTTGGCGCCGATCATCGTGCAGCGGATCGGCGAGTTGCTGCGGCAGCTCCGCGGCACCGGAGCGACGGTGCTGATCGCCGAGCAGAACATGCATTTTTGCCTTGGCCTTGCGAGCCACGCGACGGTTATCGACAAGGGCCAGATCGTCTACACATCCGGGATCGAAGAGCTGAAAGCCAACGAAAATATTCGTCAGCGCTATCTCGCGCTGTAGCTTTCCGCCCGCCCGGGGGATGAGATGACGGTCGAACGCAAGACATCGCCGACGCATGAGGCGCCGTATCGGGGCCTGCGCGTGCTGGATTTCGGGCAGGGCATTGCCTCGCCCTATTGCGCGATGCTGCTGGGCGTCTATGGCGCTGACGTCGTCAAGGTGGAGCCGCCCGAGGGTGATTGGTCGCGCTTCCTTGGCACGATCTATGGAAGCCACACCACGCTGTCGGCGGTCTATAACCGCGGCAAGCGCAGCCTTTGTCTGGACATGAAGCACAAGGAAGGAATTGCAGTCGCCCGAACGCTGGCGAGAGATTGTGACGTGCTGATCGAAGGCTTTCGGCCGGGCGTCGCCGCGCGGCTCGGCATTGGTTACGAGGAGTTGTCGCGCGGCAACCCGGGGCTGATCTATCTCTCGGTCAGCGCGTTCGGGCAGAGCGGTCCCTATTCGAAGCGGCCGGGCTCTGATTCCGTGGCGCAGGCGTTTTCCGGCCTGGTGTCGATCAATGTCGGGAACGACGGCACCCCGCACCGGGTCGGTACCACGATCTCCGACGTCGTGACCGGCGTCTACGCCTTCCAGGCCATCGCGACGACGCTGTTCGCGCGCGCAACTGTTGGCACCGGGCGCTGGATCGACGTCAACCTCTGCCAATCGACGTCGGCGCTGCTGGGCCACAAGGTCGCCGAATATATTCTGGAGGGCGGTGCGCCGCGCGCGCTTAACGTGCCGGCGGGCTCGTATCAGACGGCCGACGGCTGGATGATGGTCACGCTGGTAAACGAGCCGCAATACAAGCGGCTGTGCGCGGCGATCGGCCGCGAGGATCTTGCCAGCGATCCGCGCTTTGACGATTTTGCGCGCCGTGCGGATTTCGTGGATGCGCTGATTCCGCAGTTGCGGGAGGTGTTTCTGGCGCAGCCGACGGATGCCTGGCTTGCCCGGCTGCACGCCGCCGATCTCATTGCTGAGCGGATCCTCAATCCCGGAGAATGGCTGCGCAATGCCCATGTCGAGGCGACAAGGGCGGCGGTCTGCCAGCAGACGCCCGGCGTGGGGCCGGTGTATTCACCGCGAACGCCGGGTATTGCGAGCTTCTCCGAGGATGACTTGCGCCCCGCACCTGATATAGGCCAGGACAGTTACGAGGTGCTGCTGGAAGCTGGTTTCGAGCGCGGCGCCATCGACGATCTGGTTGAGGCCGGCGCGGTGCGCCAGGCCAGGGGAGGCACGGCATGAGTACCGATCTCGTTCGTTATTCCGTCTCGGGCAATATTGCCGAGATCATGCTGGATCGCCCGCCGGTCAACGCGCTCAGCATGGACCTGATCGATGCGTTGCTGGCGGCGCTTTCGAAGGCGAGGGAAAACGAGGCGGTGCGCGCCGTCATCATCGGCAGCGCGCACAAGGTGTTTTGCGCCGGGCTTGATCTGGATATCGTTCGCGGCAAGCCGGGCATCGAGACCAAGAAATTCCTTGAACGGCTGTATTTTGCGCTCAACGATACCCAGTATCGCATGGGTAAGCCGACGATTGCTGCAGTCGACGGCGCGGTTCGCGCTGGCGGCATGACGATTGCGATTTCCTGCGACATGATCATCGCGGGTGATGGCTGTACCTTCGGCTATCCCGAGATCGATGTCGGCCTGATCCCGGCCATTCACTTCGTGCAACTGCCACGGCTGGTCGGCAAGCACCAGGCTTTCGGACCGTTGTTCCTGGGCGAGCCCTTTGATGCCACGACGGCGTTTCGCATGGGATTGCTGAGTGAGGTCGTTCCGAAGGGAACCGCGTTGGAGCGAGCGCGGGAGATCGCACGCAAGCTCGCCGCCAAATCGTCCATCGTCATGAAGATCGGGCGTGATGCCTTCATGCGGGCAGTCGACGCTGATTTCCGTCGCTCGGTCGAAAATGCCGCCGAGAGCTTTGCACTCGTTGCAACGACGGAGGACTGTCAGGAAGGGTTGAATGCGTTCGTCGAGAAGCGAACGCCGAGCTACAGGGGGCGCTGATGGCTGGATTGTATTTCGAGGAGTTCGAGGTCGGCCGCGAATTCCATCACGAGTTCAGCCGCACGGTGACCGAGATGGACAACACGCTGTTCAGTCTCCTAACCATGAACCCGCAGCCGCTGCACATTGACGCGCATTTCGCGGAAAATACCGAATTCGGCCAGCGGCTGTTCAACAGCATCTATACGCTCGGCATCATGATCGGCATGAGTGTCTACGATACGACGCTGGGCACCACGATCGGCAATCTCGGAATGACCGACGTCAAATTTCCAAAGCCGGTGTTTCATGGCGATACGCTCAAAGCGCACACCAAAATCATTTCCAAGCGTGAGAGCAAGTCGCGGCCGAACCAGGGCATTGTCGAGTTTGAGCATACCATGACCAATCAGCGCGGCGAGGTGGTGGCAAGCTGCCGCCGGACCGGCCTGATGCATTGCAAACCGAAGGTGTAAGCCGATGCGATCGTTCCTGTTCGTTCCCGGCGACAGCCTGCGCAAGTTCGAAAGCGCCAAGAAGACCGCGGCCGACGCGCTGATCCTCGACCTCGAGGATTCGATTGCGCCGGATGAGAAGGTCGGTGCGCGGCGAACGGTGCGCGAGATGCTCGACGCCCGGAATCCGAACCAGAAGATGTACGTTCGCGTCAACGCGCTCGATACCGACTTGACGCTTGGCGATCTTGCGGCCGTCATGCCGGGCCGGCCTGACGGCATCGTGCTGCCGAAATGCGCCGGCGCTGCCGACGTGAACCGTCTGTCGATGTATCTCGATGCCTTCGAGGCCGCCGCCGGGATTGAACAGGGATCGACGAGGATCGTCACCGTGGCGACAGAAACGGCGAGGGCCGTGCTCAAGCTGCTCGACTTCGAGAACATGAGCCCGCGGTTGTGGGGCATGATGTGGGGCGCCGAGGATCTCGCCGCGTCGCTCGGCGCGTCGCGAAACCGGACCGGCGGCCGCTTTCATGGTCCGTTCCTTTTGGCGCGCGATCTCTGCCTGATCAGCGCGGCCGCAGCCGGCGTGGTTGCGATCGATACCATCGCGACCGACATCAACGACCTCGACGCGCTGCGAGAAGAGGCGATCGCTGCGCGGCAGGATGGATTCCTGGCCAAGGCGGTGATCCATCCCAAGCACGTCGATGTTGTCAATGCCGCCTTCATGCCGACGGATGAGGAAATCGCCTGGTCGGAGAAGGTCGTGAACGCGTTCAACGACAATCCGACGTCAGGCGTCGTGAAGATCGACGGCAAGATGATCGACAAGCCGCATCTGCGCGCCGCGGAGAAGATTTTGGCGCTGCGAGGACGTTAGATTGACAGGATAACCCGGGCGGCTGCAAATGCAGCCAATCAACAGGCTTCAAAGGACAACACCATGGTTGACGCGCTGATCATCGACGCATGCAGGACGCCGCGGGGCATCGGCAAGGCCGGCAAGGGCGCCCTCTCGGGCATTCATCCGCAGCAGCTCGGCGCTACGGTATTGCGCGCGCTGGCCGATCGCACCGGCATCAATACCGCAGACGTTGACGACATCATCTGGGGCACCAGTTCGCAACGCGGCCAGCAGAGCGGCGATCTCGGCCGGATGTCGGCGCTCGATGCCGGCTATGACATCCGTGCCAGCGCGGTGACGCTGGACCGGTTCTGCGGCTCCGGCATCACCAGCGTCAACATGGCGGCGAGTTCGATCATGGCTGGCGCGGAGGATCTCGTGATCGCCGGCGGCACCGAGATGATGTCGATGGAGGGACGTCGCGGCGAGGGGCCGTTCATGATGGACAATGGCAATCTCCGCCTGCGCGCCCGGCATCCGCAATCGCATCAGGGCGTCTGCGCCGATGCGGTAGCGACGCTTGAAGGCATCACGCGGCAGGACGTCGATGAGCTCGGCCTCGAAAGCCAGAAGCGCGCGGCAGCCGCCATCAAGGGCGGGCATTTCGACAAGAGCCTCGTGCCTGTTTATCGCGAGGACGGCAGTCTTGCCCTGGATCGCGAGGAGTATCCGCGGCCGCAAACCACGCTCGAGGGTCTGGCCGGCCTGAAGCCTGCCTTTCCGGCGGTGGCGGACTACCCGCTCGACGACAAGGGCACGACTTATCGCAAGCTCATTCTGGATAAATATCCCGACCTCGACATCAATTTCGTGCATCATGCCGGCAATTCTTCCGGCGTCGTCGACGGCTCGGCGGCGATCCTGCTGGCGTCGCCGAGTTACGCCAAAGCCCACGGCCTGAAGCCGCGCGCCCGCGTAGTCGCGATGGCGAATATGGGAGACTCTCCGACGCTGATGCTAAATGCACCGGTGCCGGCCGCCCGCAAGGTGTTGGCCAAGGCAGGCCTCACGCTTGACGATATCGACCTGTTTGAAATCAATGAGGCCTTTGCAGTGGTCGCCGAAAAGTTCATCCGGGATCTCAAGCTTGATCGTGAGAAGGTTAACGTCAATGGCGGCTCGATCGCGCTCGGTCATCCCATCGGTGCAACCGGCTCGATCCTGATCGGCACCGTGCTCGACGAGCTGGAGCGGCGCGATCTTAAGCGCGGGCTGGTGACGATGTGTGCCGCCGGCGGCATGGCGCCGGCTGTCATCATCGAGCGCGTCTGACGGATTTCAGGCAGCCGGAAGCTGCAGTTCGAACGCGACGCCCTTGTCGGACGGCAAGAGCCGGATCGAGCCGCCGTGGCTGGTCATGATAGCCTGGACGATCGAGAGTCCCATTCCCGTGCCGCCGGTGTCGCGGCGCGTGGTGAAGAAGGCGTCGAAGATCTTCTCCCGGTTCGCTTCGGATATCGGATCGCCATCATTGCTGACCGTCAGCCTGACGGATCCGTTTTCCTCGGCCGCTTCGAGCCGCACGGCCTTGGCGTTATGACGGATGGCGTTGTCGGTCAGATGCGACAACACGATCAGCGCCTTTTCGCTGGACATGCCGATCGAGCGGTCCAGGCATCCCGTTGCGTCGATCGTGCGCGTCGGAAACCGGCTCTTCAATCCGCCGATGACCTGCGAAAGTTCGGTCTGCTCATTCTGCGGCGCGGCCTCGGCGCGCGCCAGTTCGCGTAAGCGCTGAGTCATGGCTTCGAGGCGCCCGGTGTCCCCCAGAATGTTCGATATGAAATTCTTCTGCTCCATCCGGGTGAGGGTGTCTGTCTTGCTCTCCAGGGAATCCAGCAGCAGTTCGGCGGCACCCTTGATCGATGTCAGCGGCGACTTCAATTCGTGGGTAAGGTGCGCCGAGAAGGTCGCGATGTAATCCGACCGTCGCGACAATTGTTCGGCCATGTCGAGGAAGCTGTGCGACAACTGGGCGAACTCGCGCGTGCCATAATGGGCGAGGGGCCGAAATGCATCGCGATCGCCACGGCTGATGCGTGCGGCGCGATCGACCAGCTCGCGCATCGGGCGGGTGATGGTTCGGGAGAAAACCAAGCCGATAACGATTGTCGCGAAAATAACCGCAAGTCCCGCCAGGATGAACTTGCCGCGTTCCTGATAGAGGTGGTCGAAGATGTTGCTCGGCGTCCTCGACGTATAGATCACGCCTGCGACGCGGTTGTTGACGATGACGGGCATTGCCGAGAACACGTGGACGCCAACGCCGCGGCTGATCGAGTAGATCGGAGGAGGAGGTTTGTCGGGTTTGCGAATCCGCAGGGCCGCCCGGTATTGTCCCTTGAGCGCTGTGGCTATCTCCTCGATATGGGCCAGCGATTGGCCCACCTCCTCGCGCCCGGCAATCACGACGCCGCGGTGATCGAGGATGCGGAAACCGGCCAGCGTGACTTTCTGAGTTTCCCGGATGATCGGCGTCAGCCGCGAGCCGATTTCGACATACGGCTGCGATGCGGGCGCGCTTGCCGGAAGTGCGTCAGGCCGCCGCCGAAGCAGGTCGGCGCCGGCGGCGAGATCGAGCGCGGGCCGGATCGGCGTAAGCTGGTCTTCCCGGCCCATGCGCGCCTCGGGCGGAATTTCGGCGCCGAGTGCAATGCCTGCGCTAAGGCGGCTCTCCACTTCCCGCGCATAGACCGCCGCCAGCACCCGGCTTTGCGCGATTAACTCGGCCTGGGTTTGGTGAATGAGCTGATTGTCATAGAGGCGGAAGAAGAATAGTCCGACCAGCGGCAGTGTCGCCGCGGCGGCGAGCGCGGCAAAAATGACCTGTCCTACCGACGGTCGCCATTTTTCAGCCTTGTGAGGCATCATGCCTGGAGCTCGCATCGCCCGAGCTTGAAGCCGACGCCGTGAATGGTTTCGATGACGTTGTCGCAGTTCACGGCGGACAGCTTGGCGCGGATATTGCGGATGTGGCTGTCGATGGTTCGATCGGACACCTGGATGTTGAGCTGATAGGCGGCGCTCATGATCTGCTCGCGGCTGAAAACGAGCGTTGGCCGTGTCAGGAATGCCCTGAGGATTCCAAACTCGATGGCCGTCAGACGCAGCGGCTTGCCCGCAAACTCGGCAATATGCTGGCCGGGATCGACGAACAACCTGCCTTGCGACAGCGTGGCAGTGGACGACTTTGCGTCTCGCTCGCGCGAGGTGATGCGGCGCAGGATGACGTTTACCCTCGCAACGAGTTCGCGCGGACTGAAGGGCTTAGTGACATAGTCGTCACCGCCGATCTCCAGGCCCAATACGCGATCGATCTCGTCGTCGCGCGCGGAGAGAAACAGGATCGGAACGTCTGAGGTTTTTCTGATTTCACGGCAGACGTCCAGGCCGTCGAATTCCGGCATGCCGATATCCAGAATGATCAGATCCGGCCTGTCGGCGGCAAAGCGGGTCAACGCCTCCTTGCCGTCGCGCGCTTCAAAGACGGTCATTCCGGCCTTCTTTAGTGCAACACGGATGACCTCGCGGATATGAAGGTCATCGTCAACGATGAGAATGCGGTGCGTCAAACGTCTCTCCCGGCGCAATCGGCTTGCAGTCGTACTAACCTGTGGTCGAACTCTTCGGTTGGGCTTCCAGGGCACGCTGGAGGCGCCAGCTCCGAAAACCCCAGGAGCGCCAGGAAGCGGTCTCTTTCGCCTGCTGTTCTACAAGGCAACCACGGCGGGAAACAAGGGCCGGATCGAACCCGCGAAGGGCGATGGTCCGGTCGATGGCAGGCAATGCCTGCGGCCCGAGGGATAGCAGATAGTTCATATCGATCCACACTCCTTTGCCGCCGGCTTCGCGGCTATGGCTGACATTATAGTCGGCGATGATCGCCGCAAAATTCACCAGCGAACAGACGTAGAGCGTTATCGTCAGGGTGAAGAGATTGGCGCGGATCAGCCAATCGTTCGAGCGGTTCAGAACGATGCGGGCGACGATGAGCACGAGTCCCAACGCGACCAGCACCATCCAGATGAAAGCCGCGACGCGCCACCAGGTCAGCAGATAGATTTGAACATAGAGATCGAGGCGCAGGATCGACGACATCACCAGCAGAATATTCTGCGCAACCCATAGATAGACCAGCGGCCGAATCACTTTTGATTGCTCGGCCGGCCCACCTGGTCTCATCGCGGCCAGAACGAAGCCTCCCGCCAGAAGCGCGGTAACGATGAGGGGATAGGCGCCTCGATGTGCGTAGGAGGCGTAGCTGATATCGGCGGGCAAGGCCACGTTGCCCCAGAGATAGATCGCATCGAGGATGGTTTGAACGGCGAACAACAAATTGAACAGGACCAGCGAACGCAGGATCGTCGCGACGCCGAAAAACTCCATCCGGTCCGATCGCGGCGTCTGGTCCAGAACCGCCGCTTCGACCAAGGCGGACGAAACCGCCATCCTGCTGCGCCACCAGACATGGATGAAGGGCCATATGATCGACAGCGCCACAGCCCAGAACAATATCCGACCCAGGCTCAGATAAGAGGCGGCGTCGCCCGGGTTCATGAGGCGGATCCACTTCTCCAGCAATGGATTTGCCGAGACCAGCAGAAGAACGAAGATGCCGCCGAGGGCCAGGGGAATGAACCAGATCGTAAGGCCGGTCTTCAGTGTCGGCAGATTGAACAAGCCGATGGCATCCCGGAAAAACCTGAAGGGGCCGACCAGAAACAGATCGCATAGCGCCGCCGCCTGCTCACCGAGCTTGTACCTTTGCGGATTGGTGGTCAGCAACAGACCAAACCCGAGCGCCAGAGTCATGAAGGCCAGAGAAGCTGCGTTGAATTCCTCGATAGCCGGTACAAGTCCGGCCAACACGAGCGCGCCCGCCAGCAGCATCCGATTTTTGTTCAACGTTGCGAAATTGGCGACGAGTGAGCCCAGAGCCAGTGCGAGCGCAAAGACGACCGCAGAAATTCCGATTTGTTGGCCGTAGAACAACCAGTCGGCCAAGGCCGCCAGCGCCAAAGCAATCGCGGGTTTGACCGGGAGCGGGCTCGCCTGAGCGGAGCCAGCATCGGATGCCGGCGTGGTGAGATCGGTCATTATTGCTCTACCTGTCTGGAGGGGAAAATTGCAAACCAGCGCCGTCGCGGGTCGCTCGCATAACCACCACCCGTCGTTAGCTAGTCTGGTCGGAACAGGCATTCGATGACCGCCGCTGAGTTGCAAGACGGACTATCTGGCGCAGTTGTGCAATTGGTTGGAGCGCCGTCTGCAAGAGTTCAGGATTTTTCTGCAGTTTCCGTGCAGGTGCGGTTATGCGCTCGCGCCGGCGAGACAAGTTTGATACGGGCAATGGTGTCGTCTGATCCCCTTGCCCAAACTCCCATCATTTTCATGCAAAGTCTCAAACGTATCGGCCTGATCCTGGTCTGGCTCGCTGGAATAGCCTTCGTTTTCGCTGCTGCGAACAAAAACGATCCCTATCTGATTTCGCTGCGGGGAACGGGAAACATTGCTCTGGCTACTGCGAGCGTGGTCGCCGCCGTATTGCTTATCCGCCTCGGCTATTGGAGAAGAGGGTTTGCGGGGAGGGCGCTGATTCTGCTGTGGTGCCTGCCGTTGCCGTCGATGCTCGGTGCGCATGCGGCGTTTGAATGGCGCAAGCAACGCGTTCTGCGGGCCGATGCTGCACTGGTGCAAAGCCTTGGAAAGCATTTTATCGTTGGGTACTCGTCATTCCCGGAGGTTTCAGTTCTCGCCGAGAAGGGCCTGATCTCCGGCGTCTACATCACCAAGCACAACGTCGCGGGATCCTCGGCCACGCGTCTGAAAGATGAAATTTCGGAGCTGCAGGCAAAGCGGCGCACCGCCGGCCTGCGACCTCTAATCGTCGCAGCCGACCAGGAAGGCGGCATCGTATCGCATCTGGCGCCGCCCTTGACCAAGCTGCCGGCGCTATCGACGCTTGCGAGCCTGGCGCCGGATGTGCGCGCCGAGAAAGCAGAGGCATTCGGGCGCACGCACGGGCAGGAGCTGGCGGCGCTGGGTGTCACCCTGAATCTTGCGCCGGTGCTTGATTTGCGACCTGAACTGAAGCGCAACCGGTTCGACTTCAACACGCTGATCGGCCGCCGCGCGATTTCCGATGATCCGACTGTCGTTGCCGAGATCGCGCGAGCTTATGTGAGCGGCCTCGAAGCGTCCGGCGTTGGAGCGGCCGTCAAGCACTTTCCGGGGCTCGGCCGCGTGCGAGCCGATACCCATCATTTCAGCGCCGACCTGGATACGCCTCTCAATGAACTCGAAGCATCGGACTGGATTCCATTCAGGAAGGTGCTGGCCGGCTCGAAAGCGCAGCTGATGATCGGGCATGTGACGCTGACGTCCGTCGACCCGGATCGTGCCGCGTCGCATTCTAAACGGGTCGTCGACGGCGTCATTCGCAAAAAATGGAACTATCAGGGTGTCGTTATGACCGACGACCTCGTGATGGGGGCAATCTATCAACGCAATGTCTGCACGGCAGTGGTCGAGGCGCTCAATGCCGGCGTCGATCTGCTGCTGGCCGCTTTCGACGGGGCGCAGTTTTATCGCATCTTCACCTGCGCGATGGCGGCGTCGGCCGAAGGGAGACTCGACGCCGCCATGTTGGGCGATAGTGAGACGCGGTTGAAGGGGGCGTTCCCTGTGGATTGAGGGACCGCGGTGCGGGGCGGGAAGCAAGAAGCCGGCGCGAACTATTTTGCGAACCGGCCTTCCTTCGGCAGCCCGGTCATTGCCTGGGTCCGGAATGCGGGCTTGTGATCCTGCTGTTTGGACCACGACACATAGTAGGCGATGCCTGTCATGATCGAAATCCCGGCGAAGCTGACCAGGACGTGCAGGGCAAGCGAATCCGGGCCCGTGATCAGGACGAGATGTGCGGCAAACGAGAGAAACACCCCAGCGCAGAACACGGCCAGCCATTCCTGGCCGCACTTCACGATCGGCTGTAATGCCTGCCATCGGAATCCGTTCCAGCTCCGCGGCACCATGTAGGTAAAGAGGAAGGCCAGCGCCAGGAAATGAAGCACCCTGTAGGGGGCAAGGTTTTCCCTATCGTTGGAAGGAAAGGCATCGCGCAGGAAGTCCGGCACGAGCCCTGCTTGCGGAAATTTCCCGGCGACAGTGACGACCAGCGCAAAGAGCAGGTACAGCCATGCCGCGGTACGCAGGATGGCAAGACCCTGGAGGGTCCGTATGGCGTGCACCTGCCTGGCGCCGCCTAGCGCAAACCAGGCGCCGAGCACAAACAGGAGCTGCCAGCAGAACGGGTTGAGATACCAGCGTCCGTCCGGAAATGAAGAAAGATTCCAGTCGAGCAGACGGGATGCGAAGTAGAGACCAATCGATCCGGCAATCGTGAGGTTCGGCCGCCGCATCATGCTGAACAGCACGATCGGAAAGAACGCCACCAGCACGATGAACAGTTGCAGCACATCCAGATTGAGCGGCTTGGCCTGAAGCAGCAGGCCGTGAATCAGCGTTCGGATCGCATGGTCGACGATCCCTGTAACATTGAACTCGCCGATGAGTTCGGGGGCGCGGGACCTGCGCGCGACGTATCCGATCAGTTCGATATAGATCACGAACAAAACGACGTAAGCGGCGTAAAGCTGCCACAGGCGCTTGAAAATGCGGGTCGCTGAGACGACGAACCCGCGTTCCAGCATCATCTTTCCATAGAGGATCGCGGCCGTGTAGCCGCCGATGAATATAAACAGGTCGGTGGCGCCGCTGAAGCCGAAATTGCGCATGGTCAGCAGGCTCACCGCATTGTGCGGGACGTGATCCAAAAAGAGAAACCAGGCCGCGATACCGAGCAGGAGACAGAGTCGAAGATCGCCGTCGCGCGCGGCGAGCTCGGCCTTCATTGACGGATACATTTTGGCGAAGAACTTTACATGTCGGAGGAATCGAATCGCGAGTCTAGCGCGACTGTCCGCCCAGTCGGAATAGACTTTGCGTGAAGAATAATTAAGCAAGCTGTCGGCGATTGAAGCCCGCCCGGTAATCACAATGTTTTGAGGGAATAGCGTAAACCGACTGTGATCACGCTCTCTCGTGCTTGCGCAGGTCGCGGACGTGATCGAAATGGCTGGCCTGCAGATCGGCGCCCGTCGCGCCGATGTCGGGAAGGGCCGCCTCGCTCAGAATGTCGGCCGTGATATCCTCGACCGAGCAATCCGCGATTTCATGGATGAAGCTGATATTCCTATATTCGCCCGACGCGACCCGGGAGACGACCTCGCGCCTTGTGATTTCCGGATCGACGATGGCCTCGCGACCGCGGCGGCCGTAGTCGATCATCACGACGAAATATTGCATGTTGGCGATCTGACCTCATATCGGCGCACCGGAATCGACGCGGAGAGTATTTCTGAAAATCGGAAAATAGTCAAGCGCAAATTCGGAAAAACAGAAATTGCGGTGAGATTGGCGAATCGGTCGCGCCGCAAGCAGGATTTGTCGATTCGGAAGTCACAGGCTGCGTTTACTACTTTTCCGGCGTGCGTCCGCCGGTCGCCCTTGCTGCCTTGCGCGAGCGGGCCGCCGCTTTGTTGCGCAATCGTTCGATCTGGCCCCTGGGCAGGGTAACGCAGATCTCGCCGATCCATTCCAGCTTTACGCCGGTGATCGGCTTTGCATTGAAGCTCGTCAGGTTGACCGACGCTGGAGATTTTCCGCGCTCGATCGTCTTCAGATAGCGCTCGCCGGTCTTCAGGCGGACCGCGGCTTCCTCGCCGTAGAAGCTCGACAGCGGATGACGCTGCTCGCGATAGACGACAATAACATCGCCATTTTCGTACTTTGGCAGCATGGAATCGCCGGCCACCTCGAAGGCGATGGTTTCTTCGGCGATCGGGAAGGGCAGTTCGACTTCGCCGAGGCCTTCCGGCGGCACCTGCTCATGCTCCGGCTCGATCGAGGCGCCGGCGCCCACCCGGCCCATGATCGGCACCGAGTTCAGTTCGAGATATTCGATGATCGGCGCGATCTCAGACGCCTTGATCAGCCGTATCCCCGACAGGATTTCCGAAACCGCGCCGGGACGAACGCCCATCGCGGCGGCCAATCCGCCCTTGGTCTTGCCCGGCTTCTCCAGGCCCCGTTCGATCAATCTGATGTCCAGCATGATCACACCTCTCCGAATTTCAGAGATAATAGCAATTCCGATTATCAGAAATCAAGCTTGACTTTTGATTTCGGAATATCAGAAATTGATTGCCCGGCGTCGGGCGGCGTTGACAAGAGCAAGGACAACAAGATGGAACTGTCGAACTGGGCGCCCGAGCACTCGGACGCGCTGCGGGAATTTCTTGCCAAAGGCCTGACCTTTTCGGAGGCCGCGCAGGCGATCAATTTACGATTCAATACCTCCTACTCTCGCAGTGCTGCACTCGGACGCGCCCGGCGCCTGCGGCTGACGGCGGACGATCGCCGCGAGCCGTCGATGCCCACCAAGCCGACGGACCTGCACGACATCGGAGAACCTCGTGCCAGTGATTGCAGGACGTCTGCGCTTGTCTGGCCGGTGCCGCTGTTTAAGGAGATCAAGCCGCTCAAGCTGCGCTGCGCGGCGATCGAGGCACGGCATATCTCGCTGACCGAGCTGGAGAGTGGTGACTGCCGCTATCCCTACGGCGGCGATGAGGAGAGTGAGGTTATTACCTTCTGCGGTCATCCGCGCCGGCCGGGCTCGGCTTACTGCACGCCGCATTTTCATTTGAGTCGCAACCCGGTTGTGCCGTCCGAACACGCGGTGAGCACCGCTCTGCTGCGGATGTTGGAGACGGCATGATGAACGCTGCTGTCACATGCGTAGCCGACAGGCTGAAACGGCTGCCGCGTCGCCATCGGATCGCTCATCTGCGTGCGCTGATCGGGCTTCAGCCGGACGGCTGCGGCCGCCGGCACGAATTGTCCGAATTGCTGCGCAACGAGCTGGCGAACGCCTCAATCGAATAGATCTTTGGGTCGAAATCGAATTCCACTGTTTTCATGGAGCACATCAGATGCCGAGAGCCAAACGCCGAAAGCCGTACGATCCTACCAAGGCGCATGACCGAAGGTCTCGCGATTTGTTACGCAACACCGAAGTCGCAGCCGTCGAGGTCGACAATCCCCTGGCGCTGGAGCCGGGCGAGAAGATCGTCGCGCTACGATCGATCCGCAACGATCCGCTCGCGCGGCTGCATTCCCATCGCCAGATCGACGAGGCACAGTACCAGGCGGGGAGGGCGTTCCAGAGCGACTGGGAGAAGGCCGAACGCGGCCCGCGCGCGGTCGACCCGACCCGGGAATATGTCGATGGCGGGCAGCACCGCGAACCGATCACCGAGGGCCAACGCAAGGCCGTGCTGCGGTTGAACCGTGCCGAGCGCGAACTCGGGGCGGACGGCTCGGCGCTGGTGCATGACGTCCTGGTTCAGGGAATGACCATGGAACAGGTCGGCGAGCGCAGGGGACTACGCACCAAGCGATGGCATGACTATTTTTCCAGGCGATTGCGCGAATGCCTCGACCGGTTGGCGCTGTTGTACGGGTTCGCGACGGAGCATCCCGTTCCGGTCAAAACCCTCCCGCGCTGAAGCGCAGAGGCTGCACTACGTCATAGGCCGCCTTGGTGAGTGGCACGGCGTAGTCGACGGTCAAGGGGCCGAATGGTGAGGCCCAGGTCAGGCCGGCACCGATCGACGAGCGTACGACATTCTTGTTGGCGACCTGAAGCGATGTCGTCGATCCGCTGTAGCGAAATACGCTGCCGGCATCGACGAAGGCGGTGGCCCGGAGGCCGTATTCGTTGGGCACGCCGGGGATCGCGCTCTGCAGTTCGGCGGTCGTTGCCCAATAGGCGCTGCCGCCGACATTATCCATCGTGGTGCCCGGCGTCAGGTCGCGTGGCCCAAATCCGTTCGGGGCAAAGCCTCGCACCATGGTCGGGCCGCCGAAGAAATTGTTCATCAGCGGTACCTGCTGGCCGCCCCAACCGGTAACGTAGCCGCCCTGAGCGCGCACCATGCCGACGAGATCGCTGCCGAGTGACTTGTAGTACCGCACGTCTTCGGTCGTCTTCAGGAATTTCACGTCGCCACCCAGTCCGGCCAGATCCTGGCTGAGCTGCGATCTGATTCCGCTGGTCGGGCTCTTTGTGTTGTCGAGCGTACTGTAGGTCGTCGTACTGCCGGGGGCGGAGACACACGTCGGGCCGGCGGCGGCCGCCTGCCGGACGGCCAACGAGGGCGTCAGGCCCGAACCGCTCGGCGACAGCGTGATGTTCTGATTGTAGATCGAGTAGCGCCATTGGACGCCGAGTTCCTCGTTGATCGGCGTACCCAGTTGCAGCCTCGCGCCGTAGGTGGTGCTGCCGTAGGATTGGTAGCTATTGGCGTCGTTCTGGCGACCGAAAAGTTCGATTCCCGCGGCGACCTTGGTGCCGAGAAAATACGGTTCGGACGCGGCCAGGTTGATGCCGCGTGCATATTGGCCGTACGTAAAGGTGGCCTGCACATTCTTGCCCGTGCCGTAGAAATTGCGCTCGCCTACTTTGACCTCGACGAGCGCACCATCGACAGTCGAGTAGCCGCCGGCGATGTTGAAATCACCGGTCGCCTGGTCAACTGCCTCGACATCGAGAATGACATGATCTGGGGCCGAGCCCGGCCTGTTCGATATTTTCACCGTCTTGAAGTAGTTCAAGTTCCTCAAACGCCGTTCAGCGCGGTCTATCAGCGTCTTGTTGTAAGGATCGCCTTCGGCGATATCGAATTCGCGTCGGATCACGTAATCGCGGGTCCGTGTGTTGCCGTGAATTTCGATCCGCTCGACGTAAGCGCGAGGCCCCTGTTCGATCACGAAAGCGACATCGATACGTTCGGTCGCAGCATCGCGAGTGAGGCGAGGCGTCGCCTGGGCAAAGGGAAAACCGAGCTTTGCCATTTCGATCGCCAGAAGTTCGGTGGACCTGTCCAGGGCATTGCCGTCGAACACCGCACCCGGATGGGTGGTGAGGAGGGCACGAAGCTTGTCGCAATCCATGCCCGGAACGTTGCAGGCGACGCTGACTTCCCGGAAGTGATAAAGTGGGCCTTCGTCGATTGCGAAGTTCAGCGTGAACCCTTTCGCCGCTGGATCATACTCCGCTTTTGCCGGTGAGACACTGACATCGGCGTAACCCTTGCTGCGGTAGTAGAGCCGTAGCTGTTCCTGGTCTTGCGCGACGCGGTCGGGATCGTAGACGTTGCCGCCCGTCAGAAAACTCAGCATATGGGTGGCGGACGTCTTGATCACGGCGCTGAGCTGCCGCTTGCTGAAGGCCTTGTTGCCCGTGAAGTCGATCTGCCGCACCGGAGTCTTTGCGCCCTCCGTTACGGCATAGACGAGATCGACCCGCCCATTGCCGCGGTCGATGATTTGCGGATCGACGCTGATCTCGGCGCGACCGACACGCCGGTATGCCTCGATGATACGGCCGACGTCGGACTGCACGGTGGCGCGTTGTAGCGAGCCGCGCGGCTTGGATTCGATGGCGGCGGCGAGGTCGGCGTCCTTGACCTTCCTGTTGCCTTCGAATGCAACGCGGTCGAGTACAGGCGCTTCGGACAGATGCACGACAAGCCGATCACCGGTGCGTTCGATGGAAACTTTCTCGAACAGGCCCGTTGCGATCAGCGCTTTCAGCGCCGCATCACGCGCGGCGTCATCGAAATGTCCGTCCGGCGAGGGGCGAAAATAGGAGCGGATAGTCTCGGCGTCGACGCGGCGGTTCCCTTCGACGATGATCGTATCCTGCGAGGGCGGCGCTGCTTCGGCGACGAACGGTGTTGCGAAAATTAAGCCGAGGACGCCGGCAAGCCGGCAAACGGCTCCCCCCGATCGGAACGATCGGTTGCGTTGAGTGATGCGCCGGATTTCCACGTCCCGCCGGACTCCCAGTTGCTCGACTGAGATCGAATTGCCCACGCGAGGCGAAAAAATGTCTGGGATAAGGTGAGTTACGGGCGAGTTCTTCGCAACGTGCCACAATTTCGACGTCTTCTGTTAATGCGGATTTTCTCAGAATTGTCGCAATGCACGCTTCATGCTTCGCCATCGAGAGAGCCTGGGACGCTCGCGCACGGAACCGCGCGGACGTTCACGCTCGCAGGAGCATCACATGCGATATGCCGCCTTCATTGCCGCTGCGCTCATGCTGATTCAGCCAGCGCATGCAGAGAAGGCGCCGGAGGTCGATCCGCGCGCCTCGCTCGGGGTAGTCCAGCAATGGATCTATAACTATCGGGCCAAGCCGGACTATGCCCATGTCCCGGCAGCCGTGCGCGTACTGTTTCACTCGCAGACATTCAAGGAACCGGAGAATGCCGGAATCTATCTCGGCTTTATCGCCGGTGCGATTGGCTCCAACCCGGCCAAGGCCGAGCAGCTCATTGCCAATTTCTTCCCGGTTCGGCCGGAAGACGAATGGGTGATCATCCGCGCCATTGCCTATTCGGGGTTGCCCGACTGGAGAAACGTTCTGCGCCGCGTCGCGCCGCGAATGCCCGGCCGGCGGGTCATGATCGACAGTTATCTTGCAGGCAAGCTGCCGACCTTGACCGAAATCCCGCTGGAAGAAGTAAAGCCCGGCATGATGGACAGGCTGCGCGGGGCATTCACCAAGAACCCCTTCGCCAAGGACGAGCGGAAGCTGAACACGACGCTCACGTTGGCGAGCAACCAGGATTTGCTGGATACGCTGTGGGGCTACTATTTTGCGACCGGCTCGCATGCCCCGATCCAGCGCATCATCCAGATGCTGCCGTGGAGCAAGAGCCGCGACACGATCGACAAGCTGACGGTCGGAAGCATGGCGCGCTATACGCTGGCAAGCTACGCGATCCGCGATGCCAGCTTGCGGGAATATCTCCGTAGTGAACTTGCCAGACAACCGGCGGCAGTCAAGGCACCGCTCGCCGAAGTAGTTGAGGCGGCGGACACAGTGCAGATCGCTGCTCTCCGCAAGGATGCGCTGGCCGCCGTGGATGAACTCAAGACCAAGGGCTCGGATAGCCGCCGCGATCTCAGCTTCTGGGGTCAGGTCGGCGTCGGCGCGGTGGCGCTCGGTTGCGTCTCTGCGGCCGCGCTGGGGCAAGTCGCTGTCGGCATTCCCTGCGTAATCGGAGGCTCGGCCTCGCAGGGATTGCTGTCGTTCTGGGAAAGGCAGCAGTAATCCGGGATAGCCGCAGCTCATTCCAATCCGGCGCGGCGAAAGCCTTCGAGATAGTGCTCACGATCAGCGTCGAGCTTCCAGGGTAACTGCGTCGCGATCCAGGCGAGCGAGATATTCGGCTGAGTCCGGCGCAATTCCTGAAGCGCAGCGCGCGCGAGCTCGATCTGGCCGGTCATGCCGGCGGCGACCGTGAGCACCCGATAGGCGCCGGTGAGGTCGCCACGCCGACGCGTCGCCTCGCGTGCCAGTGTGATGGCTTCCTGATAGTTCCGTCCTACAAACTGGGCGTAAGCGGCAACGCCGTAATAGATCGCCGAAGAAGGATCGCGGGGACTCTGGCGCATCGCGCGTTGCGTCGCCGCATATGCCTCCATCCATCGCCCGGTATAAGACAGTGCCAGGGCGTAATATCCCTGCGCGAGGGAGAAGTTCGGGTTGAGCTGGAGCGCCAGTTCGAACTCGGCCAGCGAATGGTCGAGTCGGCGCGTGGAGAAATACACGCTGCCGAGGGCCGTATGGGCCCAGGCATCCTCGCTGTCGGCGGCAATCGCCGCCAATGCTGCTTGTTCGGCGACGGGTGCAGCGGTTGCAAGGTCCGTCCAGCCCAGATGCACGCCGAACATGTGGTTGGTCGCGAACAGGGCCAATGCCTGGCCGTAGTTCGGATCGATCGCAATGGCGCGTTCCAGCAGCGCTCGCGCGGCGAGGCTGTCGGGTCGCGTTACACGCCAGTGATGCGACAACGCCCGCATCACCAGGTCCCATGCATCGATGCTGTTGGGCGGCTTGCGCCGGCTGCGAAAGTTCTCCGCCGCGTAGATCTGCGGCTCGATCGCGGCAACGATAGCATCCGTGATCTCGTCCTGTACGGCGAATACATCGATCAGGTCCCGATCGTAGTGCTCCGCCCAGATGTGACTGCCGGTTGCCGTGTCGTTAAGCTGAGCGGTAATACGTACGCGATCGCCGCTTCTTCTCACACTGCCTTCGACCACATAGCGCACGCCAAGCTCGGCAGCGACCTGCCTCATATGCACCGGCTTACCCTTGTAGGTGAATGACGAATTGCGCGCGATCACGAAGAACCAGCGTAATTTCGAAAGTGCGGTGATGATGTCCTCGCTAATCCCGTCGGAGAAGTACTCCTGCTCCCGGTCGCCGCTCATATTGATGAACGGCAGTACGGCTATCGCCGGCCGATCGGGCAGCGCGAGCCTCGCACGTGGTTGTTCTGCTTCTTTCGGCAATGTGGCTCGTGCATCGCACGGCCCATTTACGTCGCCGACGAAGCGAATCCCTTTGCGTGGAATGGTGCGGATGAGTCTCTGTTCCTTTCCGTTGTCGCCGATCGCATTGCGGGCAGCGTTGATCCGGCTGTCCAGCGTGGAGTCCGAGACGATCCGCCCACCCCACACCAGCGCAATGAGATCACCCCGGCTGACCACGCGATCACGGTGTTTCAATAGGTGAACCAACAAGTCGAATACTTGCGGCTGCATCGGCACCAGCTCGCCGCTGCGGCGCAGCTCGCGACGATCGGTGTCCAGGATGTAACTATCGAAGTTGAAATTCACGTGCCCTTCTCAAGGAACAATCAAGTCCGTCTCATGAAGAGATCAAGCATCAGGCAAAGACCCGTCGCCGTTCTCCGTGCATCCTGTCAAAACCGGGAGTTCGAATCCCATTACCCCGAGCGGAGCCAATTTCATGACGGAAACTCAAACCCTCAGCCCGGCGATGGCGGGCAATCGAGTGCTAAGATTCACTGCATTTCTGTTCGGAGGTGTGGCCTATCTCACATTTCTGTTCACGATTCTGTACGCCATCGGATTCGTCTCCGGCCTCGCGGTGCCGAAGGCGATCGACACCGGCGCGAAATCGGGGACTTTCGAGGCAATTGTCGTCAATCTCGGGCTGATGTCGTTATTTGCCATTCAACATAGCGTCATGGCGCGCAAATCGTTCAAACACTGGTGGACGCAGTTTATTCCGAGGTCTGTCGAACGCAGCACCTATGTGCTGTGTTCAAGCCTGACGCTTCTGTTGCTGTTCTGGCAATGGCGTCCGATGCCTGCCGTTATCTGGAACGTCCAAGAGCCCGAAATGGCCATGGTGATCGCGACGCTGTCATTCGTTGGTTGGGTGATCGTGTTCACGAGCACCTTCCTGATCAATCATTTCGAACTGTTCGGATTGCATCAGGTCGCCAACAATCTCGTCGGCCGCGACATGCCTGCACCGGTCTTTCGGACGCCGTTCTTCTACCGCTTTGTGCGGCACCCGATCTATCTCGGTTTCATCATCGCCTTCTGGGCGGCTCCGACGATGACCGCTGGGCATCTGCTGTTTGCGGCGGTGACAACGGCTTACATCTTCGTCGGCATCATGTTGGAGGAGCGCGATCTTGTCGCCATGTTCGGCGAGGAGTATCTCCGGTACCGGGAGCGGGTTTCGATGCTGTTCCCCTGGCGCAGATCTAGCTGACCACCTCTCCTGTAAGGAGGCGTAAGAATGATGAAGCATACTGGAAGCTGTTTTTGCGGTGCGGTCGAGGTCCAGGTCACGGGTGCCCCGGAAGGAATGGGTTATTGCCATTGCCGTTCCTGCCGCTCATGGTCCGGCGGACCGGTGAACGCATTCAGCCTGTGGAAGCCGGAAGCGGTACGGATCACGGCGGGAGCGCAACACGTTGCAACGTTCGAGAAGACGCCGATGAGCCAGCGCAAGTACTGTGCGCAGTGCGGTGGTCATCTGATGACCAATCATCCGACGCTCGGGCTGGTCGATGTCTTCGCCGCAACCCTTCCGACGCTGCCGTTCACGCCCGGGGTGCACGTCAACTACGCCGAGACCGTCCTGCCGATGCGGGACGGATTGCCCAAACTGAAGGACTTTCCCGCCGAGCTTGGCGGCTCCGGTGAAATGATTGCCGAGTAGGCAAAGCGGAGTTTATGTAACGATTCAGCGGACGCTGTTCGCTGCGCTCTGATCGATCAGACGCCGCCCCGTCCCCCGAACCCGGGCGGGCGGCGGCACGTCTGCCTTTCGCCCTGAGAGCTATGTCAGCGGCAGGTCCCGCCCTGCAAAATCGGGGTTTGGCGATGTCCGTCTGGTTCCGGTAAGAAAGTCTTGAAATTGCTGTCGCGGCGAAGTCTTCGTTTCGTCAGGCAGAATAACAAGAGGAAATGCCGGAAATGACTGTCAGACCGCAATTGCCGGAGCGAACGCCGCGCGTGAACGGCGAACCGACCGCGCTGGATGGTCTGCTGGTCGTCGACTTCACCAGAGTCGTTGCCGGTCCGGCCTGCACGCAAACGCTGGCCGATTTCGGCGCCGAAGTGATCAAGATCGAAAACCCGGACGGCGGCGACGATACCCGCCACTATGAACATGCGGAAATCGGCGGCGAGAGCGCGGCCTTCCTCAGCCTCAATCGCAACAAGCGCGGCATCACGCTCGATTTCAACAATCCTGCGGCGCTCGAAGTCGCCCGCGAACTGATCGCGAAGGCGGATGTCGTGGTGGAGAATTTCTCCGGCGGCGTGATGAAGAAGTTCGGTCTCGACTATGCTTCCGTCGCGCCGACCAATCCGCGGCTGATCTATTGCTCGATCTCGGCCTATGGCCGCAAGGGTGAGTTCGCGTTGCGTCCGGGCTTCGATCCGATCACGCAGGCCGAGAGCGGCTTCATGTCGCTGAACGGCTTTCCGGATGGCGAGCCGGTGCGGACCGGTCCGCCGATCGTCGATATGGCGACGGGCATGTCGGCATGCAATGCGATCCTGCTGGCGCTGATCGCCCGCGACCGGCTCGGGCGTGGCCAGCAGGTCGAGGTCGCGCTGATCGACACCGCCGTGTCGATGACCGGTTTCTATGGCATGGCCTACCTGATCAGCGGCGTAAATCCGGGCCGCTTCGGGAATTCGCCGAACGGCTCGCCCACCGTCGGCGTCTACCAGGCATCCGATGGACCGCTTTACATGGCCTGCGCCAACGATCGCTTATACCGCCGGCTCGTGGTAGATGTGCTCGCTCGGCCGGACCTCGTCACCGATCCCCGGTTCGCGCATCGGAAAAACCGAACCGCCAACAGGGAAGAGTTGCGGGCCATCATCGCGAGCGTCTTTGCCAGTGACAGCCTTGAGAACTGGATGGCGAAGATGAAGAAGGCCAACATACCGGTCGGCTATTTGCGCACGGTAGAGGAAGGATTCAACGCGCCGGAAGTGCGCGACCGGCATCGCCTCAGCCGGATCCCGCATCCGACCGCGGGTGCCGTCCCCAATATTGAAACGCCGTTGCAGATGAGCTTGACGCCGACTGTCGATCCCGTGGCGGCGCCGCTGCTGGGCGAGCATACCAGGGAGGTGCTCCAAAAGACGCTCGGATATGATGAGCGGCGTATCGCGGCTCTGGCCGAGGCGGGGGCTTTCGGGAAAACCGGGAATACGGCCTGAGCGGTGCTGATCAGTGCTCTATGCCGACGCACCTCGCAAATGAATAACGTCTCTGCGTTTGCACCACGCCTAACCCATTCAAAGCGGTAGATTTTTCCGTTCTTCTGCGGCTAATGTGCCGTCAAAAGCGGGAGAGAAACATCATGAACGACGGGACCCCCATACGGTCGGCGAGAAATGTCGAGCTCGGCGCCAGCGGCGAAGAATTCCAGAATCTCCACGAATTCATCCGGAAAGCGCGCGCTCGCCTCAACCAGAACGCATGGGACTATATCGTCGGGGCCTCCGAAACGGAGACCACCATGCGGCGCAACCGCATGGCGCTCGATGAGATTGCATTTCGGCCGCGGGTACTGCGCAATGTCGTCGATGTCGATGCCTCGACCGAAGTGTTCGGCCGCCGCCTGCGTTTGCCTGTGATGATTGCGCCGGTCGGCGCGCTCGAGATTTTCGATCCCGATTCAGGCGCTGCCGTCGCGCGTGGAGCGGGGCAGTTCGGCGCCGCTCACATGCTGAGTTCGGTGTCAGAACCGGGGCTGGAGGCGACTGCCAAAGCCGCTCCCGGCGCGTTGCGCATCTATCAACTCTATGTCCGCGGCGACGATGCTTTTGTCGAAGACGTTGTCAGCCGCACGATCGAGAATGGTTATGCTGCGTTCTGCCTGACCGTTGATACTGCGCATTACAGCCGGCGCGAGCGCGACATTGCCAAGCGATACGTCCGCGAAAGCCGCATTCGGGCCACCGGCGGCGACTTCCAGAAAGGGCTGGAATGGCGCACGGTGAAGCTGATCAAGGACAAGTATAAAATTCCGCTGGTGATCAAGGGCATCGCCACCGCGGAAGACGCTGCCATCGCGCTCGATCATGGCGTGGACTGGATCTATGTGTCGAACCATGGCGGCCGCCAGCTCGACCACGGACGCGGCGCGATGCACGTCTTGCCGGAAATCGTCGACGCGGTTTCCAGTCGCGCCAGGATTATGGTTGACGGTTCGTTCTGCCGCGGTACCGACATCGTAAAGGCGATTGCCTCCGGCGCCGATCTGGTCGGCATCGGCCGTCTGCAATGCTGGGCTCTCGCGGCCGCAGGCGAGGCCGGCATCGTGCGGATGCTTGAATTACTGGAAGACGAAGTGATCCGATGCCTCGGGCTGCTCGGCGTCACCCGCTTGGCTGAGCTCGACAAGTCCTATCTGCATGCGGCGACGGCGACCAATCCGCCCAGTGTGTTCAGCGCCTTTCCGTTGCTGGATATCGAGCCCTATCGCTATTGAGAATCCGAGGGCTGCGGCCCGTCCGCAGCGCGGACAAGTCTGGTCGGCGCTGCCTTCGCATCGTCGGGAACCTGACCTCGATTGCCGCATTATCAGGTGCGTCCAGGGGGCGCCGCAGCCACGACAGATCTGATTCAAATGGCCCAGTAAGTAGAAGCGAATGGCAGAAAATCCTTTCGCTGAATTCAGTCTCGAGAAGGCTATCGATCTCCGCTGGACCTTGCGGGACATTCAGGCTCGCCGATTGAAATTGTCGCCGGTCAGCGACGAAGACTTGAGAATATTGACAGGTCTCGGCCTGGCCGAAGTGCGCGACGAAGGGATCGTGCTGACGCAGGCGGGAATCGCCGTGCTGAACGGCTCGTAATCAGCGTGCCTTCAGGAAGCTCTCGCCGGAGTCGCAGGGCGTGCAGCGGTAGGTCAGCACGTCGTAATTCTGGTCGCGCCGCTCGATCGTGGCGAGCCGCATCTGTGCGCCGCATTTCATGCACGGCATCTCTATGCTGGTTTGAAAGCGCGTGCAGGTCGGCGTCGGTCGAAATGTTAGCAGCATCTTATCTCCATGTCCCAAGAGAGACTTAAAACCAGAGACGCAAAGCCACCATCAGCCGATCTCTAACCCCGAATCACTATGCCACACTGTTGCCACCATTGGAATCGGGCACTGCACCCGTACGGCTACGGACCGCGAGGGAAGGAAATCATTCCTCGGCTCTCTGAAATTGGGCCGGCCGCATGCCGGCCGCCGCGGTCTACTCGGAGCTCGGTCCAATACGGCGCAGACGCAGCCGGGAATTATGCTAACCTGCCAATGTCGACATTGGAGAAGCGACCATGACTGAACCGAAACTCGAAGTCCCGGCCGAGCTGCGCGAGCTGGCCGAGAGAACCATCGATCAGGCAGAAAAGGCGTTCGGCATGTTCTTCGATGCCGCCGGAAAGTCCATGACGTCGATGCCGGGTGCGGGTACGGAAATTTCCAAGCAGGCGCTGTCGTTTACCGAACAGAATATGAAGGCTGCGTTCGAGCATGCCCGCAAGCTGGTCCATGCGACCGATCTCCAGGAAGCGATGCAGATCCAGTCTGAATTCCTGCGCAGCCAGTTCACCAACGCGGGCGAACATATGCGACAGATAACCGGCGGCGTCATGTCCGCCACAAAGGATCCGGCGAAGGGCAAGCTCTGAGGAGCTGAGGGCCCTGCTAGCGGCGACGTCCGATCGCGACACCGAATAAAAAGGCGACGAACAGACTGGCCAGCGGCGCTTCGCGAGTGATCGCGCTGATGGTCGAGAGCGGCATTCCCGGTTTCCGCGCCGCGGTAATCGCGTCGCTGAGACGACCGGTCGCGGTCTGCAACGCGGCGGATACTTCCGTCAGCGTGCGTGACACATCGGTCGCGGTATCAATGGCGCGTTCCGCCATGCCGGGCTGGGATGGTCCCGAGGTTTCATTCACGATTTGCAACTCACTCGATCGTTTGGCATTCGCCGACGGCTGACGTTCCCACAATGCGTGGTCAGGACGTTTGTTCCAGCAGGTCCACCTCCTGGCAGATCGATAAGGGAACTTTCGTCATCGTCCGGATTTAATTTCGTTAGAGGAAAGCAACGCGGATTTTCCGATGGCGAATGAATTGACTGAAGACCAATTGACCAGAAGCGGTGGCGCGCCATTGAAGGTTGCGATTGGGGTTGCCATTCTCGGCGTGCTCGGCATGCTGATCGTTGACCATGGGCCGTGGAACAAGCCCAAAGTACAGCACCCCGTGATCGCCAACTACAGTACCACCGGCGAAGCTGCGCGGGCAGCGGGTGCGCAGGTCATGCCGACCGAACCGAAGCTTGAGGTGGAGCCTGAACCGCCCGTACCAAAGCCGGTTCACCCGGCTAATCGTGCACCGCAATAAGGCGTGCCGTTTGACACACCGGGAAAGTCGCCGGCAGAGCGGCATCATGGGCGGGCGCCCTCCGAAAGAGTACATCAGCGCACGCTGACGAACATGCCCCAGCATGCGGCCAAGCCTGCCGCCACCAGTACCAGCAGCGGATTGTCACAGAACGGGCTGCCATATTGGCACATCGCCACACCGAGCGAGCCGATCTCGTGACGGCTCGCGGCATAGAACAAGCCCGACAGAATCGTGAGCATGGCAGCAACGAAAAACATTCGATGGCCTCCTTGCGCTCAGTTGAACCGCGGGTCGCGGCCGACAATTTGTTTTCGACATCGTTGCATTCCATTTGAGGTTGCTCGGTACTTGACGTGTCGGGCAAATCAGGTGCACGATGACATCATCGCCGATATCGTAAAGCCCGCGCCGGAAACGGTGGCGGGCTTTTCGCTCTCATAGAGTTTCAGCCAGGGCGGTTTCAAATTGTCGAAGCCGTTTTGTCGAATTTTCCGCAATTCGTTGACCACTCGAAAACAGTTTGACATGTCGGGCAAATCACCGGCATAACGTCATCATCGCGAAAATTGCAAAGCCCGCACGGAGAAATCCGTCGCGGGCTTTTTGTTTGGAATTCTCGAATCGGACGGCGGCCGCACATCGACGCCGCAACTCCCACGCCCCCCGCCCGGGCGTCACGAGCGCGCCGCCGTCCGAACCTTCATACAATTGGCCGGCATGCGCGAACATGCCGGTCCGCGGCGCGAATCGTCACGCGCCGCACGCGGCCCCCGACGGGATAAGGTTCGCGCCCCAAATGATCTGCGCCTGCACACCGCGATCATGCCGCACGTTTTTGTTTTTGGAGACATGTCGATGACCGCCTATCTGATATCCCTCGCGCTCATCGGCCTCGTTGTCATCGCCGTATCGGAGGAGTTCTCGTGAACACCGAAATAATTCAGTTCATCCCGCGTCCCAACCGCGACGACGTGCAGACGGATTTTCCAACAATTGCTTTTCGTGCCACGCTGCGGGAATCCTCTATCGGCCATGTCGACGCAAGTTCAGATAAGCATGGCGGACCGGCCAGCCGAGAAGCCTAAATGGGCAAAGCAAAGGCCCTTGTTGAGATTCGATCCTTGGCGCGTAGCCATACCAGAACCGCGATCCGTGTTCTCGTCGGCATCATGCGGTGCAAGGATGCCACCCCCGCCGCCCGTGTCTCGGCCGCCAATGCCATTCTCGACCGCGGCTGGGGCAAGGCCACGCAGCCGCTGGAGAACAGCGGCGATGGCGCGCTTGAGCTGATCCACCGGATCGAGCGCGTCATTGTTCATCCCGAAAATGGGAGCGGGGAGAGTACTTGAGGCGTTATCTGTGCTTCAGCTAGTGACCTTTTGTTCTGCCACTTCAGGGTCGCCGACAGCGCTAGACAAGCTGACACTCATGGGCATCGCCTCTGGCGCATCTGCACAAAAAATCCTGAAACTATTCCATGAGTGGTTTTCGAAAATGACCCGTCAGAAGGTGACAATCTCGCTAGCGCGTTCGACGACGCTCTCGCTTGTTACTTCCTCATTGCTGTTTGTCCAAGCATCGACCGCTCGCGCCGATCCCGCCCTTTGCTTGGAAAAAACGAAGTCTTATTTCGCTGAAATCGATCAGTTGCTGTCAAAAGAAAAAAACTGGATCATGCCTTTCGTCGAGCTCAATGAGCGATACTCTCCTCTTGAGAATTGTGACACTGACCTGCTGTTGCAGGAAGCCACAAGATCACGGTTTGCCAGCCAATAACCTACAATCCGCATGCGAAGGAGTATTTGGTTCGCTTTTGGAGCAATGACGTCAAGGTTGGATTCGCGTATAGCGCTCTAAAGAAAAAATCAGACACTCACAGCGCTGGGTGGGTGAACAAGTAGCAACGTGATCGTCTCTACAGTGTTGACCGCTTCGGAACTGGACTTCCTCACCCCGGGTCAGTGCGCCGAGAGCGGCATATCAGCCTGCGCCGGCACCAGCCGAACACCATCCGGTATCGCCAGCGGCAGGTCGATACCCGATCTGCCCTTTCCCCTGCCGATCCGGAATTTTTCGAACAGCCGATCGGCGCGCAACGAAAGCATGGACGATTTTCTTTTCGGCTTGCTTCGCTTTAGAAGTTGAGGGCGGTTCCCGTAGTCGGCTCCTGACATCGAGATGAGGGTGATGGTGAGCTCGAAATCATCGAACGGAATAGGTCATTGTCCATCTTGAAAATTCCGACAGCGAAGGTCTTCGAGCCGCTTCTGCAAGCTGCGCGCTACAAGGGGGTCTACGGCGGCCGCGGCTCGGGTAAATCGCACTTCTTCGGCGAGCTCCTGGTCGAGACCTGCCAGGCGGAGCGCGGGACACTTGCGGTCTGTATCCGCGAGGCGCAGCGGACGCTGGCGCAATCGAGCAAGCGGCTGATCGAGAGCAAGATCGCTTCTCTCGGCGTCGGCAGCGGTTTCAAGCTGTTCACCGACAAGATCGAAACGCCGGGTGACGGTCTGATCATCTTCCGCGGGCTGCAAGATGACGCTGGAAAATACCGCCTGATGATGAAGGCGAGGGATGCCGCCGCCGCAAGACCGCTGCCGCCGGTCGTGCGGCCTGGCACGTCGCGTACACCTTCGGAACGGCAACAGGCAGATCTGCGGACGCTGAGCGCCAAACTTTCAAGCTCCGGCAACATCAAAGATGCGGTGGCGCTCTACCACGCACGGAAATCCGGCAGACGTTGAGAAGTCGCGCAGACCAGAACGTGAGGGATCTGCACAAAAAATCCTGAAATTATGCGCGCAAGGTCCAGGCGCTGTTCACGAATAATCTCCGCGGCAGCCGCAGAATTAGCTCTTCATCGGAACAGGGGCCAACATGAAGAAAATCTTTCGCGCCAGAAATGTGTTTCTTGCTCTGACCGTTTCCCTGGTCGTGTGGACAGCCCAGTTCGTCTATCGCACGAACAATTTATGCGAGCTAGGTGATCCCCATTCAGTCAGAGGCGGACACGATCGCTGTCGCTAAGAAGAAGATGGTCAAGAACCCCTTCTTCAGTTCCGAGCGTTTCAGTAGCGCACCAGACTTTGTCGATACCCTCGATCGAACGGAAAATTGCTGCAATGCCATTCGGTCTCGCAACATGCTCAGTTTGATCTTCTGGGATGTCTATCTGGGCGCAAGCATTTCAACGACGCCCAACACAGGCACCTACTGGCGATCATCGCGAAGTGCGCAAAGCCACACGGCGCTTGTTGCGATGTCGAACTGCGGCGTGATCTGCACTTCGGATTCCTACAAAGACGCGGACTACTAAGGGGAAGAAGGCATGCCTGGGAATGAAGTCAAGGTGACGAATGGTGATAGTTGGAAATGGCAGCAATTTCTCGATCACTATTACAAGCCCACCGCATCGGGTACGCCAGTCCCGATTGCAGGGCGGCCCTCACCGGTTGCGGTGGACATGTTGAGCAAGGGCCAGGGCATACTACCATCCCGGAATGCTTCCGATCATAGATAACGTCCTCGCCAAAGAACCGTCGCCCCACAGAACCGGTGGAGTCATTCGCGTGACAAAGTTGATCCTCGCACTGATCGCTTTTCCGATCATTTTGGTGTTCGCCTGGGAGGCGGTGTCAACGTATCGCACGAACAACCTTTGCGATCCTGGTGACCACATCATTCGGTCCGAAGCCGACGCAATCAAGCAAGCAAAAATTCGGTTCAATCGGGCGCGCTACGGCAGCCACGGAATTGCTGGGCACCTCGATGAAAAGCCTGAACTCGTGGACTTTAGCAGGCGCGGAGACAATTGTTGTTCGGCCACCAGGTCCAGAAACGTGTTCGGCGTGATCGGGTGGCAGGTCTATCTGGATGGCGAAACGGTTGGAGAACCGACCGTAAGGAACGTTGGCGTAAGTATGGTTCTTTCAAACTGCGGAGCGGTGTTCACGCGCGATTCGTTCATAACGGCAGAGCCGAATAGCGCAGAGCGGTCCGGAAAACCTTAGTTTTGCCGTGACATGCTGCACGTTAGAGTCGTTTGTATCTGCTTAGAAAGGTCGAGCGGAGTATGTCTGGAAATGAGATCAAACTGGCGAATGGGCAGCGCTGGGCGTGGCAACAATTTCTCGACCATTATCGGAGCGCACAAATCTCTGGCACACCGACTCCTGTAGGAGACGCGCCTTCGCCGGTTGCAGTAGATATGTCATGGTACATGAGCGAAGGTCCAGGAAGATATTATCACCCGGGAATGTTTCCGATCATCAATAGCGTGGCCAATCGACACGATCTTAGTCCTGGCACGTATGATTTGTGGAAACTGGCGCCGGCGAAAGATAGAGATCCCTCAGTAAAGGCCGCAATAACCAACTACACAACGGATCCTCTTTCCGCAGACTATAAGACACGCAGCTTGGTGTTTGGCGATGAAAGCGCAAGGATTTCTGGTCAGGTTATCGTAAGCCCGGATGGTACCAAAACATTCAAAGGAATCGAAATCCAACCTTACGATTCCGATTTCGATTTTCAGCACAATAATTGGAAAAGGCCGGCGCTTGAAATCATTCGGGAAGCTGCGAGGCGACATTACGATCCAGAGAACCGGGGTATTTCATACGAAATTCCGTATCGAGGGAAGGGCAGATTCGACGATCAACCTTCGGATCGTGGGATAGGACGAATTTATCATCCTTTTACTGACTCACAGTTGAAGGCGGCTCTACGCAATTCCAGCAGTGCGCCTCCGGGATTGTTGCCGAGTTTCACTGCCGCTCCGCCACCCGCGATCGAAGAGAATCTTCGTTATCTGGATCAAGTCAGCGGCAACAGGCTGCAAGCAGCCGCGCCGAGCGTTGGTGGTGGACCCATTGGCAGCTCCGCTTCTTCTGCCAATCGAAATTCGCTTCCACGCGATGTTGGCACCTGGATAGCTTCGCTGGCGGGCGTTGATCCTGGGGATCCGACGCGGCCGCAGCAGGGAGCGGCTATCGGCGATTCATCGAAACAAAGGCTTCTCCCACCTTGGGTTTTCTTCGGCTCGCCGTAGGCGCGCCGGCCACGTCCATTCCCGTCGGGCCGTTCGCGAGCATGGCTGTCGGCCGCGGCCGCTTCCGTGCGCGTAGCCTTCAGGCCGACGACGCTCTTTCAAACCTTCGAGCCTCTGCCTGGAAATGGCGGCTTTTTTTCTAAAGGAAATTTACCGATGCAGGACAACCGCGACTTCATCGACCGCGCCGAATCCGCAGCCGAAAAGCTCCATGGTGAGCCGATGACAACAGAAGAGATCGCGAAGAACTTCGCGCTCTACGGAGTGCAGAAGCGCGCGGAAGCTCTCGAAAGATTTGACAGCGAGCTGGGAGGTGAGATCGACTCCAGTCCGCACAGTCTGCGCCGGCGCGTCCAGTTGATGGCCTTGCGCAGCAAGATGGGCACCATTCACGAGGCGCTGCGCAAGGCGAGGCGCTAGAACGTCTGATGCGTCCTACCATCAACCCGGTACTCGCCGCCATGGCGCGGGCCCGGATGCAAGCCGCGCCGCTGTTCGCGAAATGGTGCGAGCTGAACGGCCTGTCGCCTTGTCCCGCAGCGCCCGCGCAGGTCGCTCGGTTTGTCGTGGATTGCGCTCCGCTCGGTATCGAGCGGCTTTGGCCTGCGGTCCAGGACATATCGCGGCTGCATGTCTCGGCCGACCTGGCAGACCCGACGCTCGGGGGCGCAGCAGCGGCGGCGATCAGCGATCTCGCCGGAATCGATCCGCCGCGCTCGTGGCCGAACGACCGCAAGCTGCGTTTCAAATCGCTGCCATATGACTTGCAGGTCTATGTGGCAGCCCATGAAGCGCAACGCGAAAGGGCGCTGCGGCGGGCGCAAAACGAGGCAGCCACCGCGAGGCAGAAGCTGGCGGCATACCAAAAGAGCGAGACCCGCACGAATGAGGAAAGCAGATCCAATGAAAACGACACGCACCCCAACGCTTGAAGAGCGCATCAAGCAGGTCAGGGCTGAAATTGAGGAAATCATAGACGCGCACGTAGGCGCCGTGGCCAAGCAAAGCCCCGGCGTTCCGCCCGGCGTGATCCGCAATCTCCTGACAGCACGGGCGCCAACGTGCCCCTGCGCGCAATATCTCGAACTGGACAGAAAGGCATAGCCGGCCACTTGCTGGAAACGGAGGAACTCGAAGATGACTCTCTATAAGTGGTCGCAAACGGCGGCCAACAATGCAACTGCCGATCCTTCGATCAACTGGCAGGAAGGGCAGTCGCCCTCCAGCGTGAACGACTCGGCGCGGGCGATGATGGCGTCGGTCGCCAAACATCGCGACGATATTGCAGGCGCGATCGTCACGGGCGGGACAGCGACGGCGTACACGGTCGCATCCTACGAGGCATTCGATACGCTTGCCCGTCTCAACGGACAGATCATCGCGTTCACGCCGCACGCGACGAACGGGGGGACGGTGACGCTCAATGTGGATTCGCTTGGAGCAAAAGCGCTGCGATCGGCGCCCGGCATCGAGTTGTTGCCGGGAACGTTGATTCAGGGGACGCCGTATCTGGCACTCTACAATCACTCGGATGCAGCATTTTATCTGCATGGGTTCTACGGCAATCCGTATAACGTGCCGCTCGGGGCAGGGTTAGATTATTGGGGGCCGACGACGCCGAACAGTGCTTTCGCTTTTCCGGTGGGGCAGGCGATCAGCCGCGCGACCTATGCGGGCCTATTCGCCTTGGTCGGGACCACCTATGGTCCGGGGGATGGCTCGACCACGTTCAATTTGCCGGACAAGGCTGGCCGCGTATCGGCTATGAGGGAAGCGAGCGCGTTGCGGCTGACTTCTTCCTATTTTGGCAGCACCTCAACAAGTCTGGGCGCAACTGGCGGTTCGGAAAGTCACACGCTCACGACTTCCCAACTTGCTTCGCACATTCATTCGAACACATTGACGGATCCGGGACACACCCACACCGGCGGCACGGGCGGCGCAAACATCTCAGTGACGTCGAATGTAGGTGCAACCGTTATGCAGCCAGGCGGATCAGTTGGAAATAACACCACCGGCATCTCTATCACAAATGCAAGCGCCGGTGGCGGCAACGCCCACAACAACGTGCAGCCAACGATCATCTGCAACTACGTTATCCGTATTATCTGACTGCGCATGCTCGGATAAAAATCGATAGATCGGATACCACCAGCGCTGCGGATCAAATTCGCGGTTGCGGTTTACTATCCCGTCGTGGGCTGATTGAAGTAGGCAAAAGAACAACGTTATCGCAAGTATCGCGCTAAAGCCGTCGAGCCATTCTCGTAGACTCGGGTTCATCTGCGCGCGAATTCTTCGAAGCGTCTGCATTCTAATATTTCCTATCACTTCTCAATCTCGTGAGCAACAGATGACCGACCTCAACGCCCTCACTACGGCGAATGCGAAGCGCTGGGCTAATGCCAAGTTGACGCGGAGCTTCACGCCCATTGCCCGTCATCTTGTCGCGCCCGCTGCCAAGGCCAGATACCAAGCCGCTTCCGCCAAGACCGGAGTGCCTTGGGCGGTGATTGCCGTCATCCACCAGCGCGAATGTTCACAGGATTGGACCGGGTCGCTGGCGCAGGGCGATCCCTGGAATAGGATTTCGGTTCATGTGCCCGCCGGCCGGGGGCCGTTCAGGTCCTGGGAAGAGGCTGCGATCGACGCGCTCGTCAACTGCGCGCCTTATGCAGCGCGCAACAAGGATTGGAGCATCGGTCGGACGCTGGCCAAGCTCGAACAATATAATGGGCTTGGTTATGCCGCGCGAAGGAGGCCGTCGCCCTACATCTGGGCCGGCACTGATCAGTATCGATCCGGCAAGTATGTCCGCGACGGCGTCTACGATCCAAACGTCGTCGATAGCCAGCCTGGTTGCGCCGGTCTTCTGATGGCGATGATGGCGCTTGATCCCACCATCACGTTTACGGGTGCGACGATCAAGCCGGCGATTTCCGTCAAGCCGATCCCGGCTGAAAAGCCTGCCGCTCCCTCGATTGTCAATCCGTCGAAGGGCTCGATCGGGGCATTCATCGACAACATTTTCAACGTGGTTTTCAGGAGGAAAGCATGATCAGCACATGGAGCAAGGTTAAGGAGTGGTTCAAAGATTCCGTGACGATCCTTTGGGCGCGTATCCAGTACGTCGTCGGCATCGTTGGCGCAGGCCTCATCGCGGCCTTCTCGGGATACGACTTCACGCAGCTATCGAGCCTGGACGCCCGGTCGGCGTTCAAGATGCTGGCCTTCGCCGCGCTGGCCGGCGTTATCACCGAAGCCTGCCGCCGACGGACGCTCTGACATGAAAATCGTGCTCGCCCTGCTGGCTTGGACGGCCGTGCTGGCCGGCGGATGGGTGATCTGGATGGCGAGCCAGCTCTACCAGGTCCGCCCCGGCGTGTTCGGCGCTGAAGGGTTGGCGGTCGTGTTCGCGATATGGATGACGCTGGAGGCGCGCAAATGTGGATGACCATCATCAGTTTCATCGGCGGCCCGGTCATCAAGGGTCTGATCGAAGGCTACAAAGCGAAGCTTGCTGCCGGCAACACCTCGGAGAGGATCGCGAGTGAGACGGCATCTGCCGAAATCGCCGCGCAGGTCTCCGAAACCAACGCCATCATGCAATATCGCATGGCCGAGATCGGGCACTGGTACGAGCCCGACAAGCTGATGGGATATGTCGTGGCGATCTATTTTGGAAAACTCTTGATCTGGGACAAGGTTCTCGGCCTTGGCACGACCGATCCGCTCGCGGGCTTTTCAGCGATCACCTCCAATCTCGTGGTGTCATTCTATTTCGCCAAACGAGGTTTCGAAAACGTGGCACGGATTATCAAGCGATGACGGCGATGCAGGCTGCGGATGTCAGGGCCATCGTCATCGAGACGCTGGCCGAACAGCAAAGGATTCGTCACGACGATATCGACGCAGTGGTTCTCAAAGCCGTCGCAACGACACTGACTTCGTTCGGGATAGACGAGGACGATCGAAGAGAGCTTCGCGCCGATTTTCAGCACCTGCGGCGCTGGCGCAGAAGCGTCGAGCAGGCACAGAGTTATACCTTCAAGGCAGTCGTCACGATGATCGTAACGGGATTCGTCGGTGCGGTGTGGCTCGGCATCAAGGCGACGCTCGGCAAATGATCGGTTGACTTGCCGCACACATAGACGAGCTCGGATGCAGGTGCGACATGTATCAAATTCGTGAGGTTGACGCGAGCGAGGACGATGTTGCGGACACACTGGCAGAACTTCATCAGTTGACGTTTCTTGACACCGCACCCGTTCCGCAATTCGATCAGGGGCACTGGTTGCTTGCGCTTTGCGGAACCAGGCCTGTCGCTTTCGCCGGTGTCATTCCGTCGACGCATGTTTTCCAAGCGGGCTATTTTTGCCGCGTTGGCGTGCTGGGCAAGCATTGCGGACATCGGCTTCAGTTGCGCCTGATGCGAGCCATGGAAGCGCGTGCGCGTCTGAATGGATGGTGTTCGGTCGTATCTGACACTACGGATAATATTTCGTCAGCCAACAACTTCATTCGCGCGGGTTACCGCCTGTTCAGTCCAACTATCCCTGGGCCTGGCCGAACACGCTTTATTGGCGCAAAGACATAAAATAGCTGCTTGGCATTTCCATGCCTCAAAATGCCTCTACTCGCCCGGTGGCCATCGGCCGCCGGGCTTTTTTGCGTTCTTGAGCAGCCTCTTGCGGCGGAGTAGCCATGTTCCGCCCGCCTTGATCATTGGCCATCAGCCGGTAGACTGGCAAAGCGCGGGCAGCGTAAAAGCAATGGAGCAGGCGAGGAAATATATGGCGGAGGACGGCCGCAAGCCGGATGCAGGTTCACCCGCGGGGCCGGGTTCGGACAGCTATGCCGCCATGGTTGCACGTGCCAAGGCCCTGATTCCGGAATTGCGCGGTCGCGCTTCAAAGACGGAGGAACTCCGCCGCCTGCCGCCAGAGACCGAACGTGATTTGCACGATGCCGGCTTGTTCCGGGTCTTGCAGCCCAAGCGCGTCGGAGGTGCCGAGCTTGACTATGTTGCTCTGGTCGATTGCTCCGACGCGTTGGGGCAGGCGGATGCTTCCGTAGCATGGAATTTCGCCAATCTCGCCAGCCACCACTGGATGCTGGGCATGTTTGACAAGCACGCGCAGGATGCGGTCTGGGGCAGGAACGCCGATGCGTTGATCGCCTCCTCCTTCATCTTTCCAGCCGGGCGCGCGAGAAAGGCAGAGGGGGGATACGTCCTGCGCGGTCACTGGCCGTTCTCCTCGGGTGTCGAGTCCTGCGACTGGAACATGCTTGCCGGCGTGGTGTCCTCGGACGATGAGGCTGAGGGTATCGAATATCGGATATTCCTGCTTAATCGGAGCGAATACAGGATCAACGACACCTGGAATGCGACGGGGCTGTGCGGTACCGGGTCGAACGATGTATGGGTCGAGGATTGCTTCGTTGCGGAGAACATGACCATCGCAGTCAGAGATCTGACCGGCGGACCGACGCCCGGAAGCGCCGTCAATCCGAACGCGCTCTATGCGCTACCGGTATTCTCGCTGTTTCCTTACGTATTGTCGGGCGTCGGTTTGGGCAATGCGCAAGCCTGTCTCAATGATTACGTCGAGCTCGCGCGGCATCGGGCCTCGACCTACAATCGGGCCAAACTCAGCGATCTGCAGACTACCCAAATCAAGATCGCGGAGGCGTCCGCCAAGATCGATGCGGCTCGCCTCGTGATGCGTACGAACTGCATCGATGCGATGGCCGAGGCGAGGCGGGGCCATATTCCAGACCTCGCGGTCAAGACGGGGTTGCGGCGGGATGGTGCATTCGCAGTGAACCTCTGCACCGAAGCGGTCTCGCTGCTATTTGCGGCAAGTGGCGCACGCAGCCTGTTCACGTCAGGCGCGCTGCAGCGGCAGTTCCGCGACGCTCACGCCGTGAATTCGCACCTCGCATTCAATTTTGATGCGGCAGGAACCAACTATGGACGCGTGGCCCTTGGCCTGCCGTCCGAAAATCTGACGCTCTGAGGCCCGGCGGATGTCTGATGCACCCAAACATCCGGCCGATCCGGCCAATGAGCTTGCCAGCGACAACTCGGCGATCGACCCGCGCGATTTTCGCAATGCGCTTGGCACATTCGCCACCGGCGTCACCATTGTCACGGCGATGGCCGCGGATGGGAGGCCGTATGGCGTGACCTGCAACTCCTTTGCTTCGGTATCGCTCAATCCGCCCCTGGTGTTGTGGAGTCTCGGGATGTTTTCGCAGGGGCTTACGATCTTCCAGAATGCCAGCCACTTTACGGTCAATGTTCTCGGAGCTTCCCAGCAGGCGCTGGCGTCGCAGTTTGCAAAGTCGTCGGACGACAAGTTCGCCGGCGTGAACTGGACGCCGGGGCTTGGCAACGCGCCGGTGTTGACCGATAGCGTGGCCAATTTCCAATGCCGCGCGGCCAATCGGTATTACGGCGGCGACCACATCATCTTCCTGGGCGCCGTTGAGGCCTATGCCTACAATCGGCAGGAACCCCTGCTGTTTGCGCGTGGTAGTTTCGGCCGGTTTATTGCTGGAGATAACAGTAAGTCCTCGTGAGCTACCGCCGAATCTCGCTGGCCCTTCGACGATCCTGCGGCAGACATCAAATCCAGATCTTTGCCATCTCTGCGCGATACCAGTCGCCAATCTCACTGGCTGTCATCAGGGCCACGCCGTCGTGACCCAGGATATAGTCGAGCAACGCCTCCAGATATTTGATGCGATGCGGCACGCCCGTGATGTACGGGTGAACTGAGATCGCCATGATCCGCGCGTTCGATGCGCCTTCGAGATATAGCCGATCGAACTGATCGGTGCAGCGTTTCAGGAATTGCTCGGAAGAAAGATGCTGCAGTGCGTGGATGACGATGTCGTTTGTTTCGACCGAGTAGGGGATCGTCGTGATGGTGCCGTGAGGCGTAGCGATGTCCTGTGGCAGATCGTCGATCACCCAGTCAGCGACGTATTCGATGCCGTTGAGGCGCAGCAGATCGAGGGTTTCCTCGGTCTCGGTAAGGCCGGGGCTTTCCCACGACCGCGGCGACTTCCCTGCAAATTTCGAAATAGTCTCGACCGAGCGTTTGATGGTATCGGCCTGGTTCTCGACCTTATGCATCGGCCCCTGCACAAAGCCGTGGCCCATGAATTCGAAGCCAGCGTCGAGCGCAGCGGAGGCGACACGCGGGTAGGCGTTGCAGACATTGGCATTGAGCGCCAACGTCACCGGTATTTTGCGATCTGTCAGTGCCTTGAGCTGTCGCCAGAAGCCGGCGCGCATCCCGTATTCATGCCAGGACCAGTTTGCCACGTCTGGGAGTAGCGGCTGGCCCATCGGCGGGCTCAGCACGGTCCGAGGCATCGCGTTCTCGATCCGCCACTCCTCGACATTGAGGATGACCCATACTGCGAGTTTCTTGCGCCGGGAAGCGTGAGCTTCGGCCTGTCAACTTGTGCTTGATAGGGAATGCGATCGCTCAGTGCCACGGCAAGCTCCCCCGCGGATTATTCGGCGGCTTTGGAATCGCCGGATGCGCCGGCATTGATCCTCGGCATGACCTGTTCGGCCATCAGGATCATTGACTGGCGCCCCAGTTCGCGGTCTTTCCAGTCCTTGCCGGCATACAGCAACGTGCCGAAGGGTCCGGTCTCTTCCTGAAAAGCCAGCAGTTGATCCGCCACGCTGTCCGGCGTGCCATGAATGATCAGTTTGTCGCAGATCGATTCCAGCGTCACCTCGTCGTCCGGCTGATCGCGACGGGTCTTGAACAGTTCGATGCGACCGCTCCGCTTCAGCTTGGTAAGCAACGAGCGATAGTAGTAGACATAAGGTCCGTTTGGATCGGTGGCATAAGCCTTTGCGGTAGCTGCGTCCTTGGCTACGAACACGCTCTTGGCAACGCGCCAATTCGCTGTATCCGCAGGACGGCCGGCGCGTTCGCATCCCTTTACGTATTTCGGCCAATGACTCTTCACCCAGGCCGGCATCAGGAAGTTTGCCGAGATCGGATCCCAGCCACGCGCGGCGGCTTCCGTCACGCCTTTTGAGAACGGCGCCACCGCAGTGACCACGATCGGCGGGTGCGGCCGCTGCAGTGGGCGCGGAATGAACCCCTGGCCGATGTCTTCGATCAGAGTCTTCTGCACCGATATATTCCAGAATTGACCTTGCAGGTCATAGGGCGGCTCGCTGGCCCAGATCTGAAGCACCTGATCGATCGCTTCCAGGAACATGGCATTCCTGTCCGCCTCGAGATTGCCAAACACTTCCGCGTCCGACAGCAGGCCGCCCGGGCTGATGCCGAAGATCAGTCGCCCGTCGAGCATGTGATCGAGCATCGCTATCGAGGCTGCAATCGCCGCCGGATGAGTGTTCGGCATGTTGACGGTGCCGGTGCCAAGCTTGATCTTGCTGGTTGCCGAGGCGAGCCATGCAATGAATGCGATGCAGGACGTGATGTTCTCGGCTCTGTCCGTGGTGTGCTCACCGACATAGCCCTCGGTGAACCCGAGCTCATCGGCCAGCAGGAAAGCCTCTCGATCCTCCTTGAGCGAAAGCCGCCAATCCTTGTCGACGGGATGGATCGGCATCGTAAAGAACCCAAGCTTCATAGTCCGCTCTTCCCCAATGGCAGGCTTTTTGTTTGCAGAGAACGTGCGTCGTTCGTCGTTCGAAAACAAGCTCAAAGTCGCAAATTACCGACAACAAACTTGACCTTTGGCGATCACAGCCGTCTAATTCCGCGAAAATGATTACCGTTGGCCGGGGAGGTCACGCCAAAAATGAAAGCCGCGGCTTTCGCCTACGTTCGCGCAACCAGCGTCGAAAATGCGCTGGAATTGTTGAGCGTGCATGGCGAAGCTGCCAAGCTATTGTCGGGCGGCCAGAGCCTGGTGCCGGCTATGAATCTGCGCCTGGTCGCGCCGGAGCTCATTGTGGATATTGGCGAGCTGACCGAGTTGCGGGGGGTCGCGGTCAAGGGAGGCGTCCTCACCATCGGCGCGCTGACACGTCACGCCGATCTCTTGAAATCCCCCGAGATAGCAGCCCATGCTCCCTTGCTGATGGATGCGGTCGCCCATGTCGCCCATCCCGCGATCCGCAATCGCGGCACGATTGGGGGAAGCCTTGCGCACGCTGATCCGGCTTCGGAACTGCCGGCCTGCATGCTCACGCTTGGCGCTACCATCATTGCCCGCGGGCCGGGCGGCGACCGGCGGGTTGCGGCAAACGAGTTCTTCGTCGGGATCTACGAAACCGCGCTTACGCCGCAGGAACTGCTGGTTGCGGTCGAGCTGCCGGTGACTCCAAAGAACTCGACGTACTTCTTTCATGAGTTCGCCCGTCGGCATGGTGATTACGCCATTGTTGGCCTCGCAGCGCAGGCCTCCATCAAGGATGGGCGCTTCGCCGACCTTCGCCTTGGCTTCTTTGCCGTCGGCGATCGCCCGCTGCTGGCCAAGTCTGCCAGCAAGCTGGTCGATGTCGCCGTCACGTCTGCGGTGTTGTCTGAGGCAGCTTCTGTATTGGACGATGAACTCGATCCGCTGGAGGATCAACAGGGGACACCCGCCATGCGGAGGCATCTGGGGAAGGTGCTGTTGACGCGCTGCGTGTCCTCACTGCTTGCCCGGCCTGACCTTCGTGCGGGAGCGTCAGCGTGACGGCTACGGTTGCGATTGCGCTGAGTGTCAATGGCGAACTCGTCGAAGCGAACGTACTGCCGCGCCTGAATCTGGCGGATTTTCTTCGCGAGCATCTCAAGCTGACCGGCACGCATGTCGGGTGCGAACATGGGGTGTGCGGCGCATGCACGGTCCGCGTCAACGGCGACATCGTACGCTCCTGCCTGATGCTCGCGGTGCAGGCGAACAAGGCAGCGATCGAGACGATCGAGGGACTGTCCGATAGCGGCGAAATTGCCGATTTGCAGTCAGCATTCCGGGAGCGCAACGCACTGCAGTGCGGTTTTTGCACGCCGGGAATGCTGATCGCGGCGCAGGATCTGCTGAAGCAATCGTCGTGCCCGGATCGAGAGCAGATACGCGAACATCTTTCCGGCAACTATTGCCGCTGCACGGGATACCAGGCAATCATCGATGCCATCGAGGCTACAGCGCGATCGCGCGCCGGACGCTTGTCATGAAATCAGCACAAGCAATTCCGGAGACGCTGTCTGTGCTCGACCGACCCAACTCTTATATTGGTAAGACAGTGCCGCGGCCGAACCTCGACCGGCTGATGCAGGGACGCGGGCTCTATGTCAGCGACATCGAGCTCCCCCGTATGGCGCATGTCGTGTTCCTACGCTCGCCACACGCGCACGCGAGGATCATTGGCATCGACGCTTCGGCGGCCAAGCAGATGCTGGGAGTGATCGCCGTCGTATCGGGCAGGGAACTTTCGACCGTCATCACGCCGTGGGTCGGCGTGCTTTCGCATCTGAAGGGACTCAAATCCGCCCCGCAAAGTGCTATCGCTGTCGACCGAGTTTGCTGGCAGGGTGAAGCGGTCTGTGCCGTGGTGGCGGCCAGCCGCGCGCAGGCCGAGGACGCCGCAGAGCATGTCTTAGTTGAATATGAAGAACTGCACGCCGTAACGGATATGCGTAGCGCGCTCGATCCGGCAACACCTGTGATCCACGCCTCGCTCGGCGACAATCTGGCTTTCGAGCGCATTCACGACGCGGGCGCGGTCGATCAGGCCTTTGCCGAGTGCGACGAGGTGGTCGAAGCAGAGTTCGTTTTCGGACGGCACACCGGCGTGACGCTGGAGCCGCGTGCGGTGGTGGCAGACTGGAACGCCGCGGAAGCTAGGCTGACCATCTATCAAGGCACGCAGGCACCGCATATGGTGCAGAATATCGCGGCGCTCCATCTTGGCTTAAGGGAATCGCAGGTCCGCGTCGTCTGCAAGGACGTCGGCGGCTCCTTCGGCATCAAGGTCCATATCTACGCAGACGAGATGGCGACTTACGCGCTGTCCAAGCTCCTGCGGCGTCCGGTTAAATTCGTCGCCGACCGGGTTGAAAGCTTCAACACCGATATTCATGCCCGCGACCATCGCTGTAAGGGAAAGATCGGCGTCAAGCGCGATGGCACCATCATGGCATTCGAGATCGACGATCTTACGGGCATCGGGCCTTATTCGATGTACCCGCGCACCAGCGCGATCGAGGCCAATCAGGTCGTCAATCTCGTCGGCGGGCCGTATGTGACCGGAAATTACCGTGCCCGTGCCCGCGTGGTGTTCCAGAACAAGAACGTGATGTGCCAGTACCGTGCCGTCGGCCATCCGATCGCCTGCTCAGTGACTGAGGGCCTGGTCGATCTGGCGGCCATGAAGATCGGCATGGATCCGGTTGAAATCCGTCGCCGCAATCTGATTGCCGACGACGCTTACCCCTGTGCTTCGCCGTCAGGCTTGCGCTTCGAGCAGTTGTCGCACCATGCGGCGCTCGCCAAGCTCGTCCAAATGATGGACTACGATGCGTTGCGCGCTGAGCAGGCCGCCCTGCGAGTGAAGAACATCCATCGTGGAATCGGCATCGCGAGCTTTATCGAAGTTACCAATCCGAGTGCGGCGTTTTATGGCGTCGGCGGTGCGAAGATATCCTCGCAGGATGGTGTCGCGGTGCGGATTGATGCGCAGGGGTCAGTGATCTGCCAAACAAGTATCACCGAGCAGGGACAGGGATCGGAATCGCTTACCGCACAGATCGTTGGAAGCGTGCTCGGCGTCTCGATGGATCGCGTCCGCGTGATCCTGGGTGATACCGACAGCACGCCGTATGGCGGAGGCACCTGGGCCTCGCGCGGCGCTGGTATCGGTGGAGAGGCCGCGCTTCAAGCCGCCAAGGTACTGCGCAAGAACATCCTCGACGTAGCGGCGGCCGTCCTGCAATCGACGCCAAGCGAACTCGACATTGTCAACAACGCCGTAGTGAATGTCGTCGATGGCGCGCCGCGGATCGATCTGAGCGAGCTCGCGCGAATTGTCTATTTCCGTCCCGACACGCTGCCGCCGGGCATTCAGCCCGAACTGATGGCGACCAGGCACTTTGTCCCGCGCGAATATCCTTTCGCCTTCACCAATGGCGTTCAGGCCTCGTGGCTGGAGGTCGATGTTGAGACGGGCTTTGTGGAGCTGCTGAAGCACTGGGTGGTCGAGGATTGCGGCACGATTATCAATCCGCAGCTGGTTGATGAGCAAATCAGAGGCGGCGTGGTGCAGGGGCTTGGCGCCGCGCTGTTTGAGAAATGCGTGTATGACGAACGTGGCCAGCTCACCAACGCCAATATGGCCGACTATCTGGTTCCCATGTCCGGTGAGATGCCGGATATCGATGTCGGACATGTGGTCTCACCGACCTTGGAATCGGAACTGGGCGCGAAGGGAGCAGGAGAGGCCGGCACGGCAGGTGCGGCAGCCGCCGTAACCAATGCGGTCAATGACGCGCTCAGGCCGTTTGGGAAAATTATCACGGAGATCCCCTTGACGCCTCAGCTTATTCTGACCGCCTTGGGACGCATCTAATGCTATCGCGACAAGGTGATCAGGAAGAACAGGACGCCCATGGAGTGCAGCGTACCAAGGGTCAACGCGCCGCTGGCAATTCAGGCCACCAAGCGGATGATATGTAGGAGGGCGTCAAGCCGATTATGCAGAAGCGAGAACCGAACAAGGATGTTGATTGCCGTTCGCGCTATTTGGCTGCCGCACTCGCGATCGCGCCCGCCTGCCGGTTCGTAATGACCACCATGATCGCATCGTCGACAGGCTCACGGGCTATCGCGGTGCCGAAGCCGCAGGTTTGTTGCACAGCAGCCCGCTTTGTCGCAAAACCTTCATGCGCGGCCTATACTTGCACACCGGTTGGCGATGAAGTTTCAATTGCCACGCTAAGCCGGAGTGCCCCATGAAGACCGTCCGTTTTGTTCTTGCCTTGCTCGCGCTGTCGCTGATCGCGCCCTGGCAGTCCGTCAATGCGGCCGACGTCATCTGCTACAACTGCCCACCGGAGTGGGCGGACTGGGCTTCGATGCTGAAGGCGATCAAGACCGATCTCAACTACGAGATCCCGCACGACAACAAGAATTCCGGTCAGGCGCTGGCTCAGATCCTTGCCGAGAAAAACAATCCAGTCGGCGATATCGGTTATTTCGGCGTGACCTTCGGCATGAAAGCCAAAGCACAGGATGTGCTCGAGCCTTACAAGCCGGCGAAATGGGACCAGGTCCCCGCCGGGCTGAAGGATGCCGATGGCTACTGGATCACGATTCACTCCGGCACGCTTGGCCTGTTCGTGAACAAGGACGCGCTCGGCGGCAAGCCGGTGCCGGCCTGTTGGAAGGATCTCCTGAAGCCGGATTATAAGGGCATGATCGGTTATCTCGATCCGTCGTCGGCTGCAGTCGGGTATGTCGGCGCGGTCGCGATCAATCTGGCGCTCGGGGGCTCCGAAGCGAACTTCGATCCCGCGATCAATTTCTTCAAGGATCTGCGGAAGAACGACCCAATCGTTCCCAAGCAGACTTCCTACGCCCGCGTTGTCTCGGGCGAGATGCCGATCCTGTTTGACTATGATTTCAATGCCTATCGCGCGAAATACTCAGAGAAGGGCAATTTTGAATTCGTAATTCCTTGCGAGGGATCGGTCGTGTTTCCCTATGTCGTCGGCCTCGTGAAGAACGCGCCTCACAAGGATAAGGCCAAGAAGGTGCTGGATTATCTCTTGTCCGACAAGGGACAGGCGATCTGGACCAACGCCTACCTCCGCCCGGCGCGACCGATCGACCTGCCCGAGGCGGTGAAGAAGAAATTCCTGCCTGACAGCGAATATGCGCGTGCGAAGAACGTCGACTGGGGTCAGATGGAAAACATGCAAAAAGGCTTTGTCGATCGCTATCTCGCCGAGGTTCGCTGAGGCAATATGGCGGCCTTTCGCCGGGGCGCTACCATCTGATGTCACATAGGTCTTTCGTTTGGTTGTGCCTGCTGCCGCTTGCGGCGGTGACGGTGGCGTTGTTTCTGCTGCCGATGGCGCGGCTGGTCGTGACCGGCGCGGAAGGCCCGCAGGGGCTCGCGGGTTATCTCGCGATCCTGAGTGAGCCACGTTACCGCGCGACCCTCATCAATACGGTCCTGCTCGCTGCCGCGACCACCATCGTGACCCTTTTCGTCGCGACGGTTGCGGGGATGTTCCTGCAGCGGCATCGTTTCCCCTGCCGCTCCGTCCTGATCGCGATGCTGACCTTTCCGCTGGCGTTTCCCGGCGTGGTGGTCGGCTTCATGATCATTCTGCTTGCGGGGCGACAGGGTCTGATCGGCGATTTCTCCAACCGTGTGTTTGGCGAGAAGCTCGTCTTTGCCTATTCGATCTACGGGCTGTTTCTCGGATATCTTTATTTTTCCATCCCACGCGTCATTCTCACTATCATGGCCGCGGTGCAGAAACTTGACGTTGGTCTCGAGGAAGCCGCGCGGTCGCTTGGCGCGAGCCCTTGGGCTGTGCAGCGCGATGTCGTTCTGCCGGCGCTGGCACCAGCTTTCGTTGCCTCCGGCGCAATTGCGTTTGCGACCGCGATGGGCGCGTTCGGAACGGCATTCACGCTGGCAACGAACATCGACGTGCTGCCGATGCTGATCTACACCGAGTTCACGTTGGCTGCGAATTTCTCTATCTCGGCCGCGCTGTCGGTCGGGCTTGGCATTGTCACCTGGCTCATTCTTGCGCTTGCCCGTTCCTTCAGCGGTAGCGCCGTTGCTGCGGCTGGATGAGAGAGCATGCGCGATCGCCTGATCTTCACCGGCCAGTTCATCTTCACCCTGCTGGTGGCCGGATTTCTGGTAGTGCCCGCGATCCTGTCGATCTCCGCCGGTGTCACCGTGAACTACTTTCGCGGCATCCAGTCCGGCGTAACCCTGCAATGGGTCGTACAGGTGTGGGAGCTCTACGCCGGCACCATCCTGCTGTCATTCGTGGTCGCATTTGCGACGCTTGCGGTAACGCTCGCGGCGGGCGTTCCGGCCGCCTATGCCTTGCATGTGCGGGGAGGGCGCCTGTCGCGGGTGGTCGAGGAGATCATCACCTTGCCGTTGGCGGTTCCCGGTCTTGCCATCGCGCTGGCTCTGCTGCTGACCTACGGCGGCTTCGGCGATTTTCGCCGCTCCTGGCTATTCATTCTAGTGGGACATGTCATCTTCACCATGCCCTTCATGGTGCGATCGGTGATGGCTGTGTTCGCGACCATTGACATCAAGACGCTGGACGAGGGTGCGGCGTCGCTCGGCGCATCGCCTTGGCGGCGCTTCCGCGACGTGATCGTGCCCAATGCCCTGCCGGGGATATTGGCGGGCAGCCTGATGGTGGTGACGTTTTCGCTCGGTGAGTTCAACCTGACCTGGATGCTGCACACGCCGTTGACCAAGACACTGCCGATCGGATTGGCTGACAGCTACGCCTCGATGCGGCTGGAGGTCGCCTCGGCCTATACGTTGATCTTCTTTGTCATGATCATTCCGCTGCTGGTCGCCATGCAATTGTTTGCCGAGAAGGAACAGAAGCGATGACTGCGCGGGCCGGACACGGCGCCTCGGTGCGTATCGAGGCCTGCGGCAAGACCTTCGCCGATGGAACGCGCGCGCTTGAACCTGCAACGCTTGAGATTGCCCGTAGTGAAACGCTGGTCCTGCTCGGTCCGTCCGGCTGCGGCAAGACCACCATGCTGCGCATCATCGCGGGGCTCGAAGTGCCCGATACGGGCGGCAGGGTGCTGTTCGACGGCAAGGACATGACGGCGGTGCCAATCGAGCGGCGCAACGTTGGCATGGTATTTCAGTCCTATGCGCTTTTCCCCAATATGACCGTATCTGACAATATCGGCTATGGATTGAAGATCCGCGGGGTTCCGGAAAAGGAGCGGACGGCGCGCATTGCCGAACTGGTGGCGCTGACCAATATCTCCGGCCTGGAGAACCGACGCATCGACCAGCTTTCGGGTGGCCAGCGGCAGCGCGTGGCGCTGGCACGCGCGGTGGCGATCCGGCCGGGCATCCTGTTGCTCGATGAACCGCTGACGGCACTCGATGCCGCCCTGCGCGACCGGCTGCGCGGCGAGCTGAACCGCCTGCTGCGCGCGCTCGGCATCACCACGATTTACGTGACACATGATCAGTCCGAGGTTATGGAGCTCGGCGACCGCGTCGTGGTCATGCAAAAGGGGGCGATTGCCCAGATCGGCACGCCGCGCGAGATCTACTTCACGCCGAAAAATCGCTTCGTCGCCGAATTCATTGGCGCTGCGAATATCGTCGAAGCGGCCATCGAGAATGGCCATTTGGTATTGCCGGGCGGACGGCAGCCGATTGATCTCGATGCAAATATGCCGGCCGCGGTGGCGATGATCCGCCCCGAGACCATACGCGTGGTGGAAGCCGGAAGAGCCCCGCTTTCAGGCATAATCGACAGCGTCAGCTTTATTGGTGACAGGCAGCGGCTGGTCGTCAGTGGCGCTTCCAACCGGTTGCTTACCGTCGATGCGCCGAATACGGTTCAAGCCAGGTCCGGCGAACGGATCGGATTGTCGATCTCGCCGGACGCCGTCCGCCTGCTGCCGTCCGAGAATTGAGAAGGTCTATGTCGACAAAACCGGTTCATATTGCCCAGATTTCCGATCTGCACATCAAACCACCGGGATCGCTTGCCTATGGTAGGGTGGATACCGCGAAGGCACTCGAGCGCTGCATTGCAGTACTGAACCAATTCTACCCCGCGCCCGATTTTGTAGTGATCTCCGGCGATCTGGCGGACACGCCGACGGCCGAGGAGTATCAATATCTCAAACGTCTGCTGGCGCCACTCAAGCTTCCGTTCGCCGGCATTCCCGGCAATCACGATTCGCGCGAATTGATGCGTGCCGCGTTTCCTTCCGCTTCCTATGCCTTCGTGTCCGGGCCGCTCAATCAAAACATCGAGGTCGCCGGGCTCGATCTGCTGTTGCTGGATTCAAGCGTGCACCGTAAGCCGCATGGCGAACTCGATGGGCCCACGTTGCAATGGCTTGATGCTGCTCTGGCTTCGTCGCCCGACCGGCCGGCGCTGCTGTTTCTGCACCATCCGCCGTTCAAGGCGGGCATTTGGCACATGGACCGTCAGAATCTCATCAATGCAAGCGAACTCGCGCCCATCGTGCGCCGTCATCCCCGCGTGCAATTGATCGCAACCGGACATGTCCACCGCGCAGCGCTGACCATGTTTGCGGGCGTGCCGACCACGATCTGTCCCGCCCCCAACCATGCCGTCGATCTCGATCTGGCCGAACTGCGCGAACCTTCCTTCAAGGTGGAGCCGCCCGCCTTCCACCTTCATAGCTGGTTTCCGGGCGAGGGACTCGGCACTGTCGTAACGCATCAAATCCCGATAGGCACCTTCGACGGCCCACACCCTTTTTTTGGGCCAGATGGGAAGCTGTTGTAGCCGTGCAGCAGTCCTCGGCCGTCCCGATTGCATAGGCCGAAGATCGGGCGCAATCTTCCCAAAATTGCGCTGCAATCCTGAGGTTTGTGCCGTTCATGTTTTTGGGGAAATGATGCGGCCGCTTCACCTGGTGATTCCAACGCTCGCCTTACTCCTGAACCATCATGCGATTGCCCAAGCGAGCTATCCGGACCGGCCCATCAAGATGATCGTGCCGCTGGCTGCGGCAAGTGCGGTCGATGTCGCGGCGCGGATCGTCACCAAAAGATGGCCGACCATAATACTGGTTGCCAACGTCGCCCTGATCGTAATAACGGCTTATGTCGCGCACTTCGGTATTGAAGCGCTGGCCGGTTATGGCTGGCTGCTCGCGTCGAGCTTCTTATTTCTTCCATGGTACTCGCCCTCGGCGTTGGCACGACGACAATGGTCGGGACCTGCGTTGGCGCCGGTCTGGAGGCACGTGCACGTCGCGTGACGCTTTCCTGTTTGCTGGCGGCGGCTGTTCTTGCGACAATAGGGCTCGGCGTTGCGTTTTTGGGAAGATCGATCGCAGGTCTTTTTACACACGTCGAGGAAGTTGTCCTTGCGGCGTCCGGCTATTTTTACGCGACGCGGGCCTGGTTCATGGCCGCATTTGTGATACTGTTTTCCGCCTATCAGGGATGGGGACGGGCGACGGCTCCGCTGCTTGTCAGCCTGTTGAGGGTTGCTATCGTATTGGCCGGCGGATGGATGCTGCAGCAGCAGGTGGCCCAGCTCGATTGGCTGTACTATCTTGTCGCAGGTTCCACGGTTCTTGGAGCGTTAACGCTGGGCATCGTTTTCGCCGTCCGGCCACCAAATCGACGCGCCCAGGTGCTTTCCGGTTGAAAAGCCGGCCCGCGTTGATTACGGAAGGGCTGCAATCCCGTATTCCCTGGAGTTTGACTATCGTGCCTCAACAAAGGACGGGTGAAGCTCACGGATTTTCGAACAGCAAACTGTCGGTGCTGCGCAAGCACCCGTTTTTTGCCGACCTCGAGCCTACGGCATTCGAGCAGCTCTGCCGCTATGCCAAACACTCCACATTGAAGCGGGGGGCCACGCTGTTCTCCAAGGGGGATCCCGGCAACAGCCTGTACGCGGTGATTTCGGGTACGGTGAAGATGAGTATTTCCTCGCCCGATGGTCGCAGCGCGATCCTGAACATCATCGAACCTGGCGAAATCTTCGGCGAAATCGCACTGCTGGACGGCGGGGCTCGCTCGGCCGACGCCATCGCAAACTCCAATTGCGAGCTATTCGTCATCGATAGGCGCGAATTCATTCCTTTTGTGAAGGAGCAGCCGGCGCTGGCAATGAAGTTCATCGAACTGCTCTGTGAGCGGTTGCGGTGGACCAGCGATCAGGTCGAGCAGATTATCCTGCAGAATTTGCCCGGGCGGCTGGCCAGCGCATTGCTGCGCCTGTCCGAAAAACACAAACCTGCACAGCAGGGTCGAACCATCGCGATCACCCAGCAGGAGATCAGCGAGATGGTTGGCATGACCCGGGAGAGCATCAACAAGCAGCTGCGCGCCTGGGCGAGCCGCGATTGGGTACGCCTTGAGCACGGGGCCATCGTTGTGCTGAATGCTGAGGCGCTTCGTGAGCTGGCCGAAGCGGGATCCGGAAGTGAAGGCGAATAGGCCTCTCATTTTCCTTCAGAGGTCAAACACCGCAACCGCGCGGATCGGCGACGCTGTCCCGCCGCGCCATTTCATCGGCAGGCCGATGAAGGTGAACTGGCCAAGCCCCAACAGCACTTCGAGATTGCACAGGCTCTCGATGTGGGTGATGTCGAGGTCGAGGCAGGCCTTGTGGACGAGGGCATTCACCTTGCCCTCGGGTCCCGGCCGCATCGAGTCTATGCCGAAATGGACGATGCCCTGCCGCGCCAGCCATTCGGTGGCGGCGACGTTCACGCCGGAATTGTCGGTCGAATATTCCTTGTGGGGGAATGTCCGTTCGTGATGGCCGGTGCAGAGCAAGACGGTGCCACCCCTCGGCATCGGCACGCCGGCCGTCGCCACCGCCGTCTCAAAATCGGCGGGCGTTATCTCGGCGCGCGGTGCTATGTGGCGCAGGTCGATGCAGATACCCGGCACAATGCATTTTTCCAGCGGATATTCATCGATTGATATGCCGCTCTTGCCGAAATGCCGCGGGGCATCAATGTGGGTCCCGGCGTGATCCACCATGGAGATGAACATCGACGCCAGCCCGTGCACATTGCCCGACTCGGCGAAGGATTCCTCGTGAGTCTTCCAGACGCCATGCATGACGGGAGGATGGCCAGGATAGCTTGGCGTGCGGTGATAGAGCTCTCGGCTGAGGTCGACGATCTTCACGCGGAATCTCCCCGCCGCGAGCTGCGGCACCTGAACTAGAACCCGAACATCCTTGGCAGCGCCAGCGACAGCCAGGGCACATAGGTCACGATCATCAGCACCGTAAACATCACATAGTAGAACGGCCAGATGCCGCGCATCACCTCATTGACCGAAACCTTGCCGATGGCGCATCCAACAAACAGCGTCGTCCCTACCGGCGGCGTCAAGAGGCCGATGCCGAGATTAAGCAGCATGACGATGCCGAAATGCAAGGGATCGATGCCGAAGCTCTTCACCACCGGCAGCAGGATAGGGGTGCAGATCAGCACCAGTGGCGCAAGATCAAGGGCCGTCCCCAAAACCAGCAGCATGATGTTCAACCACATCAGCAGCACGTATTTGTTGCTGGATATGGCGACAAAGAACTCTGTCATTTTCGCCGGCATCTGCATCAGGGCGGCGACATAGCCGAAGCACGATGCGGTTGCGACCAGCGTCAGAACCATCGCCACGGTTTGCAGCGTCTTATAGACCAGTAACGGCAGTTCAGACCATTTGTAGTCGCGATAGATGAACATAGTGACGAAGAATGCCCAGACGCACGCGATCGCGCCCGCCTCGATCGGCGTGAAGACGCCGGTCAGGATGCCGCCCAGCACGATGGCCAGCGTTACGATTCCCCACATGGCGTCGCCAAGCATCTTCACGGCCTGGCGGATCGGCACGGGCTCTCCCTTGGGATGCTTGTCGCGATAGGCATAGAAGAGGCAGAGCACCATCAGCGAAAAGCCGAGCAGTAGGCCAGGGAGCACACCGGCCAGGAACAGGCTGGTAATCGACACAACGCCGCCGGTCGCGAGGGAATAGATGACGGAGTTATGGCTCGGCGGGACGATGATCGCCTGTAGCGAGGCACTGATGGTCACGTTGGTTGCGAAGACCCGCGGATAGCCCTTCGCCGCCATTTGCGGGATCATCACCGATCCGATTGCGGAGGTATCGGCGACCGACGATCCGGAGATGCCGCTCATGATCGTGGTCGCAAGAATATTAACCTGAGAAAGCCCGCCCCGTATGCGGGTAAACCCGACAACCACGGCTGCAAAATCGACCAGCCGCCTGGCCATGCCGCCTTCGGCCATGATGGCGCCGGCCAGCACGAAGAAGGGGATAGTCAGCATCGAGACTTTGCCGACGCCGCTGGCCAACTGCTGCATGACTGCGCCGACCGGCAAATCGATCCAGAGCGCGCCGACCAGCGATGATAGCGCCATCGCATAGGCGATCGGCATGCCGATCGCGAAGAAGAAGCACATGCTGAGAAGGAGAACGGCGATATCCATGGCAATTACTCGACCGGTACGTGGGCGTCAGCGCCGTCGCGCGGCGGAGGGCCAATTGTCAGGCGTTCAATGACGAACAGGAGCATCATGGCGCCGCTGACCACGATCGGAAGATAGGTGATGCCGACCGAGAGCCAGGGAAACTCATCCACCGAATTATCCCAGGTGGTCCGAACCAGCCGCAGTCCCCAAACGACCATGAAGATTGCAATCACCCCCATCAATATTTCGCTGAGGAACAGCGAGACGCGGCGCAGCAGTGGCGGCAGCAGGTCGGTACCCACAGTCATGTTCATGTGGATGCGCTGGCGGTAGCAGTTGGCCGAGCCGATGAAGGTGATGCCGACGGTGAGCAGCACGGCCATCGGCTCTGGCCATGACGAGGCGCTGTTGAGCACGTAGCGGGTGTAGACGGCCCACGGAATCACCGCCGAGACCAGCACGAGCGCCACGCACGCGACCCCGGCGCCGGTCCAGTAAACCGCATCGTTCAGACGCCGGAAAATTCCGGCCGCAGAATTGGACATTTTGACCTCGGAGAGTAGCGGCGTCTCAAATCGCCTCTGTAGCTCGGAGGGTGGCCGCAACGGACGCCACCGGCCACCCTCCGCTCGCGAGCCGTACCTATTGGACCGCTTCGATACGCTTGACCATCGCGGCGTACTTCGCACCGTACTTGTCCCAGACCGGCTTGACGGCATCCTGGAACGGCTTCTTGTCGATATCGGTGATAATTTCAGTGCCGGCCGCTTTCATTTTTTCGATGGCGGCATTCTCCGCTTCATACCAGAGCACGCGCTGCTCTTGCTGTGCTTCTTTCGCAAATTTCTTGATCAGCGCTTGATCTTCGGGCGAAAGCTTCTGCCAGGAGATGCGCGAGAAGACCAAAAGCTCCGGGATAATCAGGTGCTCGGTCATCGTGAAGTACTTGGCCACCTGATAATGGTTCTGCGCAATGAACGATGGCGGATTGTTCTCCGCGCCGTCTACCACGCCTGTCTGCATCGAGCTGAAAACCTGATCGAAGCCCAACGCAACGCCGTTGCCGCCCAGCGCATTCATGGTGTCGACGAACAGCGGATTGCCCATCATGCGGACCTTGAGGCCCTTGAGGTCGGCCATGGTCCGGATCGGCCGCTTGTTGTTATAGACGTTGCGCGAGCCGGCGTTCATCCAGCACAGCGCGATCAGGCCGGTCTTTTCGTTCGCGGAAATCTTCGCCAGCAATTCGTCGCCGATCTCGCCGTCGATCACTTTCTCCATGTGCTTGGAGTTGCGGAAGACGAACGGCATGTTGAAAACGTTGACGTCGTCCACGACGGGGCCGACGGCGCCGACCGAAATACGGGCGATCTGCAGCGCGCCGAGTTGGGCCTGCTCGATCATTTCCTTTTCGCCACCGAGCTGCATCGACGGGAACATCTGGATTGTCAGCCGGCCATTGGTGGCGGCTTCCAGCTTCTTGCCCATCCGGACCACGGCTTCGACCGTCGGATAGCCCAGCGGATGAACGTCCGATGCTTTCAGCACCATTTTCGTTTGGGCAAGTGCCGATGAAAGCGGCGTCGCGGTCGCAATGGTAGCCCCGAGCCCTGCGCTCAACTTGATGAAGTCGCGGCGTTTCATGTTGTTCCTCCTGATGTTTGTTTATCGTTCGTGGACTTTTCGAACTCTAAGGTCGTTGGTCGAAGTACTCCGGATTGATATGTTGAGTAGCCGAGATGTTCTCGAGAAGGCTTTCGAGGTGGATTTCCATTGCCCGCCTTGCCCCTTCTGCGTCGTGCGCTTCGATCGCGGTCAGGATCGCCTCGTGTTCGACGATGACCTTTGCGATTCTCCCTCGCTGGGGCAGGGTTAGCCGACGATAGCGATCGACGTGAACCTTCACCTGCTGGATATATTTCCAGATTCCGGGATAGCCGGCGACATCGGCGACTGTAGCATGAAACGTTTCATCGGCCTGATGAAACGTCTCGCTGTCTCCGGCCGCGCTGGCCTCGCGCTGTCGCTCCAGGACCGACCGCAATGCCAGTATCTGGCTCGACGTCGCACGTTCCGCCGCGAGCCTGGCGGTAGTCTCCTCCAGCGCCTTGCGGATGATGATGGCCTCGGGGAGTGCTGCGACCGGAATGCGTGAGACGAAGATGCCGGACTGCGGATAGATCTCCAGCAGGCCTTCATCCGATAGTTTGAGAATGGCCTCGCGCACGGGAGTGCGGCTCACCCCATAGGAGAGTGCGATCTGCGCCTCCGAGACCGCTTCGCCGGGGCGGCGCTGCAGCGACACCAGTTCGGACCGAAGATCGGAATAGATCCGGGACGCTGCTGTTGCCGCGCGCGGCCTGCCGCTGCGGCGCGTGCCGGCGGCAATTCGGCGAACCTTCGGATCCGTCTTTTTCGACGCGCGGGCGGGCATGGCTGCTTTCTCAATTGATATATTAGTATATGAACTGGCTTTGACAAATTAAAAATCCGTCCGCGCCGTGTTTGGTGCCGTGTGCGGCCGGATGCGTCCATCTGAAGGTTGGTCAGCGGCGCTAATTCGGGCCACCAATGAAGCCGGCGCGTGTCCGCTGTTCACGCTGTCCGGCACCGATCAACAAGTCGATCAAATGCTGGGCTTGTTGCGGATGGGCGGCGGCAGTCGTAATGCCCGCAGTGTACATAGTTGCAAGCTCGCAGCCCGCTGGCAGCGAGCCTGACAAGGTTACGCCTTTGGTGCTGATGATCTCGGTCGATTGCGTGCACCCGATCGGTCGTCGCGCCTTGGACGCTGCCAGTTCGCGCATCGCTGTCGCGCCATTCGGGAAAATCCTGAGTCGGGCAGCGACCTCATCAGCGATGCCGAGCTGCTGAAGGACATTTGCAACGTGAATTCCGGCTGTCGAGGCTTTGGTGTCCGGCACGAAGATCGCATCGGAAGCCAACAAAACCTCGCGCAAGCTGACGGCATCCTTGGCTATGGCCTGGGGATCGCCGGCGCGAACGGCGAGGGCGGTTTCGACCAGGCCGATATCGGCTATCGACGTGGCAACAACCAGCTTCTCCTGCGCCAGTTTGGCGAGGAGTGCCGCCGTCAAGATAACGATGTCAGCCCGTATGCCCTTGCGCAATTTGTCGGCTATGACGCCGACCGCGCCGAATTCGCCTGCGATATCGAATCCGGTGCGGGCCTTGAAGGCCGGCGTCAGGCTTCCGACCAGACCCTGTGCCGCACCGCCGCTCAGGATATTCAGGTTGCTCATGAGCTCAATTCCATCGCAGCGATGATCCTGTCACGCGTGATAGGCAAATCTCTCACCCGCACGCCCAGCGCATCGAACACTGCATTCGCAATAGCCGCGGTAACTGGGCCGTGGGCAGCCTCGCCTGCACCGACTGGATCCATATCAGGCCGCTGGATGATCTCCACCTCGACATCGGGCACTTCGCTGAAGCGCAGGATCGGATATTCCGTCCAGCTCGTGCTGGTGATGCGTTCTCGGTCAAAGCGCACGCGCTCTTTTAATACCCAGCTTGTGGCTTGAATCGCGCCGCCCTCGATCTGGTTGATAACGCCGTCGGGATTGATCGCCTCGCCGACATCGACCGCCAGCGTCAGCTTCCTGACGCTGATCTCCTCGGCGCTCTCGATCTCGGCGATCGCGGCGCAATAGGCGCCGGTGTTCTTGTAGCGGCCAAAGCCTATGCCGTGCCCAATGCCGGGCTGTTTCTCGGGCTTCCACCCCGCGCGCGTGGCCGCGGCGCGGATGACGTCCTTGGCCCGCTTATCCCGCAAATGGCGCAGCCGGAACGCGACCGGATCCTCGCCGCGCTCGGCTGCGATTTCATCGAGGATGGATTCGATCGCGAACACATTGCCCTGCCCACCAAGCGTGCGCAGCGCGGAGGTGCGTATCGGCATGGTTGTCAGGCGGTGGCTTTCGATGTGCCACGAAGGAAAATCATAGAGCGGGATCGAGTTGCGATCGCCACCCCCGCCGTTGGCCTGCGGCGGGTTGGTCGAGACCATGCGTGGAAACGGGTTCTCCAGTTCGAACGCTGCCAGCAAGGCGGGCTGAGCCGCGCGCCCCGGCCGCGCCGCATGCCCGTTGCTCCAGATGGAATGTCGCCAGTCGATAATTTCACCCCGCGCATCCAGATCGGCCTCGATCTCGATCGCCATCGCTGCGCCGAACGGCGCATCCGACATTTCGCCGTGGCGCGACCACTGCACCCGCACCGGCCGGCCGCCGGCGGATTTGGCGAGCAGCACGGCGTCCAGCGCAACATCATCGGCGGCGTTATGGCCGTAGCAGCCCGCGCCTTCCAGATGCTCAACGGTGATGTTCTCGACCGGGAGATTGAGAACCAGCGCCAGATCGGCACGCAGGAGATAGACGCCCTGACTGTGCGTCCAAACATGGACGTGGTCGCCGGCCCACTGCGCGATCGCGCAGGACGGCGCGATCGATGCATGCGCAACATAAGGGCGGGTATATTGCCGCCGGATGGTCCGCGCCACCGCGCCGGGTGCGGCGGCAGTTTTCTTGCCGATAACGGTGGATTCGGACGGTTGCGCTTTGAGGAAGCTTGCGAGATCGTTTTCGTCTGGCAGCAGCTCGCCATCGGACCAGGTCGCGCCCTTGCGCAACGCATTGAGGGCTGTCTCCGCACCATGCTCGGTCTCGCTGACGACTCCTGCAAAACTGCCGTTCCGTACAATGGCAACGAGACCGGCCACCGCACGGGCGCCATCCTCGCTCAACTCCCTGAGTTTCGCTCGCGCATGCTCCGGACGCAGCACGCGTCCGTGCAGCATTCCCGCCAACGCGTGGTCGTGGATGAATCGGGGTCGGCCAAGAACCTTATCCGGAATGTCGATCCTTTGGACCGAATGGCCGGCCAGCGTCCGGCTCGTTGCGATCTTGGGCGTTCCGCTGGGCGTAGCGTCGCGATCGAGCGAGACCTCGTCGGCAAGTTCCCAATAGCTGGTCCTGACATTGCCTGGGCCCGAAATGATGCCGTCCTCGATATGGAGGGTCTCAATAACGACGCCCAACCGTTCGGCTGCCTGCTGAAGAAATATCTGGCGAATCTCGGCGCAGGCATAACGCAACGCACGGCCCGATTGCTGGATGGAAAGGCTCCCCGATGTGACGCCCTCGTTGGGACTGGCGGCGGTCGACGCCCGGATCATCTGCACGCGAGATAGATCGACATCGAGCTCATCCGCGGCGATCTGCGCCAGCGCCGTCACGATGCCTTGGCCGATCTCCACCTTGCCTGGCGAGACCGTCACCTGTCCGCTGCTCGAGAACTTCAGCCACGACGATAATTTCGGATTCGCGGCAAGGCTTACCGGCAATGCGGGCGAGGAGGGAGCGGGCGCGGGCTGGTTCATCCTGCTGCCATTTCTTCCGCCGCGCGCAGCACCGCCCGCACCATGCGATTATGCGAACCGCAGCGGCAGAGATTGCGGTCGAGCGCTTCCTTCACCTCCCGGCTTGTCGGCGACGGATTTCGCTTCAACAGCGCCGCCGCACTCATGAGGATGCCGGAAACACAATAGCCGCATTGCAGGGCCTGCTCGGCGATGAAGGCGCGCTGCAGCGGATGCGGCCGCTCGCTCGTTCCCAGCCCTTCGATCGTCGTGACATCTTTATCGGTCACCGACCAGAGCGGCGTATCGCAGGCTGACATCGCGCGATCGCCGATAATAACGTTGCAGGCGCCGCATTCGCCGGCGCCGCAGCCGAAATGCGGTCCGGTCATACCGAGCTGCCCGCGCAGGATATCCAGCAGTGAGCGGTCGGGATCGGCGTCAATTTCAAGCTCGACGCCATTGAGGCGAAATCGAACGCTTGGCATCGAGGGCAGGCCTTCTCTGGTGGCATCTTATTGCGGCGGCTTGTCGAACTTCTTGACCACCTCCGCCCATTTTACGATATCCTCGCGGAGGAATTTGTCGAATTCGGCTGCAGTCATGGAGATAGGGACGACGCCCTGCTGCATCCATAATTTTATGATGTCAGGTCGCTTCACAATGTCGTTCACGGCCGCATTGAGTTTGTCGATGATCGGCTTTGGCGTACCTGCCGGCGCCATCAAGCCGAGCCAGATCGTGGCCTCGTAGCCAGGAATGCCGGCCTCGATCACTGTCGGCGCGTTGGGCAGAACGGTCGAGCGTGCCTTGCCGGTCGTAGCCAGCGCGCGCACCTGGTTTTCCGCCACGTTCGGGGCCATCGTCGGGACCGCGTCGATCATCATCTGAACCTGGCCGCCGATCACGCCGCTGCGCGCCTCGCCGCTGTTGCGATAGGGCACATGGACGAGGTCGATGCCGGCCATGGCTTTGAACAGCTCGCCTGCCATATGGTACGGCGTGCCTTGGCCGGAGGAAGCGTAGTTCAGTTTGCCGGGCTGCGATTTGGCGAGCGCGATGAATTCCTGCAGCGTCTTCGCCTGCACGGAAGGGTGAACCACGATGACGAGGTCGGAGTAGTTCACCGGCGCGATTGGCGCGAGATCGCGCATCAGTTCGTATTTGCGCTGCGGCACCAGCGATTCATTCGCCGTTTGGGTGTTCGACATCATCAGCAGCGTATAGCCGTCCGGCGGCGACTTGACGGCTTCCTGCGTGCCGATCACGCCGCCGGCGCCGGTGCGGTTTTCGATCACGAAGGGCTGGCCAAAGCTTTCCTGCAAGATGCTTCCGATCTGCCGGGCAGTGACGTCGGCAGGCCCTCCGGCGCCGAACGGAACAATCACCTTTACCGGCCGCGAGGGATATTCCTGCGCCTGTGCACCAGTCAGCGATGTTGCGAGCAGAGTTGCAGCCAGAGCCAATGCAATCCTTGGACCCGTCATTTCCCATCCCCTGACGCTTGTTTTGTTTCTTGCCCCAAGCTTAGCTGCAATCGGAACGGCCTGTCGACGAAAGACTGGCTGCGCGCCCTTGGAATAAAAGATAATCTTGGGTGTATCGGACTGAGCTGGTGCGAGCCCAATGAGAAGGCTCGAAAAGACAATTGGGAGCGCCCAATGAAGAACTCGATCTCGCGACGCAATGTGCTCCAGGGGGCCGGCGCCGTTCTCGCAGGCGCAGCATTTTCCACGCGCGTCATGGCGGCTGCGCCTCCGCCGGAAGCGGTCACGCCCGCGCTGATCGAGGCGGCGAAGAAGGAAGGCAAGGTCATCTATTACACCTCGACCGACTTGCCAGTCGCGGAGAAGCTGGCGAAGGCGTTCGAGGCGAAATATCCGGGCATTGCGGTACGTGTCGAGCGCACCGGCGCGGAGCGCTTGTTCCAGCGTATCGGCCAGGAATATTCCAGCAATATCCACGCCGTCGACATCGTGAATTCATCCGACGCCGCGCATTTCATCGTCTGGAAGCGTGACGGCGTTCTGGCGCCTTACGTGCCGGAAGACGTCGCAAAATTCTATCCGGCCGAGCACAAGGATCCGGACGGCCAGTTTGCCAGCTTCCGCGTCTGGCTCAGCATCATTGCCTACAACACAAATCTGGTGAAAGCGGAGGACGCGCCGAAGAGTTTTGCCGATCTGCTCGATCCCAAGTGGAAGGGCAAGATCGTCAAGGCGCACCCGGGCTATAGCGGCACCATCATGACCGCGACCTACCAGATGCAGCGCGATCTCGGCTGGAGCTTTTTCGAGAAGCTCGCCAGGCAGAACATCATGCAGGTGCAGTCGTCGGCCGATCCGCCGAAAAAACTCGATCTCGGCGAGCGCGCGGTGATGGCCGACGGTAACGAATACAACATCTTCCAGATGAGGGAGGCAGGCCGCCCGGTCGAGCCGGTATACGCCACGGAAGGGTCGCCGCTGATTATCGGACCGAACGGTGTCTTCAAGGATGCACCCAACCCCAACGCGGCAAGGCTGTTTCAACAGTTCGGTCTCAGCCGGGAGGCCCAGCAGCTCATCGTCGATGTCGGCGGTCTCCGCTCGGTGCATTCTCAAACCGTCGAGAAAGCGGGACGCACGCCGCTCAAGGACATCAAGACCATGAAGGACGACGCGGCGGCAGTGGAGAAGGAGAGCGAGGCCATCAAGGCGCGCTATACAAAAATCTTCCGCGTTTGACCGCTATGCCCTCCGGACTGCCCAGGATTTCGGTCGCCGAAACGCTTGCGGAAAAGATCGTTTCAGTGCGAGCGGGCGCATTACCGGAGGCGACCGCGCACAAATGCGAGGACCTGCTGATCGACGTGGTTGGCCTATGCGTGACGGCGCGGAACGAGGATTACGTCGGAAGTGCGCTGGCCGGTTGCGACGATGACGGTCCCTGCACGGCGATCGGCCACAAGCGTACGCTGAATGCAGCGGGTGCTGCCTTCGTCAACGGCACTGCCGCCCACGGCGAGGATTTCGATGATACTTTCGAGGGTGGTCCGGTGCATGCCGGCGCCGTGATCGTCCCGGCAGTGCTCGCCGCCTGTGAGCGGCACAACCCGGATAGCCGCATGGCGCTGATCGGGATTGCGGTCGGCACCGAAGTGCTGTGTCGGTTGAGTCTCGTCGTGCCCAAGGCCGTTCATAAGGCGGGCTTTCACCCGACTGCGGTCTTCGGCGCGATCGGTGCGGCCGCCGGCGTCGGTGCAGCGCTTGGCTTCAACGCCAGGCAGATCGTCGATGCGCTCGGCGTCGCCGGCAGCATGGCCGGCGGCATCATCGAATATCTCGCCGAAGGCGCCTGGACCAAGCGGCTGCATGCCGGATGGGCGGCGCAATCAGGCATCCGCGCGGCGCTGTTGGCGCGGGGAGGGTTCGTCGGTCCGCGAACGGTGTTCGAGGGCGTGCATGGCCTATTCCATGGCTTCGCGCACACCACCGATGGCGACTATGCCGCGCTGACCGGCGATTTCGGCGCGCGCTGGGTGACGGACACGCTGGCGTTCAAGCCTTATCCGTGCGGAACGATAGCGCAGCCCTATATCGACTGTGCGCGTCGTCTCGCCGCGCGCGGCGTAAAGCCGGAGGATGTCGCCGAGATCGTCTGCGAAGTAGCGGAGGGAACGGTGCACCGGCTGTGGGAGCCGCTGGCCGACAAGCAGCGTCCGCGCAACGGCTATGCCGCAAAGTTCGCAGTGCCTTATCTGCTGGCCACCGGCTTCGTGCATGGCAGCGTCGGGCTCGGTGCGTTCACCGAAAACGCGATCCGCGATCCGCGCGTGCTGGCGCTCGCCGCCAGAGTGAAATTCGTGATCGACCCTGACAATCCCTATCCGAACAACTACACCGGCCACATCCGCGTCACACTCAGAGATGGCAGCGTGGTGGAAGAGCGGCAGCCGTATCTGCGCGGCGGTGCGCAGGAGCCGCTGACGCGGCAGGACGTGACCGAGAAGTTTCTGCTCAACGTCGATCATGGCGGCTGGAGCGCCATGCAAAGTGAAGCGGCGTTGAAACTGATGGCAGGGCTGTATAATGGCCGCATCGATCTTTCCTCATTGCGCGGGTAGCGGCTCATGACCAAAGAACTCGCCGGGAAAGTCGCCATTGTCACCGGCGCCGGCCGCAATATCGGCCGCGCGATCGCGCTGACGCTGGCGGAGGGCGGTGCGTCCATTGTGGTGAATGCGCGCCGCAACCGCGCCGAGGCGGAGGCAGTCGCCCATGAGATCGAGGCTGCCGGCGGCAAGGCCCTGGTTCATATTGGCGACGTCGCCGACGCCGGCGCGGTACAAGCCATGGCCGATGCTGCCGTGAGGCAATTCGGGCGCATCGATATCCTCGTCAACAACGCGGCGCTGCGGCGCGAAAAATCGTTCGCCGAGATGGATTATGCGGCGTGGCGCGAAATCCTCGACGTGACCCTCGATGGGGCGTTCCACTGTGTAAAGGCCTGCCTGCCGGCGCTGCGGAAGTCCGGTGCGGGAACCATCGTCAATATCGGCGGCCTCAGTGCGCACACGGGGGCAAAAAATCGCGCGCATGTGGTGACGGCGAAGGCTGGCATCATCGGCTTGACCCGCGCGCTGGCGCACGACTTGGCCGACGACGGCATCACGGTAAACTGCGTGGTCCCCGGGCTGATCGGCACGCCGCGGCCGAAGGATAAGCCGGAGCCGGCGCATCACTTGACCCATCAGACCATCAGCGGCAATCGAGGCTTGCCGGAAGACGTCGCCGCAACTGTGCGTTTCCTGTGCGGGCCCGGTGCGCGCTATATCAACGGACAGGCGATCCACGCCAATGGCGGTGCTTATTTGGGCGCCTGATGCATGGCTAAAGGCTGTTTTTGCAGACGTACTGCCGGACAAACCCTCTCGGCGATCGCGGCGTTTGATGTTACGTAGAAACGCATGAACCAGCATGCCAAGGTCGACATCCGCCACTCCACCTGTCCGCACGATTGTCCGTCGGCCTGTGCGCTCGATATCGAGGTAATCGACGGGCGCTCGATCGGCCGGGTCCGCGGCTCCAAGCAGCAGACCTATACGGCGGGCGTGGTCTGCGCCAAGGTGGCGCGCTACGCCGAGCGCATTCATCATCCCGACCGGCTGCTCTACCCGATGCGCCGCACCGGACCGAAAGGCTCCGGCCAGTTTGCGCGGATTTCCTGGGATGAGGCGTTGGACGAAATCGCTGCGCGCTTCGATCAGGCCGAACGCGAATTCGGCGCTGAATCCGTCTGGCCCTATTACTATGCCGGCACCATGGGGCTCGTCATGCGCGACGGCATCAATCGCCTGGCGCATGTTAAAAAATATTCGCGCTACTACTCGACGATCTGCGCCAACATCGCCCGCGTCGGCTTCGCCATCGGCACCGGCAAGATCGCCGGCGTCGATCCGCGCGAGATGGGAGTCTCCGATCTCGTCGTGATCTGGGGCACCAATCCGGTGAACACCCAGGTCAATGTGATGACGCATGCCTCGCGCGCCCGCAAGGAGCGCGGCGCCAAAATCGCCGCGATCGACGTCTACAACAACGACACGATGAAGCAGGCCGACATCAAGATATTGCTCCGGCCGGGGACCGACGGCGCCTTCGCCTGCGGCGTTATGCACGTGCTGTTCCGCGAAGGTTACGCGGACCGCGCCTATATGGATCGTTATACCGACTGCCCGGACGAACTCGAGACGCATCTGACGACCCGCACGCCGGAATGGGCTTCGAAGATCTCGGGCGTCCCGGTCGAGGAGATCGAGGCGTTCGCGCGCCTGGTCGGCCAGACCAAGCGTACGTTCTTTCGCCTCGGCTATGGCTTTACGCGCAGCCGCAACGGTGCAACGCAGATGCATGCGGCGTTGTGCATCCCGGCAGTGACCGGTGCATGGCAGTATGAAGGTGGCGGCGCATTCTTCAACAATGCCTCGATCTGGCAGTTCAACGAATCGATCATCGAGGGTCACGACGCGATCGATCCTTCGATCCGCTGGCTCGATCAGTCCCAGATCGGGCGCATCCTGACTGGCGATACCGACGCCCTGAAGGGCGCTGGTCCGGTGAAGGCAATGTTGATCCAGAACACCAATCCGGTGACGGTCGCCCCCGAACAGGCGCTGGTGCGCCGGGGATTTGCGCGCGAGGACCTGTTCGTCGCGGTGCATGAGCAGTTCATGACTGAGACGGCGGTCATGGCCGACATCGTGCTTCCAGCCACCATGTTCATGGAGCATGACGATCTCTATTACGGCGGCGGCCACCAGCACATCTCGATCGGACCAAAGCTGATCGATCCGCCCGGCGAGTGCCGTTCCAACCACGAAGTACTGCAGGGCCTCGGCCGCCGCCTCAATGCCGTGCATCCAGGCTTTGAGATGTCGCCGCGCGAGCTGATCGACACGACGCTGAAGAAGAGCGGCCACGGCGATATCGAGACGCTGGAGGCGGATCTGTGGCGCGACATCCAGCCGGATTTTCGCACCTCGCACTACCTCGACGGGTTTGCCCACGCCGACAAGAAATTCCACTTCAAGGCCGATTGGGCGAATCCTCCGTCCGGTAAGCCCGGCCTGGGTCCGTGGGAGCAGATGCCACCGCTGCCGGACCACTGGATGGTCATCGAGGAGGCGGATGAGGCGCATCCGTTCCGGCTCGCCACCAGTCCGTCGCGCAGCTTTCTTAATACCAGCTTCAACGAAACCCCGTCGTCGATCGCGCGCGAGGGCAGTCCGACCGTCATGATTCATCCCGAGGACGCGGCGTCACTCGGGATTGCAGATGGCGATGCCGTCACGCTCGGTAACACGCGCGGCGAAACGACGTTGACCGCGCGGCTATTCGACGGCCTGCGCCGTGGCGTGTTGGTCGCGGAATCCATTCATCCCAACAAGGCCCATATCGGTGGTCACGGCATCAACATGCTGACCGGTGCCGAAACGGTCGCGCCGGTCGGCGGCGCAGCGTTTCATGACAACAAGGTCTGGGTGCAGAAGGCGACCTCAGCCAGTGGGCGCAAGAGTTAGATCGCTCTTGCAGTCCACCGTCATCCGGCCGCAAATGCGTTGCCAGCACTTGACGAAAAGGCGAGCGGGACAATGACCGACCACAAAAGCGTAATCTGCGAAAAGCGCGGGCAGGCGTACTGGATCACCATCAACCGCCCGGATAAGCGCAACGCCATCAATGCCGATGTGGTCGCCGGCATCGCCCGCGGCTATCGTGACGCGCATGACGACAAGGACGTCCGCGTCATCGTGCTGACCGGGGCGGGCGACAAGGCGTTTTGCGCCGGCGCCGATCTGCAGAACAGCGGCGCTGCCTTCGCGATGGATTATTCGCGACCGAATGTCGATTACGCCGATCTGCTGCGGCTGTCGCAAAACGCCACCAAGCCCGCGATCGCGCGGGTGGGGGGCGTCTGCATGGCGGGCGGCATGGGCTTATTGTGCATGACCGACATGGCGGTTGCCGCCGATCATGTAGTCTTCGGGCTGCCCGAGGTGAAGGTCGGCGTGTTCCCGATGCAGGTGCTGAGCCTGCTGCAGTCGATTGCGCCGAAGCGGCTGGTCAGCGAATGGGCGCTGACCGGCGAGCCGTTCGACGCACACACGGCGCAGGCCGCCGGGCTCCTGAACTACGTGGTGCCGGCTGCCGAGCTCGACGCCAAGGTCGAATGGCTGGTCAGCCGCATAGTCGACAAGTCGCCGACTGCGATCCGTCGCGGCAAATATGCGATGCGGGCGATTGCCTCGATGTCGTTCGACGAGAGCATCGCCTATACCGAAAGCCAGATTGCGCTATTGGCGATGACGGAAGACGCCAAGGAAGGCCTCAAGGCGTTCAGCGAAAAGCGCAAGCCTTCCTGGCCAGGACGGTAATCAGCCCACGCTGGCCTTCAGTCCGGCAGCCTCGATGCCTGCGACGGCGCAGATCTCGTCGTTATCAGAGGTGTCGCCGCTGACACCGACGGCGCCGAGTAGGCCGCCATCACCCTGGATCAGCACGCCGCCGGGCACCGGCACGAGGCGGCCTTGCGCCAGTGCGTTCACCGCGTTCACAAAGTAGGCCTGCTCCTGCGCGCGCTGAAACAACGCCCGCGATCCCATGCCCATCGCGAGCGCGCCGTAGGCCTTGCCGTGCGCAATCTCGGCCCGCATCAGGCTGGTGCCGTCCTGCGCCGCCGTGACCTTCACGCAGCCCCGCGCGTCCAGAATGGTGATCACCAGCGGCTTCAGTTTCTTCTCGACGCCTTTGGCAAGCGCAGCATCGAGAATCTTGCGGGCGACGTCGAGGGTGAGTTCGGCCATAAATGAATTCCTTTGCGATTAGGCGGGATTAACGGTTGGATTGCGCGCTGTCGAGGCTCATCGCAAGCAGACGGGCGACATGAAGCGGTGCACGGTTCGTGCCATCCTTGATCTGATGTCGGCATGAGGTGCCGTCGGCAACGATCAGCGTGGCGGTATCGGCGCGGCGCACCGCCGGTAGCAGCGAAAGTTCGGCCATTTCCATCGACGCCTGATAGGTGTCGGCGCCGTAACCGAAGGCGCCGGCCATGCCACAGCAGCTCGAATCGATGATTTCGACGCTAAGATCGGGAATGAGGCGAAGTGCCTTCTCGACCGGTTTGAACGCGCCGAATGATTTTTGATGGCAGTGGCCATGAACCAACGCTTTTGCCGGCATGGCGCCAAGCGGCAGCTTCAGCCGGCCGGCCTCTGCCTCGCGAACCAAAAACTCCTCGAACAGCAGTGCGTGCGTGCTGACGCTCTTGGCGTCATCATCCGAGCGTAGCGAGAGCAATTCGTCGCGCAGCGTCAGGAGGCAGCTCGGCTCCAGTCCAACAATTGGCACACTCCGCGCGGCGAACGGCGCATAGGTGGCGACCAGCCGGTTCAATTCGTTGCGCGCCTGATCGACCAGACCCGCCGAAAGGAAAGTCCGTCCGCAGCACAGCGGCCGGGCGTGATCCATCGGCCTCGGCAGGTGGACGCGGTATCCGGCTTCGACCAGAACGCGCAGCGCGGCGTCGAGATTTTCCCGCTCGTAAGCGCGATTAAACGTGTCGGCGAACAGCACGACCTCGCGGCCATCTGCCGGACCGAAGGTTTTGGCACCGGGGCGGAAAGTATCGCGGCGGAATGCGGGCAGGGCGCGCTTCGCGCTGATGCCGGCAAACTTCTCGAACAGGGCGCGCAATAGCGGACTGCTGTTGCGCCAGTTGGCCAGCGGGGCAAAGCGGGAGGCGAGATCCGCATAATGCGGCAGATAGCCAACCAGCCGGTCGCGTAGCGACAGGCCGTGCCTAGCCGCGCGTGCGGCCAGCACCTCGATCTTCATCTTGGCCATGTCGACGCCGGTCGGACACTCATGCCGGCAGGCCTTGCAGGACACGCAGAGTTTCAGCGTCTCCATCATTTCATCTGAAGCCAGCGCGTCAGGACCCAACTGTCCCGAGATAGCCAGCCGCAGCGTATTGGCGCGGCCACGCGTGACGTCCTTCTCATTTCGGGTCGCGCGGTAGGACGGGCACATCACACCGCCCTCGAGCTTCCGGCAGGCGCCGTTGTTGTTGCACATCTCGATCGCACCCTGAAAGCCGCCGCCGGCGCCGGGATAAGCCGACCAGTCGAGCGCGGTCTTTAGTTCGGCGACGCGATAGTCCGGCCGATAGCGAAACAGCGAGCGATCGTCCATCTTCGGCGGATCGACGATCTTGCCGGGATTGAGCAAATTGTCCGGGTCGAAGCGCTGCTTGACCTTCCTGAAATCGGCAACAATGCGCGAGCCAAACATCGCTTCGTGAAATTCGGAGCGAACCAGGCCGTCGCCATGCTCGCCGGAATGTGAGCCCTTGTACTCGCGCACCATCTCGAATGTCTCTTCGGCGATGGCGCGCATCGCCTTGACATCCTTCTCAAGCTTCAAATTGAGGACGGGCCGCACGTGCAGGCAGCCTTCAGACGCATGCGCATACATGGTGCCGCGCGTGCCGTGCTTGGCGAAGATGGCATTGAGCCGCTCGGTGTAGTCGGCGAGGTGCGGCAGTGGCACGGCGCAATCCTCGACGAAGGAGACCGGCTTGCCCTCCTGCTTCATCGACATCATCACGTTGAGGCCGGCGGCGCGGAAATCGGCGATGCCGGTCTGCAAGCTTGGCTCGGTGATTTCGACCACACCGCCCCATTTGCGCTGCGGCTTGTCCCAGCCAAAACCGAGATCGGTCATCAGTTCGCCAAGCTGCTTCAGGCGATGCAGGTTCTCGGCTTGATCCTCCTCGGCGAATTCCACGACCAGCACCGCATCGGGATCGCCGCGCACGGCCGTGCTGATGATCGGCTGGAACATTGCGATCTCGCGGCCAAGCGCGATCATGGTGCGATCAACCAGTTCCACCGCAATTGGCCGCAGCTTCACTAGATGCTGGGTTGCGTCCATCGCGTCATAGAAGCTGCCGAAATGGCAGACGCCGAGCACCTTGTTGCGGATCACAGGCCATAGCTTCAGCTCGACCTGTGTGGTGAAGGCCAACGTGCCTTCGGAGCCGACCAAGAGGTGCGCCATGTTATTCGGCGCATTGCGCGGCATCAGCGCATCGAGGTTGTAGCCGCCGACACGACGCTGCACCTTTGGAAACCGCTCCGATATCTCGGCGGCCTCGCGCTCGCCGAGATCGAGCATGTCCCGAAATAGCGCAAGCCCGCTCTGGGGCGAATTCACCCGCGCCAGATCCCGCGGCACCTCGCCGAAATGCAGGAGCGTGCCGTCGGCCAGTGCCGCATCCATCGACAACGTGTTGTCGCGCATGGTGCCATAGCGCAGCGAACGGCCGCCGCAGGAGTTGTTGCCGGCCATGCCGCCGATGGTGGCGCGCGAGGCGGTGGAGACGTCGACCGGAAACCAGAGCCCGTGCTTTTTGAGCTGGCGGTTGAGGTCGTCGAGCACGATGCCCGGCTCGACCACGCAGGTCCGGTTCTCGACATCTAGCGAGAGGATGCGGTTCAGGTGCTTCGAAAAGTCGACGACGATTCCCTCGTTGACCGTCTGGCCGCATTGCGAAGTGCCGCCGCCGCGCGGGGTGACGATCCGGCCCTCGTCCTGGCAAATGGCGAGCGCCCTGAGGGCCTCGTCCATGCTGCGGGGCACCACGACGCCCGCCGGCATGATCTGGTAGAACGAGGCATCGGTGGCATAGCGGCCCCGGTTGAAGGCATCGAAAAACACGTCGCCGGTCAGATTTGACCGCAGGCGTCGCTGGAGGGTCGAGGCGCTTTTCATCCCAAATCCAAAGTGACCCGAGAGGGCTGTTGCAACCCCTCAACGCGATTATGCACTTTGTCTAAGATGAATAACATTATGAATTCATAATGGGCGAGCCTAGCTGCCCGCAGCCGTCGCCGCCGTGCCATTCCGTGCCGCGGCCAAGTGTTCAATGGCTGCGCTTCGCTTGTTGCGCAAATGTTGGAACAGGATGTCGCTCAGCTCGCTTCCGGCGCGGCGCCGCAGCGCATCCAGGATCGCTTCATGCTCGCGCATGGCCTCGCCCCAGCGCTGCCGCTTGCGCGCAAAATTGGCGCAATAGCGGATGCGGCGGATCCGGCCGGCAAAACTGGCGTAGGCCACGCGCAGAGTCTCGTTGCGTGCGGCGGCAACGATGCTCTCGTGGATGCGCTGGTTGACCTGAAAATAGCCGTGCATGTCGCTGTTGAGGTAATGGCCGTACATCTCATAGTGCAGCCGCTCGATCGCGGCGATTTCCTCGTCCGTGATGGCCTCGCAGGCAAGGCGTCCGGCGAGGCTTTCCAGGCCCGCCATCACGTCGAAAAGTTCCTCCAGATCCCGCTCGCTAAGCTGGCGCACCCGTGCGCCACGGTTGGGCAGGAGTTCGATCAAGCCCTCCGCGGCCAGGACCTTGAGCGCCTCGCGCAGCGGCGTTCGGGAGATTCCAAGCATCTCGCAGAGCTGCCGCTCCGGAACGCGCGCGCCCTCTGGAATGTTGCCTTCGACGACATAATCGCGAAGCCGCAACAGGATTTCCCCGTGAAGCGAGACCTCTTGGTGGTCCGCGCCATTGTCGGTGGCTGACTGGGTGATCGGCACCCCGGCTTCGGGAATCGTGGATTTCATTTGCATAACGGTAGTTTGCGAAATCTGCGGCGTCGATGATCTAGATCGAATACCACAATTAGATTGAAAAGGCAAAAAATGAATGCAAAATAGCTTGCCTGTGATCGAGGCGGGCTGCTTTGGGAGGTTGTCATGCGGCAAGGACGGCATTTTCTGCAGATTCCAGGGCCCAGCCCGGTCCCGGACAGGATTCTTCGCGCGATGGACATGCCCGTGATCGATCATCGGAGCGCCCAGTTCGCCGAACTCGGGCGGGCGGTGCTGGAGGGCAGCCAGAAGATTTTCCAGACCTCGGGACCGGTGGTGATCTTCCCGTCGTCGGGGACAGGGGCCTGGGAAGCCGCCATCGTCAACACGCTGTCGCCCGGCGACAAGGTTCTGATGGTGGAGACCGGCCATTTCGCGACCCTGTGGCGCCAGATGGCGGGACGCTGGGGAATTGACGTCGACTTCTTGCCCGGCGACTGGCGCCGTGGCGCAGATCCGGCGGTCATCGAAGAAAGGTTGGCGCGCGACACATCGCATGCGCTCAAGGCGGTGATGGTCGTTCACAACGAAACGTCGACCGGTGCGACCAGCCGGATCGGCGAAATCCGGGCCGCGATGGACCGGGTCGGTCATCCGGCCTTGCTGATGGTCGACACCATCTCCTCGCTGGGATCGGTCGAGTACCGGCACGACGAATGGAAGGTCGACGTCAGCGTCAGCTGCTCGCAGAAAGGGTTCATGTTGCCGCCCGGTTTGGGCTTCAACGCGATCTCGGACAAGGCCCGCGCTGCAGCCAAGACCAACAAAATGCCGCGGTCGTATTGGGATTGGGAGGAAATGCTGAAGCCGAATGTGAATGGCTTCTTTCCCTATACCCCGGCGACCAACCTGCTCTACGGCCTGCGCGAGGCCATTGCGATGTTGCTTGAGGAGGGGCTCGACAAGGTCTTCGCGCGCCATCAGCGGCTCGCCGCTGCTACGCGTGCCGCCGTCAATCACTGGGGACTGGAGGTGCTTTGCGAGGAGCCAAAGGACTTTTCCCCGGTGCTTACCGCCGTGCTGATGCCGCCGGGGCATGACGCGGATCAGTTCCGCAAGGTGGTGCTCGACAACTTCAATATGTCGCTCGGCTCCGGACTGTCGAAGGTGGCAGGCAAGGTATTCCGTATCGGTCATCTCGGCGAATGCAACGAACTGACCTTGCTCGCTGCGCTGACGGGCGTGGAGATGGGATTGTCAGTCGCCGGCATTCCGTACCGGGCCGGCGGTGTCGATGCCGCGATGAAGTATCTGGAGGAGCGCCCGCAAGGCAATTCCCCGGCGCATCTCAAGGTCGTCGGCAGCTAGCTGGCCGCTGCCGCCTGCCCGAGGGCGCTGCTCCAGCCTGCTCCTTATGCATTGACGTGCTGCGTCCGGCGGGCGACAAGCCCGCCAAATGGTGATATTCGAGCGCCTCGAAACGCCTAGGCTAGACCGGGAAGGACGCCAATGACCCTGCATACTGGAAGGCATTTTCTGCAGATTCCGGGACCGACCAACGTGCCGGACCGGGTGCTGCGCGCCATGGATATGCCGACCATGGACCATCGGGGTCCCGAGTTCGCCGAGATTGGTCATGCCGTGCTGGCGGCCATGCAGCGGGTGTTTCGCACCAAGCAGCCGGTGATCATTTACCCCTCGTCAGGTACCGGCGCGTGGGAAGCGGCGCTCGTCAATACGCTGCAACCGGGCGACAAGGTGCTGATGGCGGAAACCGGGCAGTTCGCCGTGCTGTGGCACGGCATCGCCGACAAGTTCAAGCTCGACGTGGATTTCATTCCCGGCGACTGGCGCCACGGCGCCGACCTCGAGCAGATCGAGGCGCGACTGTCGGCCGACAAGGCGCACAAGATCAAGGCCGTGTGCGTGGTTCACAACGAAACCTCGACCGGTTGCGTCACCCATCTGCAGGACGTTCGCAAGATTCTCGACCGCGTCAACCATCCCGCGCTGCTGATGGTCGACACCATCTCTGGCCTTGGCTCGCTCGAATATGAGCACGACGCATGGGGCATCGACGTGTCGGTCGCCGGATCGCAAAAGGGCCTGATGCTGCCGCCGGGTCTCGGCTTCAATGCGATCTCGGAAAAGGCGCTCGCCGTGGCGAAGGCCAATCCCGCGATGCGTTCCTATTGGGACTGGCAGGAGGTCATCGCCATCAACAAGGCGGGCACCTGGCCGTACACGCCGGCAACGAACCTGCTGTTCGGGCTGCGCGAAGCCGTCAAGATGCTTGAGGAGGAGGGCCTCGAGAACGTCTTCGCCCGCCACAAGCGCCACAGCGCCGCCACGCGCGCGGCCATCAAGGTATGGGGCCTGGAAACGCAATGTCAGGAGCAGGGCGCGCATTCGCCCGCGCTGACTGGCGTCGTCATGCCGGAAGGGCATGACGCCGATAACTTCCGTAAGGTCGTGCTGGAAAACTTCGACATGTCGCTCGGCACTGGCCTCAACAAGATCAAGGGCAAGGTGTTCCGGATCGGCCATATCGGACACTTCAATGACCTGATGCTGATGGGCACGCTGTCGGGTGTCGAGATGGGTCTCGATCTCGCAAAGGTACCGCATCGTGGCGGCGGCGTGCTGGCGGCGATGGAAGTGCTCAAGGGACGGGACGTCGTGGCGATGCCCAAGGCCGCCGTCGCCTGAGCCTGTTTGACCGAAACAAAATAGAGAGAGTTGCGATGAACGCTCCGGTAGCTTCGACCGAAGACCTGATCTATTCCGTCGAGGACGGCATCGCCCGGCTGACATTCAACCGTCCGCAGGCGCGCAACGCGCTGACCTTTGCCATGTACGAGCAGATGGCGGCGATCTGCGAGACCATCAACAACGATCGCTCGATCAAGGCGATGATCCTGACCGGCGCCGGCGACAAGGCGTTTGCATCGGGCACCGACATCTCGCAGTTCCGCGCCTTCAAGACCGCGCAGGACGCGCTCGACTATGAGGCGCGGATCGATCGCGTGCTCGGTGCGCTGGAGGCATGCCGGGTGCCGACGATCGCGGCCATCGCCGGTGCCTGCACCGGCGGTGGCGCCGGAATCGCGGCGTGCTGCGATATCCGCATCGGTACCGAAACAACGCGGATGGGTTTTCCAATCGCGCGCACGCTCGGCAATTGCCTGTCGATGTCCAATATTTCCAGGCTGGTTTCGCTGGTCGGCCCCGCGCGGACCAAGGATTTGATCTTCAAGGCTCGGCTGGTCGAAGCGCCGGAAGCGCTGGCGCTCGGGCTGCTCAATGAGATCGTGCCCGATATCGCAGCGTTGCAGCGCCGCGCCGACGAGACCGCGAAGCTCGTTGCGAGCCATGCGCCGATCACGCTCGAAGTCACCAAGGAAGCGGTGCGCCGCATCCGGCGCACATTGACGCGTGACGAGGGCGAGGACCTGATCCTGCGCGCCTATATGAGCGAGGATTTCCGCGAGGGAATGGACGCGTTCCTCAACAAGCGCTCGCCGAACTGGAAGGGCAAATAGGGTATCCACGTTCAGAACCGCCCACTATGGTTTGGCGGCCTTTTTTGCCAATTCCATACCGAGGTCGAGCGCCGCGATACCTATTCTGTCTGAGGGCGTGGTGAGGCAACGTTGATCCATCCACGCGATGATCGCGTCGAAGTCGCCACCACCAACCATGTCCCGCTCGCCGCTGATGTTCAGGCCGCTGATAAATCCGACCAGCCAGGATTCAAAGCTTCCTTTGACCACCGCATTTTTCTTGCGGTTGGTCCAAGCCGTGCAGGTTTGAGAGCCCGCGCCGATTATTGAGGAACCGGCGTCCGCGGCGGTGGCAAGACAAGCCAGGAGAAAACCAATCGCGAACGCTTTCATGCTTTTTCGCCGACCATCATTCGTCGGATCGTAGCACAGCAGGGCGGCTACTTCTTGAGACAAAGACCAACGGCCGGACCGCTGCCGCACTTGGCGCCATCGGGGGCACCGCCGGACGGACAGAACACCGACACCAGGTTTTCATTTGTATCGCAGCCGACCTCGCCACTGGCCTGAACCGACCTGATGGAAGTGCCAGCCGGCCCGGGATCGCCTTTCGGACCGGGCACACCTTGCGGTCCCTGTGGCCCTTGGGGACCCTGTTGCCCTTGAGGGCCGGGCACGCCTTGCAAGCCCTGTACGCCCTGAGGCCCGGCCGGTCCCTGTGGGCCGGTATCCCCTTTCGGTCCTGGATCCCGTCCGCACCCCGCGAGGGTCAGCGCCGCACCCACGAGGGCGGTCATCACAATCCTTCTCATTCAGTATCTCCTCCTGATGCTGCTTGTAGCGGGCATTAAACGGGCCCACTCGCCGCCGCACAACGGAAAAGCGGCGAGATTGAATTCGGCTGTTCGTAGCCGCAGGCCCTCCTACTGGGAAGGATTTGCACCTCATGCGAAAGTCATGCGCGGCACATTGCGGTGCAGCTTGAACTCTGACCGGTTCGCTCGCAAGATGTGGCAACAGACAGATCTGATTTTCCAGGTCTTGCAAATACATAGGGAAGAAACTCGTGGGACAGATCCTCAAAGCTGCGGCCGCCTTGACGGCCATGATCGCAACCACCCCTGCGTTTGCCGCTTGGGAGCCGACCAAGCCGGTCGAAATCGTGGTCGCGGCCGGCGCCGGCGGTGCCTCCGACCAGATGGCGCGGATGATGCAGTCGGCGATCCAAAAGAACAACCTGATGAAGCAGCCGGTGGTTGTATCGCTCAAGGGCGGGGCGTCCGGCGCCGAGGCGCTGATGTACATGAAATCCAGCGACGGCGATCCCAACAAGGTGCTGATCGCCTATTCCCTGATCTACATGCTGCCGCTGTCGGCCAAGATCCCGTTCAACTGGCGTGACCTGACGCCGGTGTCGGTGGTCGCGCTCGACCAGTTCGTGCTGTGGGACAATGCCGACGGCCCCAAGACGGTGAAGGATTTCATCTCGGCCGCCAAGGCGGCGAGCTCGCCGTTCAAGATGGGCGGCACCGGCTCCAAGCGCGAGGACCATGTGCTCACCGTGTTCATGGAGCAGAAGACCGGCGCAAAATTCTCCTATCTGCCCTACAAGTCCGGCGGCGAGGCGGCGACGCAGCTTGTCGGCAAGCACACCGAAGCCAATGTCAATAACCCGTCCGAAAACCTCGAAGTCTGGCGCGCCGGTCAGGTCCGCGCGCTGTGCGTGTTCGACAAGGAGCGCATCTCCTACAAGACCAAGGTGACAGAGACGCAATCCTGGAACGACATCCCGACCTGCAAGGAGGAAGGGCTCGACGTGCAGTACCTGATGCTGCGCGCGATGTTCCTGCCCGGCAAGGTGACGCCGGAGCAGCAGGGGTTCTATGTCGATCTGTTCCAGAAGCTGACCCAGACGCCGGAATACAAGGACTACATGGAGAAGCAGGCGCTCAAGCCGATCTTCCTCACCGGCAAGGATATGCTGAAATTCCTCGAAGAGGATGACAAGCTGAATGCCTCGCTGATGAAGGAAGCGGGCTTCGTCGCGAAGTAACTGGCTTGGTTGTTTTTTTGACGCGTTTTCTTCACGCGAACCGGTGTCCACTTCGCTCGAAAACGCTATGGCAATCGTTACTCCTCCGCGTGGCCGTATCCGGCCATGCGGAGGCGGACCTTCTCGATTTCTTCCTTTGACAGGAGTGGCGGCGTGCCGATCTGCAGGCAGCCGTGATATTGCCGCGCCAGCGTTTCGACCTCGACCGCAAGCCACATCGCCTTTGCCAGCGATGGCCCGATCGCGATCATGCCGTGATGTTCGAGCAGGCAGGCCAGCCGTCCCTCCAGCGCGCGTACGGCGTGTTCGGAGAGCTCCTGGGTGCCGAACGTCGCGTATGGCGCACAGCGGATGGTATCGCCGCCGGCGACGGCGACCATGTAATGCACCGGCGGAATCTCCTTGCCCATGATCGCCAGCATGGTCGAATAGGGCGGATGGGCGTGGACGATCGCCTGCACCTCCGGGCGTGCCTTGAGTATGTCGCGGTGAAAGCGCCATTCGCTCGACGGCCGATGGCCGGGATCGTGGTTGCCGTCGAGATGCATGTAGACGATTTGCTCTGGCTTCATCGCTTCGTAGGGCGTGCTGGTCGGTGTGATCAGCATGCCATCGCCATGGCGCAGGCTGATATTGCCTGACGTCCCCTGATTGATGCCGAGCGCATTCATGCGCAGGCAGGCATCGATGATCGACTGGCGTTTTTCCCGGTCTTTCGTGGTCGGCATTTCGAACCCTCTTGCAGCCCGCGGACAATGCTTGAATATTGCGTCGCAGTATAGTCGAACATGTCTCTAGAATTGCTGACTGGGAGAGGTCATGACGCGCGCCGTGCTTGGCATCATCGGCGGATCCGGCATCTACGACCTGCCGGGGCTGGAGGATGTCCACGAGGAGACGATTCAGAGCCCCTGGGGCGAGCCGTCCGCGCCGCTGATGCGCGGTATCATCGCCGGGCTGCCGGTCGCGTTCCTGCCGCGCCATGGCAAGGGGCATGTACTCTCGCCCTCCGACATCAACTACCGCGCCAATATCGACGTGCTGAAACGGGCAGGGGTCACCGACCTGGTTTCGCTCTCGGCCTGCGGCTCCTTCAAGGAGGAACTGCCGCCCGGCACGTTTGTGCTGGTCGATCAGTTCGTCGACTGCACCTACCGCCGGGAGAGCTCGTTCTTCGGCAAGGGTTGCGTCGCCCATGTCTCGATGGCCCATCCGGTTTCGCCGCGGCTGCACGTGCATCTGGCTGCAGCCGCTGAGGCCGAGGGGATCGCGGCGGTGCGGGGCGGCACCTATGTCTGTATGGAGGGGCCGCAATTTTCCAGCCTCGCCGAGAGTCTGATGTATAAGGCGCAGGGTCATTCGGTGATCGGCATGACCAACATGCCCGAGGCAAAACTCGCCCGCGAGGCCGAGATCTGTTACGCCAGCGTGGCGATGGTCACCGATTACGATTGCTGGCATCCTCATCATGAGGCGGTCACCGTGCAGGACATCATTCGCGTGCTGAATTCGAATGCCGGCAAGGCCAAGGCGCTGGTTGCGCGTCTCGCCCGGGATTTCCCGCGCGAGCATGAGCCGTGCCCGATCGGCTCGGACAAGGCGCTCGACACCGCGCTGATCACGGCGCCGGAAGCGCGCGATGCAAAATTGCTCGCCAAGCTCGATGCCGTGGCCGGAAGGGTGCTACGATCGTGAGGATGTATTCCAGCGGGTGCACGACGCGAAGGGCATAGGACATGAAGGTCGATGGCCGGCATTTTCGCAGCATCTGGCTTGAGCACGACGGCTGGACGGTCGGCGCGATCGACCAGCGGCGATTGCCGCATGAATTCGTGGTGGCGCGCATCGCAAGCGCCGCGGATGCGACCGAGGCGATCCGCTCGATGCTGGTGCGGGGCGCGCCGCTGATCGGCGCGACCGCGGCTTACGGCATGGCGCTCGCCATGCGCACTGACGCTTCCGATGCGACGCTCGATCGCGCCTATGCCATGCTGCTGGCGGCCCGGCCGACGGCAATCAACCTGAAATGGGCGCTCGACGAGATGGCACGCTTGCTTCGGCCGCTGCCGGCGTCGGAACGCGTCGCGGCAGCCTACCAGCGCGCCGGCGAAATCGCCGAGGAGGACGTCGCGATCAACCAGGGGATCGGACGGCATGGTCTGGCGCTGATCGAACAGATCGCGGCAACGAAGCAGCCAGGCGAGCCGATCAATATCCTGACCCATTGCAATGCCGGCTGGCTCGCGACGGTGGACTGGGGCACGGCCACGGCGCCGATCTACCTTTCCCATGATAGCGGTCTGAAGGTCCATGTCTGGGTCGACGAGACCCGGCCGCGCAACCAGGGCGCTTCGCTGACGGCCTGGGAACTCGGGCACCACGGCGTGCCGCACACGGTGATCCCCGACAACACCGGCGGCCATCTGATGCAGCACCACATGGTCGATCTCGCGATCGTCGGCACCGACCGGGTGGCCGCCAACGGCGACGTCTGCAACAAGATCGGCACCTATCTGAAGGCGCTCGCCGCCCATGACAATGGCGTGCCGTTCTATGTTGCACTGCCGTCGCCCACCATCGACTTCAGCATCGACGATGGCATCAGGCAGATTCCGATCGAGCAGCGCAGCACCGAGGAAGTGGCGACCATGACCGGCCGCACCGCCGAGGGCCGCGTCGAGACCGTGCGCGTGGTTCCCGACGGCTCGCCAGTTGCCAATTACGCCTTCGACGTCACGCCGGCGCGGCTGGTGACGGGCTTGATCACCGAACGCGGCCTGCTGCGGCCCGAGCGTGCTGCACTTGCGAGCGCATTCCCGGAGCGCAGCGCTGGACATTGACGCCGGCAATGTCGGCACGTATCCCCGTTTAGGATTGTCGTACCGGGGGTCACCGTCTTCATGTCCAATACCGACATCGAAATCGTCGTCGAGGATCCGACCGCGCCGGAGGCGGACTCGCCCCAGGTGGTCAGCGTTCGCGTGGTCGACGTGGTCGCCTGTCTTCTGCTTCTCGCGCTGGCGCTGACGCTCGGGTACGACAACTGGCGTACCGGAGCCGGCTGGGAATCCACCGGCCCGCAGTCCGGCTACTTTCCGTTCTATCTCTCGATCATCCTCGGTGGCGCCAGCCTCTATGGCCTGGTTGCGGCGTTCCTGTCGCGCCGGGAAGCCTCCGAATCTTTCGTGACGCAAGCGCAGCTTCGCCGCGTGATGGCGGTGTTCGTGCCGACGGTTCTGTTCTGCCTCGCCACGCAATTCCTCGGGCTCTATGTCGCGAGCTTCCTTTTGATCTCCTGCTTCATGCGTCTGGTCGGCAAGATCGCATTGTGGAAGTCGCTGCTCACCGCCTTCGTGTTCACCGCTGCGATGTTCGTGACCTTCGACGTGGCCTTCGACGTCATCATGCCAAAGGGCCCGCTCGAAGCGGCGCTCGGCCGCTAGTAGCGTCGACATGGCCCGCCCCGTCATTGCGAGGAGTGAAGCGACGAAGCAATCCATGCTTCCTCTGCGGCAGCATGGATTGCTTCGCTTCGCTCGCAATGACGAAATGCTTGGGATCATCTGATGGAAGCCATCGGCCTCTTGATGCACGGTTTTGCCGTGCTGCTGACGTGGAAGACGCTGCTCCTGATGATGACCGGGCTGGTGCTCGGCATCTTTGTCGGCGTGCTGCCCGGCCTCGGCGGCCCAAACGGCGTGGCGATCCTCTTGCCGCTGACGTTCACGATGGACCCGACCTCGGCGATCGTGATGCTGTCCTGCATCTACTGGGGGGCGCTGTTCGGCGGCGCCATCACCTCGATCCTGTTCAACATCCCCGGCGAAGCCTGGTCGGTCGCGACCACCTTCGACGGTTATCCGATGGCGCAGCAGGGCAGGGCGGCGGAAGCGCTGACTGCGGCCTTCACTTCGTCGTTCATCGGCTCGTTGGTCGCGGTGATGCTGATCACGTTCCTGGCGCCGATGATCTCGTCGTTCGCACTGAGATTCGGGCCGCCTGAGTTCTTCGCGGTGTATCTGCTCACCTTCTGCTCCTTTGTCGGGCTCGGCCGCGAGGCCAAGCACAAGACCGTCATTTCGATGTCGCTCGGTCTCTTGCTCGCGGGCATCGGCATGGACACCGTGTCCGGCCAGTTGCGCATGACCTTCGGCTCGGCCGAGCTGCTGCGCGGCGTCAACTTCCTGGTCGCAGTGATCGGCCTGTTCGGCATCAGCGAGATCCTGCTCACGATGGAGGAGCGCCTGGCGCTGCGCGGCCACGCCGCCGGCATCTCCTTGCGCGTCGTGCTGTCGGTGTGGAAGGACCTGCCGAAATACTGGGTGACGCTGTTTCGCTCGTCCTTCATCGGCTGCTGGCTCGGCATCACGCCGGGCGGCGCAATTGCCGCGTCCTTTATGGGCTACAACCTCGCCAAGCGCTTCTCCAAGGACCAGGACAGTTTTGGCAAGGGCCGCATCGAGGGCGTGTTCGCTCCCGAGACGGCCGCGCACGCCTCCGGCACGGCAGCACTGCTGCCGATGCTCGCGCTCGGCATCCCGGGCTCGGGCACTGCGGCGATCCTGCTCGGCGGGCTGATGGTGTGGGGGCTCAATCCCGGACCGTTGCTGTTCGTCGAGCACAAGGACTTCGTCTGGGGGCTGATCGCGTCGATGTATCTCGGCAACGTCGTCGGCCTCGTGCTGGTGCTGACGACGGTGCCGATCTTCGCATCCATCCTGCGGGTGCCGTTCGCCGCCGTCGCACCGATGATCGTGGTGTCCTGCGCGATCGGCGCCTATGCGATCCAGAATGCGATCTTCGACATCTGGCTGATGCTGGGCTTTGGCGTCGTCGGTTACGTCTTCAAGAAGATCGGCATTCCGCTCGCGCCCTTCACGCTGGCGCTGGTGCTCGGCAACCGCGCCGAGGACGCGTTCCGCTTGTCGATGATCGGCGCCGGCGGCGATTTGAAGGTGTTCTGGTCGAACGGCCTGGTCGGTTCGATCACAACGCTGGCGATCGTGTTGCTGTTCTGGCCCGTCATCGACAAGGCGTTCGGCAGCGTCACGCGCATATTGCGGCCGGCGAAGGCGTAGGCGTTCGACGCGAAACGGATCGTCATCCCCCGCGAAGGCGGGGGATCCAGTACGCTGCGGCTTATCGGTTCGATCACTGGCGTCTCTGGGATACTGGGTCACCCGCCTTCGCGGGTGACGACAGTTGAGTGTGCGTTCGCGATCTCGCCACATCATCTGTGCGAGTTTTGCCATCAACTTCCCGCCCGCTTCTTCAGAGGGCGCAGGGAAGACCGGGTGCGCGCCGCACCCGCGGTCTCGTGTGCGATTTGCGCAAACAAAAGTGCACACGAGCATACAGGTACAGCGGGAGCATCCCGGCCTTCCCTGCGCAATGGCTTTACGGCTTACTTCGTGCTCTTCCCGGTGAACGGCTTTCTTGCCACCGTCGCCACGCGGAAAACTTCCACGTAACTTAACGCCAGCACCGCGGCGCCAGAACCACACGACTTCGCCGTACGCTTAAGGCGCCACCGTCTTGTGCGCCTTCCACGTCCATCGCATCTCACCGCACGTTCGTGACGATCGCGAGCGCCCCTCATCTGCCGTGAGACGGACGGAGTTATGCAGATGATTTGCCCTGCACGTTAAGCGAAATATTTCTGATTCTTCTTGATTCTGGGCTTGACGCGATTTCTGAAAATCAGAAGTGATTTGCCCGTCGCGTTGTCTTGTCGCAGACCGTTGCATGAAATTGCGCTTGCGCGTGCGGCAAATCAGCCCGCAGTTCGTCAGCTCGTTTCGTTACCTTCTTCAACCCGGCAGGAGCCGCTTCGGCAGGCTGAACGCCAGCCGGCAGAGCGGCAGACTGTCGATTGCACCGTGATCCTCGACCGGAAGCGTGTTGCGGAGATGATGAAGCGCGTCGCGGACGGCGGCCTCGTCCAGTCCCTCGATCAGCAGCAAAGCGGCGAAGGAGCCGTCGTTGCTTCGCATGCCTTTCTCACGGGTCTTGATCGACGTCTGTGCGATGTCGGTGAGCAGAAGCCGCGCGGCGATGATGCGGTCGAGGCCGGCAAGCTCGGCGACAAGCGTGGCGGCGTCCCAGGAGGGTGCGGTGTCGAGGCGTAGGGGAGCGATGATGCCGCCTTGGCCGGTACCGGATGAGGCTGCGACGCGGCCGCCACCGCGCGCGAAATTGCCGAGCCGGGGCATGATGCGTTGCGACCACGGCGTCGGCGCGTTCAGCCGCGCCAGATAATCAGCACCGCCGACGACGCGCTCGTCCTCGAGCTCGTAGAGGATGAAGTAGCGGTTCACCGATGCGCCCAGCGCGCGGAAGATGCGGCAGGCCAGGAAGCCGTTGATGCCGACGCGCTCGGCGGCATGTTCGCGCGTGATCCAGTGCGCCCAGTCGGTTTCGTCCTGCGGCGCCAGATCGCTCCAGATCGCGAGATAGCCGGATCCCTGCATGTCGCGCTTCCTTACTTTGGTCCGATGCGCATGGCGGCCGGAAGGGCCGCGGGCAGTTGGCCGGCCCCCTGCAGTGCGGTCTGCATCGCGATGATGTAACCATAGGGGCCGAGGCCTGCGATCACGCCTTTCACGGCTGCCGAAAGCTTGGAGTGGCGGTGCAACTCGTCACGGGCATGGATGTTGGAGATGTGCACCTCATAGATCGGCCCCTCAAAAATCTTCATGGCGTCGAACATCGCAATTGAGGTGAACGAGTAGGCGGCGGGATTGATGATGAGGGCGTCTGCCGAGGTCCGCGCCGACTGGATCAGGTCGACCAGCTCGCCCTCATGGTTGGACTGGTGAAACGCCAGTTGCGTGCCGGTGAAGGCGGCGAACTCCTCGCAGGAGGCCTTGATGGCGTCGAGCGTGGTCGAGCCGTAGATGTGCGGCTCGCGGATGCCGAGCATGTTCAGGTTCGGGCCATTGAGGATCATGATGCGCATGGAATGCCTTTCACGGGATTGGTGACAAGGCAGTGTAGCGAATCGCGGCGGCATGTCAGCCGCTGGACCGCAATCCCCCTACGGATTTCTGAAGCAGGGCACAAGCCTCACGACGTCATTGCGAGGAGCGGAAGCGACGGAGCAATTCATCTCACCGCAAGCGGATAAATGGATTGCTTCCGCTTCGCTCGTTGAGCTACGGCGGACAAGTCGCGCTCGCAATGACGGTGGAGGCCTACACCACCTTGCGCTGTCTGAGGTCCGCGATCTCGTCTTTCGCAAAGCCGAACTCTGCCAGCACTTCTTCGGTCTGCTCGCCGAATTCCGGCGGGCGAGCGGCCATCCTGCTTGGCGTGCGCGACAGCGTCACTGGCTGGCCGACGAGCTGAATGTGGCGGTTCTCGTCATTCGGCACGTGTTGAGCGATACCGAGGTGCTTGACCTGGGCGTCCTCGAACATCTGGTCGATCGAATAGATCGGGCCGCAGGGCACGCCGGCTTCGTTCAATTCCTTGACCCAGGTTTCCGTCGATTTCTTTTCGGTGAGCTTGCCGATCGCTTCGTTTAGCGCGTCGCGGTTCTTGGAGCGCGCGGGCGCGGTGGCGTAATCGGGGTTGGTGATCAGCTCGGGCGCGCCGATCGCCTGCGCGCAGCGTTCCCAGATCCGCCCGCCGGTGGTCGCGATGTTGATATAGCCGTCGGAGGTCTTGAACACGCCGGTCGGGATCGAGGTCGGATGGTTGTTGCCGGCTTGCTTGGCGACTTCCTTCTCCATCAGCCAGCGCGAGGCCTGGAAATCCAGCATGAAGATCTGCGCCTGCAACAGCGAGGTCTGCACCCACTGACCCTCGCCGGAAACGTCTCGCTCCAATAGCGCGGTGAGGATACCGAGCGCGCAGAACAGCCCGGCGGTGAGGTCGGCGACGGGGATGCCGACCCGCATCGGGCCCTGGCCCGGCGCGCCGGTGACCGACATCAGCCCGCCCATGCCTTGCGCGATCTGATCGAAGCCCGGCCGCTTGTGGTAGGGGCCATCCTGGCCGAAGCCGGAGATGCTGCCATAAACCAGGTGTGGGTTGACCTGGCGCAGGCTCTCGTAGTCGATGCCGAGTTTTGCCTTCACGTCGGGACGGAAATTTTCGACCACTACGTCGGCCTTGGCGGCGAGGCGCTTGAACACTTCGAGGCCCTTCGGGTCCTTCAGGTTCAGCGTCATGGCCCGCTTGTTGCGGTGCAAATTCTGAAAATCCGAGCCATGGCGCGGGCCGCCCGGCTGCTCGCCGCCGCCATCTTCCAGGAGTGCGTCGATCTTGATGACGTTGGCGCCCCAGTCCGCCAGTTGCCGCACGCAGGTAGGCCCGGACCGGACGCGTGTTAGATCGAGCACAGTGAAGCGGGAAAGGGCCTGCGAAGCGCGTGGGAAAGGCATTGAGAAACCTTGGTTTTTTGGGTTTTCGCGGTGGGAAGGGGCAGCCCGACCTGACTTAAACAAATCTGGCGCTGATTTCCAACTGCTTGTTCGGCGCCCCGGCGGCGGCAATCGTTGGGAGCAGCGAGGTCCTTTATTGGATCGGCGAGACGGCCAGCGCGAAGAGCCGGAATCCGACCCGCAAGACTACGGGGTGGGACCGCGGATTCTGCTTTTCGCCGTAATGCACCGTAAAGCAAGCACGCGACAAAGCCTGCTAGTAAACAACCGTTAATAAAGGCGATTCTAGCGTGTGCTTTTGCGATTCTCCCGCAACCGAACGACCTGCCGACAGGCCTGATCGATGAAGAAGAATGACCTGCTTTCCGATGAGATCTGGGCTTTCCAGCCGTTCGAGCCTGGGGCCGGCGAGGCCGCGCTCCAATCTGATCGGACGCACGACATTGAGTTTGGCGATGACGGCGATCCTTACCCGCTGGCGGTTGATGCCGCCAGCGGGTCGAGCGGCGAGGTGTATGCGGCGAAGCCGGTCGCGTCGATCGCGACGCTCGCCAATTACCTCGTCAACGGCTTTTGGCAATACAACAACAACATCGCCCATCACTGGGCTTCCAACACCATCACCTTCAATATCAACGGCCTGAATTCGGCGGAGCAGTTCCTCGCGCTGTCGGCGCTGCAGGCGTGGTCCGACGTTGCCAACATCAGCTTCGTCCAGACCTCCGGCTCCGCGAACATCACGTTCACCCACGATGGTACGATGCAGGCCTACGCCACTGGTAGCTGGTCGGGGAGCGGCGCGATCTCTTACCAGATCATCAACATCAGCACCGACTGGGTCACCACCAACGGCGGCGCCAACGACGGCAAGACCGGCATCGATAGCTACGCCTACCAGACCTACATCCACGAAATCGGCCATGCGCTCGGCCTCGGTCACCAGGGGCCGTACAACGGCAGCGCGTCGTATTCGACCAATGCGACCTACGCCAACGACACCTGGCAATATTCGATCATGTCGTATTTCGGCCAGCACAATTATTCCGGGAGCTCGTACCGCTACGTGGTCACGCCGCAGATGGCTGATATCTACGCCATCGCTTCGATCTATGGGGCGGCGACCTCGACCAGGACCGGCGATACCGTCTACGGCTTCAACAGCAATGCGGGCCCAGTCTTCAATTTCGGCAACTACACTTCGGCGCCGGCGCTGACGATCTATGACAGTGGCGGAAACGACACGCTCGATTGCTCTGCCTATTCGTCGGCCCAGATCATCGATTTGCACTCCGGCGCCTTCTCGTCGGTCGGCGGCCTCGTCAACAATATCGGGATCGCGCTCAGCGCAATCATCGAGAAAGCGATTGGCGGCAGCGGCAACGACAGGCTGACGGCAAGCGACACCGGCTGTACGCTGTCCGGCAGCGGCGGCAGCGATACGCTGATCGGCGGGGCGGGAAACGACAAGCTGATCGGCGGCTCCGGCATCGACAATCTGACGGGCGGGAGCAGCGGCGACACGTTCGTATTTCTGCTGGGCGACACATCAGCCGCGAATGGTCAGCATGACCGCGTCACCGATTTCGTTTCGGGGGCGGATCGCATCGACCTCAGCGGGTTGGATGCTATCAGCAGCACCGGCAGCTACGATCAGTTCAAGTTCATCGCCGTCGCCGCCTTCAGCGGCACGGCCGGCGAACTCAACTATTTCTATAACAGCTCCGCCGGCCTCACGACTCTGCAGGGCGATACCAACGGGGACGGGGTTGCCGATTTTGCGATCGATCTTGCGGGCAATGTTACGATCAATGCGGCCGATCTGCTCGGGATCATCGTTGGTCCTCTCGTGGTCGAATCTGCCGGCGTGACCAGCCTGGCCCAGGTTGGAAGCAACTATTATCTCTACACTTCCGGCGTAGGCCCGCAGTTGAAATACGGCGGCGCGCCTGTGGTTGTGGGGCAGATCGCGGGCTGGGCACCGATCGCGGGAGAAGAAATCTCGGGCGGTTACCAGGTCGTCTGGAAGGCGAACGGGGCCGATCAGTACACGATCTGGACCGCCGACAGCAGCGGCAATTTTGTGTCGTACATTTCGGCGATGTCGGGATCGAGCTCCGTGCTGAAATCGGCCGAGACCACCTTCCAGCAGGACTTGAACGGTGACGGCACCATCGGAATTCCGAGCGTCGTGATCGAGTCGGCCGGCATGACCAGCCTGACCCAGGTTGAAAGCAACTATTATCTCTACAATTCCGGCGTAGGTCCTCAGCTGCAATACGGCGGCGCGCCCGTGGTGGTGGGGCAGATCGCGGGCTGGGCACCGATCGCGGGAGAACAAATCTCGGGTGGTTACCAGGTCGTCTGGAAGGCGAACGGGGCCGATCAGTACACGATCTGGACCGCCGACAGCAGCGGCAATTTTGTGTCGTACATTTCGGCGGTGTCGGGATCGAGCTCCGTGCTGAAATCGGCCGAGATCACCTTCCAGCAGGACTTGAACAGTGACGGCACCATCGGAATTTCGAGCGTCGTGATCGAGTCGGCCGGCATGACCAGCCTGACCCAGGTGGGAAGCAACTACTATTTCTACAATTCCGGCGTAGGTCCTCAGCTGCAATACGGCGGCGCGCCTGTGGTTGTGGGGCAGATCGCGGGCTGGGCACCGATTGCGGGAGAACAAATCTCGGGTGGTTACCAGGTCGTCTGGAAGGCCAACGGGGCCGATCAGTACACGATCTGGACCACCGACAGCAGCGGCAACTTTGTGTCGTACATTTCGGCGATGTCGGGATCGAACTCGGTGCTGAAAAACGCCGAAACCACCTTTCAGCAGGACCTGAACGGCGACGGCGTCATCGGCAACAGCCAGAGTGGAAACGCGATCGAGTCGGCCGGTCTGACCAGCCTGACCCAGGTCGGCAACAACTACTATCTCTACAATTCGGGCATCGGTCCGCAGCTGAAGTATAGCGGCTCGGCGGTTGTCGAAGGCCAGATTTCCGGCTGGTCTCCAATTGCGGGTGAGCAGATCTCCAACGGCTATCAGGTCGTCTGGAAGGCCAATGCGCACGATCAGTATACGATCTGGACCACCGACAGCAGCGGCAACTTCGTGTCATACGTTTCCGCGATGTCGGGATCGAGCACGGTGCTGCAATCAGCTGAAACCACCTTCCAGCAGGACCTGAACAGCGACGGTTACGTCGGACTTCATGCTGCGCCGCTTTTGGCAGGCGGGGCGAGCGTTGGCGATATGTTCTTGTTCGCCTCTGACCTGAGACTTGACGTCGCGAACGTCGTAGGCATGACAGCGCCGGTCCCGGCAGTCGGTGACGAACTGGCGATGCTTCTTCAGGAGGCGCAAAGCCAACAAGCATTCCAGTGGGCCGGGCAGCACTATGCACTGATCCGCTGGGACCATCTTGACGTCGTAGCTCCGACGAAGGCTGAAATCGCCTATCTGAACGCAGACGGCTTCATCTTTCACTAGAACGACAAACAACGCGAGCAAGAATACCGGCGCCCCCTTCCAGCAGACCGGCGTCGCCGGACGTGGCCAATTGCCCCGACGAACGCTTGATTCGACTATCCCTGGTCGCCTAAACTGCCCGTGGAACAGATTCATCAGGCATCCGCCGCGGCCGTCTGTTCCTCATTCATGATGTGGGGCGCGCGCGGGAGCGGATTTTTTGCTACGTGGTCCGCGAGTTCCGACGAGATCCCGCCGCTCGCGACATCTGACAAGGAAGCTGCGTGAGACTGTCAATCGTGACGACCCTCTATCAGTCGGCATCGACGATCGATGAATTTTGCCGTCGTGCGCTGGCTGCGGCCGAGCTCATCACTGATGACATCGAGCTTGTAATGGTCAACGACGGTTCACCGGACGACAGCCTTGCTCGTGCGCTGGCGCTGCAAGGGGCGGATCCGCGCGTGGTGGTCGTGGATCTCGCCCGCAATTTCGGACATCACAAGGCCATGATGACGGGCCTTGCTCACGCAACGGGCGATCACGTGTTTCTGATCGACAGCGATCTCGAGGAGGAGCCGGAGCTTCTCACCGAGTTTCACGAGCGCTTCATGCAGGGCGACTGCGATGTTGTGTTCGGTGTTCAGGAAAGCCGGCGAGGCGGATGGCTGGACCGGGTGGCGGGCGAGCTGTTCTTCTCAATGATCGACGCGCTGAGCGATCAGAAGATTCCGCGAAATAACGTGGTGGCCCGTCTCATGACGCGCGACTATGTTCGTTCGCTCGTTCGTCATCTCGACCGCGAATTCATGATGATCCACCTGATGCAGCTGGCCGGCTACCGGCAGGTTCCCGTCGTCATCCGCAAGCTCGACAATTCGCCGTCCACATACTCGTTCCGCATGCGAACGGAGATGGCGATCAAGTTCCTCACGACCACGTCGACGAGGTTGCTTTATCTGATCCTCTACCTCGGTATCTCGATCTTCGGTCTATCGCTTGCCGTCATCGCCTACTTTGTCGGTCGTTACTTCGCCGCTGGAATAGGCGTGGACGGCTTCACGTCGCAGATTGTTTCGATCTGGTTCCTTGGCGGTCTGATCACGCTGATCCTCGGCATTTTCGGCATTTACATCGCCAACATTTTAGCCGAGACAAAGCGTCGTCCCTATTCGGTGGTCCGCCGCGTCCATCGGGCTCAATCCGAGTCGAAGGTTCGCAAGCTAGGTCAATCCCATTCAGCTGGCGGTGCGGTTGACGCCCATCATCAATCAACATTTGTTGCCGGCCAGGAGCGCAGTTGAGGATCAGAAATATGCCAATGCGCGTTACAGAAATATCCCGAGACGATTTCAACGAATTGGTTTACTCGCGGGCCAGCAAGTTCATGGAGCGCATCAATGCGCCGGAAGCGTTCGTGGTCAAAGGGTTCTATGATTCCGGCCGGATCCGCCAGCTCCGCGATGCGGCTTTTCAAACCGGCATGACGTCTGAAGCAAGCTGGCATCCGCTGCACGATGACTGTCCCGATTATCATCGGCTGCACGACAATTATCCCAAGGCGCACGTCAAGCAGAAGATGCACGCCTTCTACTATCACGGCTGGTACCCGCACAATAAGAACAAGTTCGACTTCTTCTCGGACATCTTTGCGATGAAGAATTTTCTCGCAGGCTACCCAGAGAAAGAGTTCCTCGGCAACATCCCGTCCGAGCGCTATATCGCGCGCGTCAATATTCACCACTATCCGCGGGGCGGCGGCTATCAGGCCGAACACATCGACCCCGTCGGCAAGCATGCGCAGATCCAGACTCTCGTTGCGGCATCCGAATTCGGCCGCGACTATTCGACCGGCGGCGTCTTCGGCCGATCGGCAGCGGGCGCGGAAAAGCAGTATGTCGATCCGTACATGAAGCCCGGCGACATGCTGGTGATGTCGCCCGGAATTCATCATGGCGTTGACCCCGTCGATCCGCATGTGGATTACGAGTGGCGCACCAATGACGGGCGCTGGATGATTCTGCCCATCATCGTGAGTTCGGATTATCCCAATCCGGAGGCTACGAAGCCCGTGCAGGTCGGGGCTGCCACGTGAAGCCGCCAACCGGGCCGGTGATCACCGAGCAGGACCACTTTCATGATCTGAAGAACATCTTCGAGCACGAGGATGTTCACCGCTTCGCGAAAGCCGGCATCGTGCATGTCGGCGCCGATGCTGGGCAGGAAGTGCCGCAATATTTCAGCTATGGTTTCAAGAGCATCATTCTCATCGAAGCAAATCCCGAGCGCTACCAGCTTTTACTTTCAAAGTTCGGGGGTGATCGGCGCATCAGAATCTTCAACTACGCGATTTGCGACAAGCGCGGGACCGTAGATTTTCATATCCACACGAGCCGCTCGGGAAGCACCGAGCCTGCCAGCATTCTCCCGATGAAACGGTTCAAGGAAATCGTGAAGACGCTTCACACCGCAAAAACGATTCGGGTTCCGGCGATTACTCTCGATGCCCTTTTTGAGGAAAACCAGATCGCGTTTGGCGACTACAATTTCCTCAACATCGACATTCAGGGGGCCGAACTTCTGGCGTTCCGGGGCGCCAAGCAGCTGCTCGCTTGGGTCGATGTAATCGTGTCGGAGGTGAACGTCGTGGAAATGTACGAGGATGGCGCCCTGGAGGGCGATCTGGTCAAGTTTCTGGCCCACGAGGGATTTGACAAGAAGCATGCTGTCTATCACACGCTCTATGACGAGAGCTCGACCTTTCCTGCTTGGGGAGAGGGCCTGTTCGTAAAGCGATCGAAATGACGTCGGGCGAACGATGAGCGACGCGAACTCGATCAGAAGCACGGTTGCTGCCTACTATTCGTCCAAGCTTGCAACGTTCGGAGCGACCCCGCAGGGCGTCGATTGGAACAGCGCGGGCTCGCACGCGACGCGCCATCGGCAGTTCCTTCGTCTGATCGGCGGCGAACGGGAGGCTTCCGTCCTCGATCTCGGCTGCGGCTTCGGCGACTTCCTGCGCTTTCTCCGTGCGGAAGGACACCGGGGCGCCTTCGTTGGTTATGACGTGGCACCCGACATGATTGCCGAAGCGAACCGGCTTTATGGTAGTACCCCGAACTGCCGGTGGCGGGTCGGATCTGAACCGACGGAGACGGCGGATTTTGCGATAGCAAGCGGAATCTTCAACGTCAAAGGTGACGTCCCGCTCCAGACTTGGGTTCGCTACGTCCATGACACCATGAATATCCTCGCGCGAGCGGGCCGCCTCGGGTTTGCCTTCAATGTGCTCAGCCTGTCGAGCGACCTAGATCGGCGGCGGGGTGATTTGTATTATGCCGACCCCGGCGAGATGCTGACCTACTGCACGCGCCGCTACGGCCGATCGGTTGCGCTGTTGCAGGATTACGGTCTGTACGAATTCACGATGATTGTGCGACACACCTGAGACTAGTCGCGCTCCAGCGCTGCAATGCCGAAGCCGGCGTCGCCGTAACGCCCGCCATTATACAGCATCATCCGTCCGATCTCGGTGTCGAACACGAAGGGGTAGCAGATCATCGGGCCTTCCCAGCTGTCCGGATCGCGCTCGACTCCGGCCTCGTCGTCCCGGCGCTTCCAGCTAATTCCATCATCCGAGGTCGCCATGCCGATGCGATATCCCCAATCGTCGGCGCGATACGAGTACCAGGCCCTGTAGCTTCCGTCGTTTTCCCGCAACGGACAGAAGCGCGCGATCGCGACTTCGCCGGGATGCTCGAACGTCATCGACTGAACGCCGGCGAGATTCCAGCGGATGCCGTCCGCCGATTCGGCATAACGAATGTCGTATGATGGAAGCGCCTTTTCGTCAGACCGCCGCCATGGCCGCCCGGACTGGTACCACATTCGCCACCGTCCATTTTCAATCAGGACGGCGGGATCTGCGATGAAGACCGGCTCTTGCATGCAGCGGTCGAGGATAGGTCCGTCACTGATCCGCTCGAATGGACGATCCGGATCGCCGCTGGGACGCTCGACAATGCCGATAGCGACATAGAAGCTGACGCTGACGCCACGAGTCCATCCCTGGTAATAAAGGCGCTCGACACCGCCGTGGTCGACGATCCAGCATCCCATTGCGCCGTTGTCATCGAAGCCGCCGAGCGGCCCAGGCAGCAGCAGCGGCCGCTCCGAGGATCGCAAGATCCGGGTCGGATCGCGAATGTCGATGTCAAGCCAACTGACATTCGAGCGGTTTTGCTGATCGCGCGGGCTGAAATAGATCCGGTAGCGATAATCGCCCAATGTTCGTGCGATCGGGACAATGCCGTGGCTGTGCACCCACTCCGAATGTCCTTTCGCAACGAAAATCCGTCCGAGTTTTCTCCACCGCATCAGCGGATCTTTCATATACGGCGCAGGCGCGTGCTGGGCACGGGCGAGCGCTCGGTGCCGCGTGGCGCTATGACGGAAAAATCGGGCTGGTCCTCGAGCACCAGGGCGCCGGCGCCGATCACGCATTTTTTTCCGACGGTGACGTGGTCACGGAACGTCGCGTTGACACCGACGAAGCTGCCCTGACCCACCCTAACGCCGCCGGAAACCACAACATGAGAGGCAACAAAGACATCGTCCTCAATGATCGAGTGGTGGCCGATATGGTTGCCGCTCCACAGCGTGACGTTTGCTCCGATTTGCGCGAAGGGCTGAATTGTATTGTCTTCGAGAATGAAGCAGTTCTCCTTGATCTGCAGGCCGGCAAATACGGTGGCCCGGCTACTCACATAGGACACGAGCCGATATCCGGCTTCACGCCCGGCGGCGACCTTGGCGGCACGCAAATCGTTGATTCCAGAATAGCTGACGGCGACGAACAGGCCGAATTCTTGCGGCGGGAAGGTCTCCGCCAGCCGCTCGAAGGGAATGACCGGACGCCCGCGAAATTTCGTATCCTTAATAAAGGCTTCGTCAACCGTAAAGCCGGCAACATCATATTCGCTGTCATGGGTGAAATAGAAATCGGCAAGCTCGGCGATCTCTCCGTTGCCAAACAAGACGATTTGCTGCATCGCGATACCCCTCAAGCCGACAGTGATACGGGAATCTGTGGGGTCGGGGAAGCGGTCAATGAACGTGGGTTCGCAAAATCTCGGTTGTTTAGGACGTTAATGCATAGCGCGGCGCCGCGGGGCCAGTGTGGAACAGCAAGTCGAGTATCGTAACTGCGTGCTCAAAGCCGCCATGGAGCTGCGTATATTCCGGGTAGCCGTCGTAGCTCATCCATTCCGGCGTGATACCGGCTGACGCGAACAGCGCTTCATCGAAATAGTCCTTGGCCGAGGGGCCGCTGAGATAGCGATCGGCTCCGGCGGCCTGGCATATCGCAAGAAGACGTTCCGTCTTCTCGCCTTGTGCGGGGTAGGCCGCATCGCTCACGATCCGAGTCTTAATTTCAAGCAGCCCGGCGATGCCCGCAAGGAACACGGCATTGACGTCACTCAACCGAGCAAGCTTATCCGCGCGCTCGTACCAGCCCATTACGGTCGGCGCGAACTGCTCGAAGAAGGGGGCGCGCTTATAGGCGAGTTCGATCGCCCGCCAATGCTTGTCTGCCCACGGCTTTTCGATTTCTACTTGGTCGATCGACTGATCAAACCGGCCCTTGGCCTTCACCGGAATGGTGAGCCACTGTACGCCGTTGGCGGTCTTGATCCGGTTGCGGTTGTGCCAGTGCCGCTTCACATATTGCGCACTGTCGTAAATGACATACTCGTCGCAGCGGCCGACTAGATCGAAGAAACCCTTCCACGGGATATAGCAGGACTGGATGATGCAAATGCGCAAATGATAGCTCATCGAGACTGGTGCGGGTTGTTCGAAAAGGGTCTCGACCATCGTGCTTGATCGCAGAAAATGTCGCCGGCCGTTCTATCAGTCAATCTGCAACTCCAGCCGGGCGGCCGTTTCGGGCGATCATGACGACATGGTCGTATGGAATCCGGAGCAGGTCGCTAAAAACGCGGGTTTGAACATCAAAGCCCAAGCCGTTCAACAATCCAAGGTAATCCTCTGGGGTTCTGATATTCATTCCCGAATCCAGCCAATTGAAGAGCCTCGCTACCGTGCGCTGTCCTGAAAGCCAAACGGGGTCCAGCGTGACGAGCTTTCCGTTGTCCTTCAGGAGACGCTTCAAAGACCTGAAAAGAGTGGACGCTTCGTCATCACCAAGGTGGTGAAGAACTCCCGAGACATTTATCAAGTCGAACGCACGTTCTTCCTGCTTCACATCATGGGCGACATTTCCGACGATGAAGCGGCCACGGTCGCCGTACACTTCTCGCGCATAAGCGATATGCTTTTCGTTCAGATCGATGCCGGTGTAGTCGACCGAAGGTAGGTAGGCGAGGACACTTGCGGGGCCACAGCCGACGTCCAGCACCTTCATGCCGGCCTTTGGCTGCAAGACTTCGTCGACATAGCGCGATATCGCCCGATCTGCACCCAGCGAAAACATCAACCCCTTGTAGATCGATGGCATCGTAATCAGCCGGTAAGCGCCTGAAATTCGCTGCGCCACTTCCAGAACCTCCAGTCTGTGCGCTTACTGATGCGCTGATCGATATAGGCGGTGGGCCGGTGATTTATCATCACAATGCTGGCACGAACAGCCCCGTCCCTGGTTCAACGGAACTGGCCCGACATCTGCGAAAGGCCTTGTCGCGCCTGTCTGTTTCGCTGGAATGGGCAGTGCCCGAGCTAGAATAGGACTGCGGCGGCCAAGAGCGACTTCGCCAGGGCAGTTGAGCCAGACTGCCGGGGGCGCGCGGCAGCTAAAAGCGCATTATGCCAGTTCCCTTGAAACGGGGACTATGGATCATCCGAACAGGAAGAGCGGGATGTCGCCCAAGCCCGTCGCGGCCGCATCGCCGGTAATCGCCTCATCAGGACGGCTGAGGGCAAGGCGGCCGCCAAGGCCGTTTCGGCGCCCCACCTCCCGCCAAAGCCACGGCCGGCCGCCAGTTGGTTGGGAATGACCACCCCCCGCGATTGCAGCATCAGCGCGCCCAGGAAAGCGCAGGCGGCCATCCAGCCCGAAGCGGCACGGTGGACCAGTGTCAGAAGCGCGCCTCGCAGGCTGAAGAAATAGGAGAAATGCGGTCCACGGGTCGTTCCGAGCGCGGCATCCGCCGAAGAACCGCGAATCGGGCGGGCCTCTGATTCGTTTCAGTCTAATTTTTCAGAAGCGACGTCAGCACGTCACAGACCCGCTGTTGCTGATCTTCACTCAAGCCACACCACATCGGCAACCTGATGAGCCGTAGTGATAGCGAGGTCGTCAATGCTAGCTCACCATGCGCGCGTCCATAGCGCCGGCCGGCCGGCGATGAATGCAGCGGGACGTAGTGAAATACCGCGCCGATCCCGCTTTGTTTCAGTCCGTCTAGTACAGGCTGGCGATCGATTTCGGGCGCAAGCAGGACGTAGTACATGTGCCCGTTGTGCTGACAATCCGCCGGCACGATCGGCCGGCGCAGCAAGCCTTGCCGTTCGAGCTGTTCGAGCATTTGGTGATAGCGATTCCAGACGTCCATCCGTTCGCGCGTGATGCGCTCCGCCTCCTCGAGCTGTGCCCACAGGAATGCCGCGATGAGTTCGCTCGGCAGGAACGACGAGCCGACGTCCTGCCAGGTGTATTTGTCGACCTCGCCACGGAAAAACCGGCCGCGATCGGTTCCCTTCTCGCGAATGATCTCGGCGCGCTGCGCCAGCTCCTCATCCCGCACCAGGAGGCTGCCGCCTTCGCCGGAGATGATGTTTTTGGTCTCATGAAAACTGAAGCTGCCGAGATCGCCGATCGCACCGAGCGCCCGGTTCTTGTAGCCGGCCATGATGCCCTGCGCGGCGTCTTCGACGATTCTCAGGCTATGACGCCGGGCGATCGCCGCAATCGCATCCATCTCGCAGGAGACGCCGGCATAGTGCACCGGCACGATCGCGCGTGTCCGTGTTGTGATCGCATCCTCGATCAGCCGTTCGTCGAGGTTGAGCGTGTCTTCTCTGATGTCGACGAACACCGGCACCGCGCCGCGCAACACAAATGCGTTGGCGGTCGATACGAAGGTGTAGGAGGGCAGGATCACTTCGTCGCCGCTTTCGATGTCCAAAAGCATCGCGGCCATGTCCAGCGCGGAGGTGCAGGAATGGGTCAGCAGCGCCCTGGCGCAGCCGGTTCGTTCCTCGATCCATCGATGACAGCGCTTCGTGAACGCTCCGTCGCCGGAGAGATGATAGCTGCGCTGCGCCTCGGCCGCATAGATCGTCTCCTTACCGGTGGCATGGGGCAGGTTGAAGGGAATGTAATCTGCTGTCACTGTTTCACTTTGGTGCTTGCCGGGGCGCTGGCCCCTGCTTCGAAGGTGCGCAAATTGGCGGTTTCCGCAGCAGGAATCAACGGCCGATCTCCGCCAGGCTGCGGCGGCGCGAACGCTTTGCGGGGTGAACCCTCGACATCCCGTCCTCGGGCTGATAGCTCGCTCACGATGCCCCGAGAGGTTTTCACCCTTGATCGATGAGCCCGTTGACGTACCTGGCAAAGCCAAGGCTCCGTCGAATCCTCCGGCGCCCGGTCGGGCAGGGCGGCTGTTTGCCGGGTGGTCTGCCAATCTGTTCCAGATGGTTTTGGGGGTTACCCAGCAGGTCGCTCTCATTCCGGTCTTCCTGCATTACTGGACGGGCGATACGCTGGCAGCGTGGCTTGCGATCTTTGCCATCGGGAATCTTGCTTTCATTGCGGATGCAGGCCTGCAATTCCGCGCGATCAACCGGTTTCTTCAATTCAAATCGGGCGCCGACTGCGACGGCCGCACCGCTCGCTTCTACGCCGCGATGCTGCGGATTTACCTCGGGCTGATTGCGGCGTTGACGTTGCCGCTGCTCATGGGGGCGATGTTGCTGGCTCCCTCTGCGGCATTCGGATTCGGCGCGGTTTCACATTTCGATACGGCGTTCGTCGTCATGGCTGCCGGAATGCTGTGGACGGTGCCGTCCAACCTCGTTACCGCGCTGTACCGCGCGCGAGGGCTCTATGGACGCGCGGTGAAGGTGCAGAATGCCGCCGTTCTCGTCGGGCAGCTCGGTCAGCTCGTCGCCATTGTCGCGACCGGAAGCCTGCTGGCCGTTACCCTTGCTTTCGCAGCCGCACAGGTGGTTGCCGCGATCTGGCTCTTGGCGATCGATGCTCCGCGGCAGTTTCCGTTTCTGCGCGCGGCGCATGCAATGCCTTCATGGCGCTGGATCCTCGGACAGCTTCGCAAGGCTGTGCCGTTTGCGGTGGCGGGCGCTACCGATCTGGCGCTGCTCAATCTACCGGTTCTGCTGGTCAGTGCGTTCGTGTCCGATCGCGTGGCTGTCGCGCAGTGGGGGCTTACCCGCGTGGTCGCAGGATTAATTCGTGTCCTCTGCGTTCAGACGACGCTTCCTCTGGCCGCGGAGCTTGGTCACGATCATGCCGTCGGCGATGCGCGCCGGCTGCAGAGCCTATATGCCCGCGGATCGGTGCTGGTGACGCTGCTGGCGGGCGTCGTCGTCTCCGGCCTATTGCCGTTCTGGCAGGATTTCTTCGCGCTCTGGACCCACGGTGTCGTTCCCTACGATCCGGTGCTTACGGTGACGTTGCTGGTCGGCACCGCCGCCGCCGCACCCTCGATCCTCGCGCTGGGTTACGCCAATTACAGCAATCGAGGCGATCTGCTGGTGCGGACCAAAGCACTGCAGCTCGTCATTTTCCTGGTCCTGTCGGCGATCCTGATTCCCTCGATAGGCCTGCTTGGCGCGGCCATTGCCGTCGTAGCCAGCGAGCTGTTGGTCCAGTTCGGCGTGCTGGGGCGGATCATCCTGCGGGACACGTTGCAGCACCCGCTACGGCATGTGTGTTTTCTGGCGGCGGTGATGACCGCGGTGACATTGGCCGGTTGGGCGCTGGGAGCGGTGATCAGGCCGGCGATCCCGCTGGAAGGGGCAATCCGTTTCTTCGTTGAATGCGGGTTATGGCTCGCGGTTGTCGTGGCGGTGGCCAGCCCCTTGTCGATCGAAAGCGTGCGCGTGCGACTGGCCGCGGCGATCCCGCACTGAGCAGGCCTACCTCCAACAAAAAAGCCCCGGATGTTCCGGGGCTTGTTGTCGTTGAAAACATCGCCGGCCTATTCCGGCTTGCCGATATTCACTTTCAGCGTGCCGACGCCGTCGACGCCGCACTCGATCTTGTCGCCGGGATTGAGCTGCGAGACTCCGGCCGGCGTGCCGGTCATGATGATGTCGCCGGCGGCAAGTTTCACCTGCTGCGAAAGCTGCCAGATGATTTCGGGCACGCTCCAGATCAGTTCGGTGAGGTCGCCCTTCTGCGTTTCCTTGCCGTTGACCGTCAGCCAGATCTTGCCCTTGGCGGGATGGCCGATCTTGGATGCGGGCTGGATCGCGGAGCAGGGCGCGGAATAGTCGAAGGACTTTCCGACTTCCCACGGCCGCTCCTTCTTGCGCGAGGCGATCTGCAGGTCGCGGCGGGTGAGATCGATGCCGACCGCGTAGCCGTAGACATGGTCGAGCGCCTTGTCGGCCGGGATATTGAGGCCACCGCTCTTCATCGCGACGACCAGTTCGACCTCGTGATGCAGGTCCTTGGTCAGCGGCGGATAGGGGATCGTGGCGCCGTCGGGCACCAGCATGTCGGCGTGTTTGGCGAAGAAGAACGGTGGCGCGCGCTCGTCATTGCCCATCTCTCTGATGTGCTCGAGATAGTTGCGCCCGACGCACCAGATGCGGCGGACCGGATAGGTGCCGGTCTCACCGACGACAGGAAGCGCGGGCTGCGGGGCTGCTGATATGACGTAGGAGGCTGCGGTCATGAAAAGGGTCTCGGGTTACGGTGGAAATCCGGAGTCTTCTAGTTGAGCATGATCTTTTCGGAAAACCGGTGCCCACTTTTCCGGATCATGCTCTAGCTTTTACGCGGTTGCGCTGACCGGCGCCAGACTGGGCGGACCGGCTTCACGCTGCTGCAGGCGGAAGAACGAGGCATAGCGCCCGCCGCGGCGCAGCAAATCGTCATGCTGGCCACGCTCGACGATCTCGCCGGCCTCAACCACCAGGATGGCATCGGCATGCATGATGGTGTGCAGGCGGTGGGCGATCACGATGGTGGTGCGGTTCTGGCAGAGGTGCTCGATCGCCTCCTGCACGGCTTTCTCGGATTCGGAATCGAGCGCCGCGGTGGCCTCGTCGAGCAGGATGATCGGCGCGTTCTTGATCAGCGCCCGGGCAACTGCGATGCGCTGGCGCTGGCCGCCGGATAGCTGCGTCCCGTGCTCGCCGACCGGGGTGTCGTAGCCGAGCGGAAAGCCCATGATGAAATCGTGCGCGCAGGCGGCTTTCGCCGCCGCCACGATCTCGTCCTGGCTGGCGCCTTCCTTGCCGAAGGCGATGTTGGCGCCGATCGTGTCGCGGAACAGGTAGACGTCCTGCCCGACGTATGCGGTCTGTCGCCGCAGCGATTGTCGCGATACACCGGAGATCGCCTGGCCATCGATCAGGATTTCGCCGCTGTCGACCTCATAGAGCCTCAGCAACAGCGCCAGCACGGTGGACTTGCCGCCGCCGGAAGGGCCGACCAGCGCGGTGGTCTTGCCGGGTTCGGCGACAAAGCTCACGCGTCGCAGCACCGGCTCATTCGGCCGGTAGGAGAAGGTGACGTCGCGAAACTCGACGCGCGCATCGGAGAGTTTCAGCGCAGGCTTGTCGTTGTCGGGCGGCTCGCTCGCCGGGCTGTCGACGATCTCCAGAAGCATCCTGGCACCGACGAGCTTGCTGTTGAGGTCGATGTTGAGCCGCGACAGCCGCTTGGCCGGTTCGGTCGCCAGCAAAAACGCCGTCATGAAGGAAAAGAACTGGCCGGGTGTGGCGCCGAGCGCGACCACGCTGTAGCCGCCATAGAGCAGGCACCCGGCTACTGCAAAGCCGCCGAGCATTTCCATCAGCGGATTGGCGCGGTTGGACACCCGCGCCATTTTGTTGGAGTTACGCTCGACGATCGCGATGTTCTCGTCGATCTGGCGCTGCATGGCTTGTTCCAACGTGAACGCCTTCACGGTGCGGATGCCCTGCAGCGCTTCCTGCATGGTCTCCATGATGTCGGCGCTGCCGGTGAATTGGTGGTGCGCGAGCCCCTTGATGCGCTTCACCAGCTTGCGCAGGAACAGCATCGCCGGCGGCACCACCAGAAGGCCGATCAGCGACAGGATGGGATCCTGCGCGACCATCACGGCGACGAGCGAGATCAGCAGGAGAACGTCGCGCCCCACGGCATTGATCAGGAGCTCCATCACCTCGGTGATCGAGCGGGCGCCCGATGTCAGGCGCGCCAAAAATTCGGACGAGTGCCGCTCGGAATAGAATCCGATGCTTTCGTTCATCAGCTTGGCGAACAGCCGCCGCTGGTTGTTGGCGAGGATGGCGTTGCCAATCTTCGACAGGATCACGGAATGGCCGTAGGTCGCCACGCCCTTGATGAACAGCAGGATCACCGTGACGCCCGACAGCAGCGCGATGCCGAGTACGTTCTTGTCGACATAGGCCTGGTTGATTACCTGGCCGAGGATGTAGGCCGAACCGGCGGTAGCTCCGGCCGCGAGGCCCATCAGCGCGAACGCCAGCAAATAGCGCCGCCAGTAGACGACCCCCTGTTCCATGACGAGGCGGCGAATCAGGATCGCTGCGCCATAGGGATCGTCGGTGATTTTTCTTGTCGGTTTGCTTGGAAGTTCGGTCATCCGCGTTCCATTGACGGCGCCTGGATAGCCCGGCGCGTCAGGGCTGCTGCGATGCCTCCTTGCCTGCTTAGAGGGGCTTTTTCAAGCCAAATAAGCGCTTGATTTCAAGCCGATTCCGCGTGCTGCGGAAGGCCGCCGCGTTCGCTGAACAGTTTCTTTTCCCAAGTCAGCGCGTGGCCGGCGATGGTTTCGAGATTGTCGTATTGCGGCGTCCAATCCAGCACGGAACGAATGCGGCTGGTATCGGCGACCATGGCCATGATGTCGCCGGGCCGGCGCGGGGCATATTGGACCGCGAAATTGCGCATCGAGACGCGGCGCACGGCCTCGATGGTTTCCAGCACCGAGTAGCCGCGGCCGTAGCCGCAGTTCAGCGTGATCGAGCTTCCGCCGCCTCGCAGATATGACAGCGCGGCGCGATGAGCCTCCGCGAGATCGCTGACATGGATGAAATCGCGGATGCAGCTTCCGTCCGGCGTCGGGTAGTCGGTTCCGTACACGTCCACCTTGGCGCGCTGCCCGGTGGCGGCTTCGACCGCAATCTTGAGCAGATGCGTCGCGCCGACGGTCGAGAGGCCGCAGCGGCCGTTCGGATCGGCGCCGGCGACGTTGAAATAACGCAGCACGACATACTTCATATCGTGCGCACTGGCGACGTCATGCAGCATGATTTCGGTCATCAGCTTTGAGGAGCCATAAGGCGACATCGGTCGCGTCGGCGCGTGTTCGGGCACCGGCACCTGGTCCGGATTGCCGTAGACGGCAGCCGTTGACGAAAAGATGAAGCGGCTAACACCGCCCTTCACCGCTGAATTCAAGAGGCTCCGGGTCGTCATGGTGTTGTTGCGGTAATAGCCGAGCGGATCGCGCATCGAATCCGGCACCACAACGGAGCCCGCGAAATGAATGATGCTCTCGACGCGGTGCTGGGCGATCACGCCCTCGACGAGGTTTTCGTCGCCGGCGTCGCCGATGAACAGCGGCACGGGGCGGGGCAAAAGTGAGGAAAATCCCGTGGACAGGTTGTCGATCACGACAACGCTTTCGCCGGCATCCACCAGCGCATGAACCGTATGACTTCCGATATAGCCGGCGCCACCGGTGACGAGCACGGTCATAGGCCACCTCTCCCGATTTGTTGGGACGATGCTAACGGGGCTGCGGTGAAGAGTGGGTTTCGGCGCCGGCGAACTGGCCACTATGCTTAATGTTGCGTATAGGAACTGGCCGAAACGGAGCCGGACGTGCCGATCGAGAACAACTTGGCCAGTGATCTGCAACTGATCGTGCCGAATCTGCACAGGCGCTATTCGGGCGTCACGGCGACCAACCGGATGGTGGCGCCAAAACTTGCGCAGATGTATCGGGCGGCATGGCTCGGACCGCACGCGCCCGACGGCATCGCGCGGATGGGTTTTGCGGATCTTTTGAAATTATGGCGGCGCCGCTCGCCGCTGATCTGGCACGCGCGGCGCAACGACGAGATGATCGTCGGCGTCTTGCTGCGTTCGCTCGGCTGGCCGCTGAAACTGGTCTTCACGTCGGCGGCGCAGCGACATCACACCTGGCTGACGCGCTGGCTGATCCGGCAGATGGATGCCGTGATCGCAACCTCCGAACTGTCGGCCTCGTTCCTCAAGCGCAACGCAACGGTCGTGATGCACGGCGTCGATACGATGCGCTATGCGCCGCCGGCCGACCGCGCATCGGCGTTTGCCGAAGCGAAACTGCCTGGACGCTACGCCATCGGTTGCTTCGGCCGCGTGCGCGCGCAAAAAGGCACGGACGTCTTTGTCGAGGCGATGTGCCGGCTGTTGCCGCGCTATCCCGATTTCACCGCTGTCATCGTCGGCGCGGTCGTGCCGGAGCAGCAGGGTTTTGCCGACGGCTTGAAACGGCAGATCGAGGCGGCCGGGCTGCAATCGCGCATCGTCATCACGGGCGAACTCGAAATCGAGGAAGTGCAGCGCTGGTATCAGCGGCTGACAATCTACGCCTTCACCTCGCGCAATGAAGGCTTTGGCCTGACGCTGATCGAGGCGATGGCGGCAGGCGCGGCGCTGGTGGCGGCGCGGGCAGGCGCAGCGGAGTTCGTGGTCGAGGACGGCGTGACGGGCATGCTGACGCCGCCGGGAGATACTGAGGCGCTCGTTGCTGCATTGGAGCCGCTAATGCGCGATCCGGCGGCGGCTGTTGCGATGGGCGAGCGGGCGCGTGCGCGCGTGCTGGAGAAATTCAGCCTCGACGCCGAGGCGAACGCGATTGCCGCAGTTTACCGCACGCTCGGCTGAGTCACCAGCAGGCGATGCGCGAGGTCGGCCACGTAGGGGGCTTCGATGTCGCGCATGCACCGATGGTCGTTCATGGTGCAGACGGTGCGCTGGCACGGCTGGCAGGCGAGTTCCGTCTTGGTCTGAACGACGGTTGCCGCGAGACCGTTCAACGGCGCCCAGAGGTAAGGGCTAGTAGGACCGAAAATGCCCATAGTCGGCGTGCCGATCGCTGCCGCGATGTGCATCAGGCCGGAATCGTTCGATATGGCGACGCCGGCCGCTGCCATCGCCAGAATGCCGTTGCGCAGGTCGGTGCCGGTCAGGTCGCGGACTTTGCCGCCGCCGGCGGTGACGATGTCCTGCGCCAGCCCCTTCTCGCCGGGACCGCCGACCACCCAGACGTCGAGCCCGCGCTCGATCAACAGCCGCGCGACTTGCGGATAGTACGTCCATCTCTTCGACGCGCCGACCGAGCCGGGCGCCAGCGCCACCGCAGGTCCGGTGCCGAGGCGATTGAGCTGACGCCAGCGGGCGGTTTCCTCGCGGGGCACGACGAGCTGCGGAACCGGCCATTCCGGCGGCAGCGGTGCGTCCGCGGGCAGCGCCAGCGCCGCATTCTTGTCGATAAAGCGCGGCAGGGCCTTTTCGCCCCAGCGTATCCGGTTGATCAGCCCAAGTCTCGCCTCGCCGAAAAAGCCGACGCGCTCGGGGATTCCCGCCAGCGCCGGCGCAATCGCCGCCTTCCAGGTGCGGGGCAGGACTAGGGCGGTTCCATAGCCACGGGCGCGCAGTTCGGCGGCCAGCCGCCTCTGCTTGGCCAAAGCAAGCCGGCTGCGGGGCAGGTCCCAAACAATTCCGCCGCGGACGCCCGGCATATAATCGACCAGAGGGGCACAGAGGGAGGTAACCAGCAGGTCAACCGGGCGATTCGGCCAGCGCTGCTTCAATACCCGCACCACGGTATGGCCGCGGACGAAATCGCCAATCCACATATAGGGAACGATCAGAATAGGCCTGGTGTCGGTGCCATCTTCCATTTCGATCCCGTTTGGTGAATTCAGATTCATGTCTTGGCTGTTTCGCCGCTAACCAATTGCCGGCCCGTCGGTAACCGCTCTGAAGCGACACGTAAAGCCGGTCGATTCGATCCTTATGCGCCGAAGGAGCAAAGTTGCCTGCCGCGCGGGAGTGAGGCAAAGCTTTCGCCCGAACAATCATGGCAGGGGATGGCATGTTGCTGGTGACCGGGGGCGCCGGTTTTATCGGGTCGAATGTCGTGGCTGCGTTGAATGACGCCGGCCGGGACGTCGCCGTGTGCGACGTGCTCGGCCACGACGGCAAATGGCGCAATCTGGCCAAACGCCGGCTAGCCGATTTCGTACCGCCGTCTGAACTGATGGACTGGCTGAAGGGTCGCCGGCTGGAAGCCGTCATCCATCTCGGCGCCATCTCCGAGACCACGGCAACCGACGGCGACCTGGTGATCGAGACCAATTTCCGCCTGTCGATGCGGTTGCTCGACTGGTGCACGGCCAATGCCACGCCGCTGATCTACGCGTCCTCGGCCGCGACCTATGGCGATGGCGAGCAGGGGTTTGGCGACGACCAATCAATGGACGCGCTGAAGCGGCTGCGGCCGATGAACCTCTATGGCTGGAGCAAACATTTGTTCGACATGGTGGTCGCCGAACGCTCAGCGCGCGGCGAACGGTTGCCGCCGCAATGGGCGGGATTGAAGTTCTTCAACGTGTTCGGCCCCAACGAATATCACAAGGGCACGATGATGAGCGTGCTGGCGCGGCGCTTCGACGACATCAAGGCCGGCCGTCCGGTGCAATTATTCAAGTCGCATCGGGAAGGGATCGCCGACGGAGACCAGCGGCGCGACTTCATCTATGTCGACGACGTCGTGCGCGTCACGATGTGGCTGCTCTCGATGCCATCGGTCAGCGGCATCTTCAACGTCGGAACCGGCACTGCGCGCAGCTTTCGCGATCTGATGCTGTCGGCCTATGCCGCGCTCGGCATCGCACCGAACATCAAGTATATCGACATGCCCGAGCAGATCCGCGGCAGCTATCAATACTTCACCCAGAGCGAAGTCGATCGGCTGCTGAACGCCGGGTATAATGGCGGCTTCACTGCGCTCGAAGACGCGGTCGAGACTTACGTGAAGGTTTTTCTCGATCGTCCCGATCGCTTTCGCTGATGGGCACCAGGTAGACAGATGTTCGATTTTGAAGCCCTGAGCCGGGCGATCCCAAATCAGACTGTGCTCTGCGTCGGCGATCTCATGCTCGACGAGTTCGTCTATGGGGACGTATCCCGTGTTTCGCCTGAAGCACCGGCGCCCGTCATCGCGGTCCAGCGTAGCGAGACCAATGTCGGCGGTGCCGGCAACGTCGCCCGCAACATTGCCTCGCTCGGCGCGCGCTGCATCTTTGCAGGTCTTGTCGGCGAGGACGAGGCAGGCGCGAAACTGAAGGCCGATCTGGCGCGGGAGAGCCTGGTCGAGGCCGTGCTGGTATCAGATCCTTCCCGCCCGACCACGCGCAAGGTGCGCTTCGTCTCCGAACATTTTTCTACGCATATGCTCCGCGCGGATTGGGAGCAGGCCGTGCCGGCCTCGACGGATGTCGAGCAGCGGCTGATCGATGCAATTCTGCCGCTTGTGCCGCGCGCCGATATCGTTCTGCTGTCCGACTACGCCAAGGGCGTGCTGACAGCGCGCGTCATCCGCAACATTATCGACGCCGCGAGAAAGCACGGCAAGCGCGTGATCGTCGATCCCAAGAGCGCCAATTTTGCGATCTATCGCGGCGCCACGCTGCTGACTCCCAACCGCAAGGAGTTTGCCGAAGCCACCCGCAGCCGCGCCGACACCGACCAGAACATTGCCGAGGCGGCGCAGGACGCAATGTATCTTGCCGACTGCGAGGCCATGCTGGTGACGCAAAGCGAGCACGGCATGACGCTGGTGGTGCGCGGCGGCGAAGCGATCCATGTGCCGGCGCTTCCCGTCAAGGTGCGCGACGTGTCGGGCGCGGGTGACACGGTTGTCGCGGTTCTGGCGCTGACGCTTGCGGCCCAGGCGGACTGGGAGACGGCGCTCAGGATGGCGAACGCCGCGGCGGCCGTCGCGGTCGGGAAAAAGGGCACTGCTACCGTCACGCCCGCGGAGCTGCGGCGGAAAATCCTGCCGCATGCATCGCTGGCGGCCGAAGAGAAGATCGTGCCGGCAGGCGGCGATCTCGCCGTGCATCTGGCGGAGTGGCGCAGGCAGGGGCTGCGCATCGGCTTCACCAATGGCTGCTTCGATATTTTGCATCCCGGTCACGTCAAGGTGCTGACGGCCGCGCGCGGCGCCTGCGACCGCCTGATCGTCGGCCTCAACAGCGATGCCTCGGTGAAACGATTGAAGGGCGAGGGACGCCCCGTGCAGGATGAGCGGGCGCGCGCCGAAGTGCTGGCAGCGCTGGAGGCGGTCGATCTCGTCGCGATCTTCGCCGAAGACACGCCGATCGACCTGATCACGCGGGTGAGGCCGAGCGTGCTGGTCAAGGGCGGCGATTACACCCGCGAGCAGGTCGTCGGCCACGAGATCGTCGAGGCTACCGGCGGCGAGGTCGTGCTCGTCGATATCCTGCCCGGCCACAGCACGACGTCGCTGGTCGGCCGCGCCCGGGGAGGCAAAGCGTGAGTGCAAACGCAGCTTCGTCGCCGATCGCCAAGGCGCTGCCTCTCTGGCGCGATCCTGCCGCATGGATGAAGGTGAGCGACGTCGTCGCGGTCCTGCTTGCGCTGTCGCTGCCATGGTCGACCTCGCTGGTCGGTATTTTCGGCGCTGCGCTTCTGGTCACGGTTGCGCCGACGGTTGAATTGAAGGGCTTTCTTGCCTCGCTGAAGCGCCCGATTTCCGCGCTGCCGATCGCGCTGTTTGTTCTGGCGCTTGTCGGAACCCTGTGGTCGGACGCCGCTTGGGGCGCGCGATTCTATGCCGTGGGGCCGGCCGCGAAGCTCCTGGTGCTTCCGGTCCTGCTCTATCATTTCGAGCGCTCGGCGCGCGGGTCGTGGGTGTTTGTGGCGTTCCTCGTTTCGTGCACGCTCTTGATGCTGATGTCCTGGCTGGTGTTTCTCCGCCCTGAACTTTCGTTGCGGACACCGGAGCTCGCCGCACGCGGCATCTTTGTCAAGAACTACATCGCCCAGAGCCAGGAATTCACATTGTGCGCGGTTGCGCTGGCCTATCCGGTCATCATGCTGCTGCGGGCAAAACGGATCGCGCCGGCCGTGCTGCTCACCGCCATCGCCTTCGGCTTCTTCGTCAACATGGCGTTCCTGGTGGTGTCGCGCACGGCATTAGTCACGGTGCCGATCATGTTCGCGGTGTTTGCGCTGCTACATCTGAGGTGGCGGAGCATCGTCATCATCCTGTGCGTAGCGGCCGCCTTCGCTGCGGTGGCCTGGCAGACCTCGCCGACGTTGCGCCGGACCGCCGAGACGTTTGTCCGGGACTACCAGCTCTACAAGGAACAAAACATTCCGACATCGATCGGGCTGCGGCTCGAGTTCTGGCGGAAGTCTCTCGGCTTCTTTGCCGAGGCACCGCTGATCGGCCACGGCACAGGCGCGACGCGAGGCCTGTTCGAGCGCGTCGCCACGCACGACTCATACCAGGCCAGCAGCGAGGTGATCGGAAATCCCCATAACCAGACGCTCAACGTCGCGGTGCAATGGGGCATTGTTGGTGTCGTCATACTGTACGCGATGTGGCTGTTGCATCTGCTCCTGTTCCGTGGCGACGGGCTAGCGAATTGGATCGGGCTTTTGGTCGTGGTGCAGAATATCTTCACCTCGCTGTTCAACTCCCACATCTTCGACTTCCATGAAGGCTGGATGTATGTGCTGGGTGTCGGAGTTGCCGGAGGCATGGCGCTGCGCGCCAGATCGGAGGCGGCGGAATCTTCCGGAACCGTCCGGCCATGATCGCTGGCATGCACGCCAGAGATGAGATATCAGCGGGCGAGGGACGCGCCTCGCGAATCCCCCTCGCTTTCCGCAGCCGGCCAATGGAATGACGCCTCTTTCGCAACTGACCCGTCGCAATTACCTGATCGCAGCGCATGATGCGCTGGCGACAGCGCTTGCGCTGCTGGCGAGCTTCTACCTGCGCTTCGAGGGAGGTGAGGCCTTCTATGCCCGCCTGCCGCTGCTGCTGAAGATCTTACCGCTGTTCGTCGCCTTCAGCGTCGTTATCTGCTACTTCTTCAATCTGACGACGACGAAATGGCGCTTCATTTCGCTCCCCGATGCGCTGAACATCCTGCGCGTGGCGACCATTTTGGCGGTCGCGCTCGTCGTGCTGGACTATGCCTTCATTTTCGGCGCATCAAACGGCAAGGCGCCGGTGCTGTTCGGCCGTATTACCATCGTGCTCTACTGGTTCCTTCAGGTGTTCGCGCTGAGCGCGCTCCGCTTCGGCTATCGCTATTTCCGTTACACGCGCGTTCGCCGCCATGCCCAGACCGAAGGCGCGTCGGCGACGCTGTTGATCGGCCGTGCCGCCGACGCCGAGGTGCTGTTGCGCGCGATCGAGAGCGGCGCAGTCAAGCAGCTTTGGCCGGTCGGCGTGCTGTCGCCGTCGGCCGCGGACCGCGGGCAGTCGATCCGCAACGTGCCGGTGCTAGGCGGGATCGACGACGTCGAGGACGTGGTCCGCGATTATGCCGGACGAGGAAAGCCGATTTCGCGGGTCGTGATGACGCCGTCGGCGTTCGAACCCGAGGCGCACCCTGAGGCGGTTCTGATGCGGGCCAAGCGGCTCGGGCTGTTCGTCAGCCGCCTGCCGTCGCTCGAAGGCGGCGACGTGCCGAGGCTGACCAATGTCGCCGTCGAAGATCTTTTGCTTCGGCCGAGCGAGAAGATCGATTACGCGCGGCTCGAAGCGCTGGTGAGGGGCAAGGCGGTGATCGTCACCGGCGGTGGCGGCTCGATTGGTTCGGAGATATGCGACCGCGTCGCGACCTTTGGCGCTGCGCGGCTGTTGGTGATTGAGCACTCGGAACCGGCGCTTTACGCGGTGACGGAAGCGCTGACGGCGCGCGCAGCCAATGCAGTCATCGAAGGCCGGATCGCCGACATCCGCGATCGTGACCGGATCATAAACCTGATGCGGGAGTTCAAGCCCGATATCGTGTTCCATGCCGCCGCGCTGAAGCACGTGCCGATCCTCGAGCGCGATTGGAGCGAGGGCGTCAAGACCAACATCTTCGGGTCGGTCAATGTCGCCGACGCGGCCCAGGCGGCGGGCGCCGAAGCGATGGTGATGATCTCGACCGACAAGGCGATCGAGCCGGTCTCGATGCTGGGCCTGACCAAGCGGTTCGCCGAAATGTATTGTCAGGCGCTCGACCACGACCTGATGACGCAATCGGAGGGCAAGCCGCACATGAGGCTGATCTCGGTGCGGTTCGGCAACGTACTTGCCTCGAACGGATCGGTGGTGCCGAAATTCAAGGCGCAGATCGAGGCCGGCGGTCCTGTCACGGTGACGCATCCGGACATGGTCCGGTATTTCATGACGATCCGCGAAGCCTGCGATCTCGTGCTGACCGCAGCCACGCACGCGCTAACGCCGGCGCGGCCCGACGTCTCCGTCTATGTCCTCAACATGGGACAGCCGGTCAAGATCGTGGAGCTTGCCGAGCGGATGATCCGACTGTCCGGCCTCGAACCGGGCGTCGACGTCGAGGTGGTGTTCACCGGCATGCGGCCGGGCGAGCGGCTGAACGAGATCCTGTTCGCCAACGAGGAGCCGCCAGTGGAGATCGGGGTCGCCGGCATCATGGCGGCCAAGCCGAATGAGCCGCCGATGCAGACCTTGCGCAAGTGGCTTGCGGCGCTGGAGGATGCAATCGAGCGGGATGACCGCTCAACTATCCGCGCGGTGCTCAAAGATGCCGTGCCGGAATTCGGATCGAACGCCGCCTGATTTTTCTGCCTCGCCCGGTCCGTCGCCAAGCCATTCGTGCCCTTCGGGAGCCATGATGCAGAAGTCCGGAAAAGTTGTCGTCGTCAGCCAGCATTATCCGCCCGATCCGAGCACGACGGCGGCGATCATGGCCGCGATCTCCGATCGCGTGGCGCAGGAGGCCGAGGTGCTGGTGCTGTCGGGAACGGCGGGCTCCGCGATATCGGCGCAAGCGGGCAAGCCTGAGGTCGTCGAGGTCAAGAACTGGATGCCGGGCAAGGGTGCGCTGGGGAAGCGGGCCGTGGCGGAATTGCTGTTCACGGTGCGGATGTTTTTCGTGCTGCTGGGGAAGTTGCGGCGCGGTGACGTCACGCTGACCGTGCCGGCGCCCTTCATGCTCCCCTACGCTTTTGCCGCCGCGGCCAAATTGAGAGGCGCTAGATCGGCGCTGATCGTGCACGATCTCTATCCCGACGTCCTCGTCATGGCCGGCCTGTTGAAGCCGCAGTCGATGGTGGCGAAAGCGATGCGCGCGTTGAACGGGCCGATGTTTCGCACGCTCGACGCCGTCGTTATCATCGGCCGCGACACCGAGAAGCTGCTGCTGCGCTATCGCGGAATGACAAGCGACAAGATTCGCTTCATTCCGAACTGGGCAACGCTTGCGCGTGGCGTTCGCGCGATCGACCCGGACAATCCGTACCGCCGTTCGCTTTCCGCCCGCTTCGTCGTTGGCCTCTCGGGCAATCTCGGCTTTACCCACGATCCCGTCATCGTGTTCGAAGCGGCGCGCCTGCTGCGCGACGACAACGATATCCACTTCCTGCTGTCGGGCTGGGGAATCGGCTTTGACCAGTTGAAGGCCATGCAGGCTGAGGCAAAGCTCCCGAACGTTACCCTGGTCGATCGCGTCGAGGACGAGCAGCTAGAGGCGTTTCTTTCGGCGGCGGACGTCTGGATCATTCCCTACCGCAGGAACGTCGCCGGCGTGTCGGTGCCCAGCCGCTTCTACAATCTGCTGGCGATCGGCCGTCCGGTAGTCCTGGTTTCCGAAGCGGATGCCGAGGCGGCACTGACGGTCATCGAGCACGATGTCGGCTGGGTGGTCGAGCCCGGCAACGCCGACGAACTGGCGAAAGCGGTCAGTCGCGCCGCCGGGGCCGACGACCCACAGCGGGCCGAACGCGCGGCTGAAATCTCCAGGGGATTTGATTTTGAAATCGCCATGGCCGAGTATTGCGGCCTGATCCGCGAGCTCGCGCGGAAGTAGCTGGATCAGGCGCGAGACGGTTGCCGACGTGAGAAACGGTGCATCAGGAGCGCCGTCGCGGCGCCTCCAGCGCCGAGAAGCAGGCCTGCTATCGTAGCGGACGAGGTCATGGCCGAGCCGATCGCCAGTGCAGCCAGCACGAGGTTGAGCGCGAACACTTCGCTCACCACGCGCGATACGGAAAAGCCGTTGTCGGTGGCGCGCTGATAGAAGTGGGTGCGATGCGCGGCCCAGAACGGCTCGCGCCGCGCGACGCGTCTGAGCAGCGTGACGGTCGCGTCGGCGAGGTAGTAGAGCGGCAACAGTAGCGCCGCTGCCATCTGCTGATGCCAGGCGAGCTGCAAGAGACACCAGCCGGCCAACAGGCCGATCGGCAGGCTGCCGACGTCACCGAGAAAGATCTTTGCCACCGGCCGGTTGAAGGGCGCGAAGCCGAGCATCGCGCCGAACAGCGCTGCGGCGGCGACTGTCGTCGATGCCGGAAGTCCGCCGAGCCAGCCGAGCAGAACGAGTGCGCCGGTGATGGGCACGATCTCGGCGACCGTCATCAGGTCCAGCCCGTCCATGAAGTTGACGAGGTTTACGAACCACAGGCCTGCGAGGATCAGGAGGCCGCGCTCGAGCCAGAGCGGGCAGGCGGGAACGATCCGTAAGCTTTCAGGGGCGACCAAGATCACCGCCGCGACGGCTAGTCCCTGCAGCAACAGCCGCGGTACTACGGGAAGCGAATTGACGTCATCGGCCAAGCCGACGGCCGCGATGAACAGCGTTGCGGCGAACACGGCTATGGGGATTTTCATCTCCGCCATACCGGCAAACGCGATGACCGTGACGGCCGCGATCAGCGTGGCCGCGATCACCGCGATGCCTCCACCTTGCGGCGTCGGAATCCGATGGGAAGAGCGCGCATTCGGTTTTGCCAACGCTATTCGCACGAGAAGCGGCCGGAGCGCCCAGGTCAGCACGCCCGACAACAGCACAGCCGACGCCGCGGCAGCAAACGACAGCAATAGTTGCGAATTGGCCATTCTAGTCCGTGCGGAAAGCTACTCGAAGGTTATTTGGGAACCTCGATCGGCGCCGTGCCCTGCGCGGCCTTCTCGGCGCTCAATATCCAGACCAGCCCGCCGATTGCGCCGACGATGAAGGATACCGCGCCATAGAGCAGGGAGATGTTGACGCCCTCGTTGGCCATCAGCCCGGCATAGCCGAACGCTAGCCCCATGGTGGCTTCGCGGACACCCCAGCCGGCAATCGAGATCGGCAGCATGGTGATCAGCATGACGGGCGGAACGAGCTGGAAGATCTGGCCGAACACAACGGGGGCTGCGATCGACTGCACTACGCACCAGGCGATGACGACCGCGAGCACGTGCACAAGCAGCGACAGCACCGCGACTTTCGGGCCGTGAGTGCGGCTGAACAGCACGCGATTCGCGATCACCGAGCAGGCGTGGATATGATGGGTGCCCCACCAGTGCTTCAGCCACGGCCACCGTAGCCTGCCGAGCAGGAGAAATCCGAGGCCGCCGGCAAGCGCTGCGAAATCGACGAACAACAGCGCCGACCTGCCGTGGGGATCCGTGATGAGGCGGTAGCTCCACGGCAGGCTCGCGACGATAACGACCGCGAGCGCGATCAGGCCGATGGCACGGTCGACGAAGATGGAATAGGTCGCCGCCCGCCAGCCGGCGCCGTTGCGCGCGACGAGCCATAGCCTGACCGCATCGCCGCCGATCGAGGACGGTAGCGTCTGGTTGAAGAACATCCCGATCACGTTGAAGCGCATCGCCTGCCGGGTCGGCAGCGGCGCGCCGCATTCCGCCCCGATCTCGCGCCATCGCAGGACGCCGATGAATATCTGCAGGAACGTCACGGCGATCGCGACGCCGATCCAGCCCAGGCTGGAAACGTCGAAGCGGGCTGCAAGGTCGGCGAGGTCGACCTTGCGCAACGCGAAATACAAGAGCGCCGCCGAGACTAGTATCTTCAATGTCGAAAGCAGGATTCGGCGCATCTCGCCCGTGCCGGGTTTGAGAAGAGGGTGCAAAAGCGATGCAATTCGGCGCCTTGGTATGGTTTTCGGGCCGATCTGGCAATAGCGGGGCTGGTAGGTGTTGCGGTGGCCTCGACAACGCAGGTAAAGAAGCCTCCAGCGACAGAAATCTCAGCCATTGAGCGGCGCCTTCCAAGGATACGATGCCGGATCAACCCATATTGGTAACCGGAGCTGCGGGTTTCATCGGCTTCCACGTCGCGCGCCGGCTGCTGGCCGAAGGCCGCGCCGTGATCGGTCTCGACAATCTCAACGACTATTACGATCCGGCGCTGAAGCGGGCGCGGCTGGATGTTCTGCGCCGGGAGCAGGGTTTCACATTCGAGCAGATCGATCTCGCTGATCGCACGTCAGTGGAACGCCTGTTCGCCAAGCACCGCTTTCCCAGGGTGGTGCATCTGGCGGCGCAGGCGGGCGTACGCTATTCGATCGATCATCCGCATGCCTATGTCGATGCCAATCTCGCGGGCTTCGTCAATGTGCTGGAAGGATGTCGGCATCATGGCTGCGGCCATCTGGTCTATGCGTCGTCCTCGTCAGTCTACGGCGCCAATACGAAACTACCGTTTTCGGTGGACGACAAGACCGACCATCCGATCAGCCTATATGCCGCCACCAAGAAGGCCAATGAGCTGATCGCGCATTCCTACAGCCATCTCTATCGTCTTCCGGTGACGGGCTTGCGGTTCTTTACCATCTATGGGCCGTGGGGACGGCCCGACATGGCGGTCTTCCTTTTTACCAAGGCAATCGTGGAGGGCACGCCGATCCGGCTCTTTAACCATGGCAGGATGCGGCGCGACTTTACCCATATCGATGATGCGACGCGCGCCGTGTTGCGGCTGGTCGACCAGGCGCCTGACGACGCTGGTGGGGCCGCCGGGGCGCCAGCAAAAGTTTACAATGTCGGCAACAATCATCCGGAAGAGCTGACCCATGTGGTAGCAGTTCTGGAACAGGCGCTGGGCCGCGCAGCGGTCAAGGAGATGCTGCCGATGCAGCCCGGAGATGTGACCGAGACCTTTGCCAATGTTGCGGAACTGATGCGCGACACCGGCTTCAGGCCGCAAACCTCGATCGAGGACGGGCTTGCCGATTTTGTCGCCTGGTATCGTGACTACTACAGGATTTGAGGCGCCGATGAACCGACGAATAATTCCCCTGATCATGTGCGGCGGCGCGGGAACGCGGTTGTGGCCGGCCTCGCGCGAAGTTCATCCCAAGCAGTTCCTGTCCCTGTTCGGCGCGCGCTCGACGTTCCAGGATACGCTGTTGCGGGTTTCCGATGCTGGTCTGTTCGAACGGCCCGTCATCATCACCAACAACGCCTATCGCTTCATGGTGCTCGAGCAACTGGCGGAGATCGGACTGGAAGCCGACGTGCTTCTCGAACCGATGCGGCGCGATTCCGGGCCTGCGATCGCGGCCGGCGCCGCCTTTGCACAGGCGCGCGACAAGGATGCGATCGTGCTGGCGCTTGCTGCCGACCATGTGGTGCGCGACACGCCCGCTTTCCTCGCCGCCTGCCGCGAGGGGCTGGCTGCCGCGGAAGCCGGGCACATCGTGACGTTCGGCGTGCAGCCCGAACGCGCCGCCACCGAATATGGCTACATCAATCCCGGCGAGGTCATTTCCGGCAAGGTTCGCGCAGTCGCGAAGTTCGTCGAGAAGCCCGATCCGGCAACCGCGGCTGATTACGTCAAGTCAGGCTATCTCTGGAACAGCGGCAACTTCATGTTCCGCGCCGCCGTGCTGTCGGATGAGTATGGCAAGGTTGATGCGGACAGCGTCCAAGCCGTCACTGATGCAGTGACGAAAGCGGGCACCGACCTCGGCTTCGTCAAGCTCGACGAGGCCGCATTCGGATCGGCGAAATCGATCTCGATCGACTATGCGGTGATGGAAAAGACCTCGCGTGCCGCGGTCGTGCCGGTCGCGTGCGGCTGGTCCGATGTCGGCTCCTGGCATGCGGTGTGGGAATTGTCCGGCAAGGACGGCGAGGGCAACGCGGCGCGCGGCGCAGCCGTGTTTGAGGATTCGCGCAATTGCAACGTATCGACCGATCGCGCGCTGGTCGCGCTCGAAGGCGTCGACGACCTCGTGGTGGTCGCAACCCAGGACGCCGTGCTGGTCTCCAGGCAAAAGGATGCCAACGGGCTGAAGCGGCTGGTCGCGAAACTGAAGACAGTGGCGCCGCAGGTGACGGAAGACCACATCAGGGTGCATCGTCCCTGGGGATCCTATCAGTCGGTCGACAATGGCGACCGGCATCAGGTCAAGCGCATCATCGTCAAGCCGGGCGGGCGCCTGTCGCTGCAGAAACACCACCACCGCGCCGAGCACTGGATCGTGGTGCGCGGAACGGCGCAGGTGACGGTCAACGAGCTGGTCAAGACCGTGCACGAGAACGAATCGATCTACATCCCGATCGGCGCGGTGCACCGGTTGGAAAATCCGGGCAAGATCCAACTCGAACTGATCGAGGTCCAGACCGGCAGCTATTTCGGCGAGGACGACATCATCCGCATCGAGGACGACTACCAGCGCAGTTGACCCCACCGTAGTTTTACCGGGCCGGCGGTTGTAATTCTTTGAATCAAAACGTGTCCGAAAACCGTCGATCGCGTTCGCCACATCTGTGATGGCGTGCTAGAGAACCCCCGGGGATACTACCGGCGCAGTTCTGCTTGGAATCTGCCTAGAATATCTGCTTGGGGTCGACAAATCATGAGTTCCAAAGGGGCCGCATTCGACGCGAAGGCCGGCACAAGACGCGCCTTGCGCGTCGGCGTGGTCGGCGCGGGCGTGATGGGCAGCAACCATGCCCGCGTGCTGGCTGGTCTACCCGGCGTGACGCTGGTCGGCATTGTCGATCCGTTGCCCGAACACCGCGCGCGCGCCACCGCGCTCGCCGGCTGCCGCGCCTTCGCCGAGCTCGACGAGCTGTTTGACGAGGGCGTCGATGCCGTGACGATCGCGGCGCCGACCCATCTTCATCACGAGATTGCGCTGGCCTGCATCACCCGCAATATCCACCTCCTGGTCGAGAAGCCGGTCGCTACGACGGTGGAAGAGGGGCAGGACATCGTGAATGCCGCGAAGAGCGCCGGCGTGACGCTCATGGTCGGCCATGTCGAGCGCTTCAATCCAGCAGTCGCCGCGATCAAGCAGGCGATCGCGGGCGAGGACATTCTTTCGATTGGCATCACCCGCGTCGGGCCGTTTCCGCCGCGGATGTCCAATGTCGGCGTCGTGATCGATCTCGCCGTCCACGATATCGACCTGATCCGCTGGTTCACCGAGTCCGATATCATCGAGGTGCAGCCGCAGCTTTCCAGCGCGGTTGCCGAGCGCGAGGATATCGCGCTCCTGCAATTCCGCACCGCCTCCGGCGTGCTTGCCCATATCAACACCAACTGGCTGACGCCGTTCAAGGCGCGCAGCGTTACGGTCGCAACCCGCGGCAAATATGTAATGGGCGATCTTTTGACACGGCAGGTGACCGAGTGCTTCGGCTTCAAGCCCGACGGCAGCTACTCGATGCGGCATCTGCCGGTCGGCCATGATGAGCCGCTGCGCGCCGAGCTGATTGCATTCCTCGATGCCGTCCGCACCGGCAATGTGCCGGCGGTTTCCGGCGACGAGGGCGTCGCCAGTCTCGAGATCGCGATTCGCTGCCTCGAGCAGCCCGCCAAGCCCGCGGCCTCCGCCGTGCGCAAGGGACCGCGCCGCATCGCCGGCTGAGAACCTCTCATTTTAGACTTCTGTAAGGCTCCATGAACCAGCACATGCGTCCAGAACCCGTTCCCTTCTATGATCTCGCCTCGCAGCGCCGTCGGCTCGGCACATCGATCGATGAGGCGATCTCGCGTGTGACGAGCCATTGCCTCTTCATCAATGGTCCGGAAGTCGCCGTGCTGGAGAAGGCGTTGGCCGATTTTTGCGGCGCCAAGCATGTCGTGAGCTGCGCGAGCGGCACCGACGCGCTTTTGATGGTGCTGATGGCCAAGGAAGTCGGCCCGGGGGACGCCGTCCTGTGTCCATCCTTCACGTTCTGCGCGACCGGTGAAGCCGTCGCGTTGACCGGTGCAACGCCGGTGTTCGTCGACGTCGATGAAGCAACCTTCAATATGGATGCCGCCTCGCTCAAGCGCGGCATCGCAACCGCCAGGCAGCGCGGCCTGAAGCCGCGCGCCGTGATCCCCGTCGACCTGTTCGGCCAAAGCGCCGACCACGATGCGATCGCCAAGGTCGCAGCGGCCGAAGGCCTGTTCGTGCTCGACGACGCCGCGCAGGGTTTTGGCGCGAGCTACAAGGGCCGCCGTATCGGCGCTTTGGGACTTGCGACCGCGACCAGCTTCTTCCCGACCAAGCCGCTCGGCTGTTTCGGCGATGGCGGCGCCATATTTACCGACGATGACAAACTTGCCGAGACGCTGCGCAGCATCCGCGTGCACGGCCAGGGCTCCGACAAATACGACAATGTCCGCCTTGGCCTGACCGGACGTCTCGACACCATGCAGGCGGCGGTCCTGATCGAGAAGTTGAAGATTTTCGAAGACGAGATCGCGGCCCGCAACCGCGTTGCGGAGCGCTATGCGCGCGGTCTTGGCAATTTCGTGGCGGTGCCGCGGTTGGCTTCCGGATGCACCTCAGTTTGGGCGCAGTACACCATCCGCCTGCCAAAGGGCACCGACCGCGACGGTTTTGCGGCAGCGCTGAAGGCGCAGGGCGTTCCGACGATGGTCTATTACACGAAATCGATGCATCAACAGACCGCTTACCGGGATTTTCCGATTGCGGATGGCGGGTTGCCGGCGAGCGAAAAGCTCTCGGACGATGTCCTCAGCCTGCCGATTCACGCCTATCTCGACGAGCCGACGCAGGATCGCGTCATCGAGGCGGTGCGCGGCGCGCTTCAGGCATGATGGCGACCCGAACGGCCGCGTTAGCGCAAAGTGGCCTTCCGGCTTTCGGACCGGATCATGCCTAAACGTTAGCTGCCTGATTTCCCTGTCTCGCGATATGCGCTAGAAGCGGCGCATGCTCGGACGCATCTTCACCGTCGGCGGTTACACGCTGCTTTCGCGGCTGACCGGATTCGCGCGCGATATCATGCTCGCCGCGATTCTCGGCGCGGGTCCCGTCGCGGACGCGTTCTTCGTGGCGCTGCGGCTGCCCAATCATTTTCGCGCAATCTTCGCCGAAGGCGCCTTCAACGCCGCCTTCGTGCCGGCCTATGCGCATCTGCACGGCAACAGCGAAGCATCGGCAAAACTGTTCGCCGACCGGATATTCACGCTCTTGTTCGCCGCCCAAATTATTTTGCTGGTTGTGGCCTGGGTGTTCATGCCCGAAGTGATCGCCGTTCTCGCGCCGGGGTTCAAGGACGATCCGGCGCGCGGCGAACTGGCAATATCGCTGACGCGGATCACGTTTCCGTATTTGCTGCTGATCACGCTGGTGACGCTGTACGGCGGCATGCTCAACGTGATGCATCGCTTCGCCAGCGCCGCCGCCGCGCCGATCTTCCTCAATCTGTCGATGATGGCGACCCTGGCGCTGGCGGCGTTCTTTCCGGGCGCGGGCTACGCCGCCGCATGGGGCGTTCTGCTCGCCGGCATTCTCGAATTCCTGCTGCTGGCGGGTGATGCGGCAAAGACCGGCATCCTGCCGAAATTCGCTTTGATCAAATTCGATGAAGACGTGCGCGCGTTCTTTCGGGCGCTGGGACCTGCGACCATCGGCTCGATGGGAACGCAGATAGCGCTGTTTGCCGATACGATCATCGCGACCTTTCTGCCGGCGGGCGCGCTTTCGGCGCTGTATTACGCCGACCGTCTCAACCAGTTGCCGATCGGCGTGATCGGGATCGCGATCGGCACCGTGTTGCTGCCGGAAATGTCGCGGCGCCTCACGGCGAACGATATCACTGGTGCATCCGCCGCGCAGCGGCGGGCGTTCGAATTCTCGCTGCTGTTTTCGGTACCCTTCGTCGCCGCCTTCCTGATCGTGCCTGATGTGATCATGCGCGCGATGTTTGCGCGTGGCGCGTTCTCGAACGCGGATGCGGTGGCTGCCGGCGCCACGCTGGCCGCTTACGCAATCGGACTCATCCCGTTCGTGACTATCCGCAGTGCAGTGGCGACCTTCTATGCCCGTCACGACACCGCGACGCCGGTCAAGGCGGCGCTGATCGGCGTTGCCGTCAACGTGGCGCTCAAAGTCGCATTGATGGGCGCGCTGGCGCAGATTGGCCTGGCGCTCGCCACCGCCATTGGGGCGTGGGTCAATCTTTTGCTGGTGCTCGCCTTCGCGGTGCGGGCGGGCTACCTCCAACTCGATCGCGCCTGGATGACGTCGCTCGCCAAGTTCGCCACGGCCGGTGTCGTGCTCGGCGCCGCGCTGTGGGCCACCGCGCGATTCGCGAACGTCTATTTCGCGCAGATGCACACCTTCCGCGATGAGACCGCATTGGCGTTGCTGATCGTGACCGGTGCATTCGTGTACGGGGTCGCAATCATGCTGCTGTTTGGCCGGGGGTGGATATTCGCGCTGCTGCGTGACCGGAGGTCTGGTCCTAAGCCGCTGTAGACAAAAGCGAATAATGAATAAGGCGCGTCATGGCCGTATTAGGGCATTTTTGCAACAGGCGCCCACAAAACGCCATTTGCGGCCGATCCGTAAATGATTAGGGCGCGACTCCGCGTTAAGTTGAGCTCAGATTTAATTAGTGGTTTTCAGAGGGGCACCCATGCGCGTTTCAGCTTTCAAGGCAATTGCGGCTTCGGCACTGGCTGTTATGGCTGCGACTTCAGTAGCATCCGCAGCCGATATGGCGCCGCGCTACACCAAGGCGCCGCCGCCTGTGGTCGAGGTCTGGAACTGGACCGGCTTCTATATCGGCGGTAACGCCGGCTATAGCTGGGGCCGCGGCCATTCGGACGTTTCTTATTTCAACACGCTGACCGGCCTGCCGATCGTGCCGCCCGCGGGCTCCATTCTCGGCGCCGGCTACAATATGGACGGCGCCATTGCGGGTGGCCAGATCGGCTACAACTGGCAAGCCAACAACTGGGTGTTCGGTCTGGAAGCGGACGCACAGTGGTCGGACGAGAAGGGCAGGGGCGTACTAAGCTGCGCCGCGACGGGCGTCGGCGGGCCATGTCTTCCCGGTCTGACGTTCCTGCCGCCGGGCGTGACCGGGACCAGCCTCGCCGTTGATACGCACCTCGAATGGTTCGGCACCCTGCGCGGCCGCGTCGGTGTTCTCGCAACTCCCCGGGTTCTGTTCTACGGCACCGGCGGTCTCGCCTATGGCTCGTTCAAGACCACCGGCACGATGGCTGGCGTGACGCCGGCCGGTGTTGCGGTGGCCTCGGTTTCCTCGAACGATGATATCCGCTTCGGCTGGACGGTTGGCGCTGGTGTTGAAGGCAAGATCACCACCAACTGGAGCGCCAAGCTCGAATACCTTTACATGGATTTCGACAGCTTCCGGGCAGGCTCCTTCACGCTCGCACCAGCCAGCGCGATCCGCGCCGACGTAGACACACGCTTCCACGACCACGTCCTGCGTGTCGGCCTGAACTACACCTTCGGCGGCCCGGTGGTCGCGAAGTATTGATTGCGGCGTTCTCTTCCTCCCGTAAAATCAAAGCCCCGGCATTGTCCGGGGCTTTTTTTATGTTGTGCAAGCGCGAAAAGGATTGGGCTACGCGGCGATTCCGTTGCGCCAGTGCTGTGGCTAGTCGGGCGAAAGCGGTTTGCGCTGACGCCCGAACCACTGCAATATGGAACGCTTCTAGAGCATGATCCGGAAAGGTGGTTACCGGTTTTCCGAAACGGCCATGCTCAAACCAAAAACGATGGGGCGGATGACGGTAAGAGGCGTCATCGTGCTCCAGGACAATTGGAGATACGATGGCAGCTCCCATCAAGTTCGGCGTCGGTCAAAGCGTCCTCCGCAAGGAAGACGATGCGCTCATTCGCGGCAAGGGCCGCTATACCGACGACCATTCGCCACAGCCGGCATTGCACGCGCTGATGCTGCGCTCGCCGCATGCGCACGCGAAATTCACCCTCAACATCACCAAGGCCCGCGGGATGCCGGGCGTGGCTGCGATCCTGACCGCCGACGACGTCAGGGATCTCGGCGACCTGCCGTGCCTGTTCAACTTGGAAGTCGATCCGTTCACCGGCCCGCCCTATCCGATTCTTCCCAAGGACGAGGTGCGCCATGTTGGCGACGCCGTCGCCTTCGTGGTCGCCGACACCATCGACCGGGCGCGCGACGCGATCGAGGCGATCGACGTCAAATGGACACCGCTTCCGTCGGTGGTCGGCGTCGTCAATGCCGTAAAGAAAGACGCGCCGCTGGTCTGGCCCGACAAGCCCGGCAACGTGCTATTCGACGTGTCGATCGGTGACAAGAAGGCGGCCGAGGCCGCCTTTGCCAAGGCGCATGCGATTGCCGAGATATCGATCGTCAACCCGCGCGTCATCACCAACTTTATGGAAACGCGCGCCGCGGTCGCCGAATACGACGCCAAGCGCGATCACCTGACGCTGACCATCGGCAGCCAGGGTAGCCATCGCCTGCGCGAAATCCTGTGCGGCATGGTGCTGAAGATTCCGATGGAGAAGATGCGGGTGATCTGTCCCGACGTCGGCGGCGGCTTCGGCACGAAACTGTTTCCCTATCGCGAATATGCGCTGATTTCGGTGGCGGCGCGCAAGCTGCGCAAGACCGTCAAATGGACCGCCGATCGCTCCGATCACTTCATGGGCGACGCGCAGGGCCGCGACAACGTCACGACGGCGAAGATGGCGTTGGCCGAGGACGGCAAATTCCTCGGCATGGACGTTGATCTTATGGGCGACATGGGCGCCTATCTCTCGACCTTCGGGCCCTACATCCCGCATGGCGGCGCCGGCATGTTGCCGGGGCTCTACGACATCCAGGCCTTCCACTGCCGCGTCCGCACCGTGTTCACCAACACCGTGCCGGTCGACGCCTATCGCGGCGCTGGGCGCCCCGAAGCGGCCTATGTGATTGAACGTCTGGTCGATGCGGCCGCGCGAAAGCTCGGGATGACGCCGGATGCGATCCGGCGCAAGAACTTCATTCCGCCGAAGGCGATGCCCTACAAGACCGCGACCGGAAAGGTCTACGATTCCGGCGACTTCACCGCGCATATGAAGCGCGCGATGGAAGTCGCCAACTGGAAGGAATTTCCGAAGCGCGCCAAGGCGGCGAAGAAGCAAGGTCTCGTGCGCGGCATCGGCATGTCCTGCTATGTCGAGATCTGCGGCACGATGGGCGAGGAGACCGCTAAGGTCGCGCTCGATCCCAACGGCGACATCAACATTCTGATCGGCACGCAGTCGAGCGGGCAGGGCCACCAGACTGCCTATGCGCAGCTCGTTGCCGAGCAGTTCGGCGTGCCGCCGGAGCGTGTTCATGTCTTGCAGGGCGACACCGACATGATCGCCACCGGGCTCGGCACCGGCGGCTCGGCGTCGATCCCGACCGGCGGCGTCAGCGTCGAGCGCGCCACCCGCGAACTCGGCAACAAGCTGAAGGAGATCGCGGCCGAAGCGCTGGAGACCAGCGCCGGGGACCTCGAGATCAGCAATGGCGTCGTGCGCATCGCGGGCACCGATCGCTCGATCAGCTTCGCCGATCTCGCAAAGCGCCCGGGTGTTGATCCGTCGAAACTGAATGCGAGCGCGACGTTTGCGCAGGCCGACGGCACTTACCCGAACGGCACGCATCTCGCCGAAGTCGAGATCGATCCCGCCACCGGAATCATCAGAATCGTCAACTATGTCATCGTCGACGATTTCGGGGTCACGCTCAATCCGCTGCTGCTCGCCGGCCAGGTGCATGGCGGGGCGATGCAGGGTATCGGTCAGGCCTTGATGGAGCAGGCGGTCTATAGCGCAACCGACGGCCAGCTCGTCACCGGCACCTTCATGGATTATGCGGTGCCGCGGGCTTCCGACGGTCCGTCGTTCCATTTCGAAACGCACAACGTGCCGTGCACGACCAATCCGCTCGGCGTCAAGGGTGCAGGCGAGGCGGGCGCGATAGGCTCTTGCCCCGCGGTGGTCAACGCGATCATCGAGGGCCTGTCGCGCGAGTACAAGATCGACCACATCGACATGCCGGCTACGGCCGAACGGGTTTGGATCGCAATCCGCGAGGCGCAGAAACAGCATAATCTCTGATATTTTGTCGCATGCGGAATGTTGCACCGCATGCGGTGTTTACAAACAGCCGGTCCGCACCACTTTTTGGGGCCGGTACAAACCTGAATTGAAGGGGATTTAGCCAATGAAGCGGATCGTCGTCGTCGCAGCTGTGCTTGCATTCAGTGCCGGTGCGGTCGTTGCACAGCAGGATCAGGTCAAGCGGACCCAGGCCATGATGAAGGACAATGGCAAGAACGCCGGCGCGTTGTCGGCGATGGTTAAAGGCGAAAAGCCCTACGACCAATCGACTGTCAATGCCGCGTTGGCCCAGTTCGAAGACACCGCCAAGAACCTTCCGACGTTGTTCCCCGAGAGCATGAAAGGTGTTAAGCTGGAGGGTGATTACGATCCCTCGCCGAAAATCTGGGAAGACAAGGCCGGCTTCGAGTCCCAAATTAAGAGCTTCGCCAAGGTCGTCGCCGACGCCAAAGGCAAGATCAAGAATCTCGACACGCTAAAGGCGGAACTGCCTGTCATCGGCAAGCAGTGCGGTGGCTGCCACGAGACATACCGGATCAAGAAGGGCTGATCGCATTTCTAACTTTGAGCATGATCTTCTCGGAAACCGCTACACATTTTTTTCCAGATCATGCTCTGGCCTCAAAAAGAGGGCGGACGCCGCGAAGCGTCCGCCCTTTTTGTGTTAGCCTTTTCTTGTTTTGTTTACTCGTGTTCGAACTTACCTACTTCGTCACCAAATTTACTTGGTGACGTAATTTATTTGGTCACCTGGCCGCGGATTTCGCCGCCCGGATTGGCTGCGGTGTGGATGTTGATGTAGTACCTGCCCGCCACAAGATCCGCGGCCTGCGCATCGGTCAACGTTGCGCTGCCCTCGACTGGGCTCGACGACGCATTGGGAATGGCGACAGCAACACCGGCATTCTTGCCAACTTCTGCGGGCCCGTGGAAATGTGCGGCGGTAGCTGGGCCAGACAGGCCGGAATAGGAGAGCTTCCAGCTCAGCTTCTTGCTGGCGGGATCGTAGTCGATGTCGGCGGTACCGGTGCCTGCGCTGGTGCTGGGCGGCACCTGGGACTTGCCGTCGAGTGTCGCCTTCATCTTGTCGGCAGACGCGGGTCCGGCAAAAGCAATCGCTGCCCCCAACGCAAGCGTGACAAGCATGATCTTGTTCGACATGGTGTTTCTCCCGGTGGACGTCAAAACGGCGATGTCAGCCTCAAAACAACGCCTTTCCGAATTTATTCCCGAAACGCAGATAAAGGCCCGAAATTTCGCAGAAGCCTATGGCGCAAAGTGCGTCCATACTGGTTGTTGAGTTTAGGACTCCCTGACAACGGATCAGTGAATGCTGCGACGAATTCTCCTTGGCTTGATTTTGGCTGGCGTCGCCGGCGCCGGTGTTTTCTGGTGGCTCACGATCCCGGCGGTCGTTGCCCCAGCCTCGCTTCCTCCCCGCACGCCGAACCTTGCCAACGGCGTTACAACGTTCAATGCCGGGGGCTGTTCCTCCTGCCATGCCGTTCCCAATCAGCCCGATCGGCTGAAGCTCGGTGGCGGGCTAGCAATGCCTTCGCCGTTCGGGACGTTTTACGTTCCCAACATCTCGCCTGATCCCACCTACGGTATTGGCCGGTGGAGCGAGGCTGATTTCGTGACCGCGGTGCTCAAGGGGACGTCGCCGGACGGCGCGCACTATTTTCCGGCCTTTCCATATACGTCGTACCAGCACGCGAGCGTCGACGACGTGCGCGATCTCTTTGCCTACCTGAAGACGCTTCCAGCGGTGACCGGCAAGACGCGCGATCACGACGTTCCGTTTCCATTCAACATCCGCCGCAACATCGGCGTCTGGAAATGGTTGTTCATGGACGGAAGGCCTCACGTAGCCGACGCCTCACATTCGACCTCGTGGAATCGCGGGGCTTACCTCGTCAACGGTATGGGCCATTGCGCCGAGTGTCACAGCCCGCGCAATTTCCTCGGCGGCATCGTCGAAGCGCAACGCTTCGCAGGCGGGCCCAATCCGGAGGGCGAGGGCTGGATACCCAACATCACCCAGAAGAGATTGGCCGAGTGGAGCGCGAAGGATATCGCCTACTTCCTGGAAACGGGGCAAACGCCGGATGGCGACAGCGCCGGCGGATCGATGGTGCGTGTGATCAAGAACACCTCGCAATTGCCGCCGGAAGATCGCGATGCCATCGCGGAGTATGTCAAGTCGTTGCCGCCGGTCGAAGGACCGCCGCGGCCGAAGAAGAAGGACGCAGAAAAGTCGTGACGGAAATCGTTTCGCGCCCCGTCAGGGCGTCAAGGCTGCGGTGATCGGCTCACGCCTTTCCGGCAGGGTGGGCACGATCGTCAACGGCTTGCGCGGCGCGGGCGTGGCATTTTTGGTCCGTTTCAAATCCGTGGCAGGTTTGGCCGACGCAATGTCGGCGAACGAGCGATCGAAATCGCCCATCCGGTACAGCACGACTCCACTATCGAAATGGGCGGTTGCGAAGCGCGGATAATATTGAACCCCCAAATTGTACGTGGCAAACGCCGGGACAGGCTCGAAGCGGCCGATCGGGGCGGCGCCCGATTCCTTCGCTGCGGGCACTACGGAGGCGAGCGCGACCGCTCCGCGGGTCGAAACCTCTCCACCGCGCTGGATACGCGGTTCGTCCTGCGCTGGAGCGTCGGGCTGCACGGCCGCAACTTGCTGCGCGCCGCCGGCGGTTCTGTCGGCCAGTATTTCGGCGGCGCCCGGCGGTTTTGAAAACAATCCGAACACGGTGTAGCCGCCGACCAGCACCGCGGAAATGACCGTTGCCGCCATCGTGTTAGAGGCGACCTTTCGTACGGTCTCGTATGTCTGGATTGCCTGCGTGGCAGGCGGCTGCAGCGCAATGGCGAGCAACTGATCGTAGGTCGCGCGCTGCTCGGTGTCGGTCAGGATGTCATAGGCGCGCACGAGTTCCCTAAACCTCAGCGCAGCATCGGGACTGTCGGGATTGATATCGGGATGAGTCGCTTTCGCGGCCTTGCGGAATGCCTTCCGCAATTCCTCGGCGTCATCACTCGGAAGCGCTCCGAGCAAATCGTACAGCGTCCCCATGGTGGTACTCGCGACTGTTTCCCCCTCGGAGCGTCCCCGCCGCGGAGCTTCCGATTGACGACGCTCTAGGTAATCAAAAATATCAAGGCGGTAGGATGATCCTCATATGGCAAAAGCATGCCATGGTTAACGTCGTTAACCATCCGTTGCGGTCGGGTTGCTCAATTGGCGCGGCAGGCGCGCAGCGCTGGCAGCTCCTCCGTCACAGGGTCAAGCGCGGCCCGATGGCAGGCTCCGCGAGCCTCGAAGGAATAGGCCACAGTCGGCCCGTCGTCTTTCGAGCCACCCTTCGCGCTTCCGCGGGTGAGCGTCATTGCGTTCATTCCGGGGAAGGCGGGGCCGATGCCTAACCCGTGCCGAACGCCTTGAAGGTGATGATGGTGTGGGTGTCCTGGATGCCCGGGATTACCTGCACCCTTTCGTTGACGAAGTGGCCGATATCGGTGTCCTTGTCGACGTAGAATTTGACCAGCAGGTCATAATCACCGGCGGTGGAATAGATCTCCGAGGCGATCTCGGCCTCCGCGAGCGCATTGGCGACGGCATAGGATTGGCCAAGCTTGCATTTGAACTGGACGAAGAAGGGAACCATCGCTGTCGTCTCCGAATTGGTTGGTCCCAATAGGCCAAAAACCGCTGATAATGGCAAGCCAGCTTGCTGCCCATGGCATGGCGCGGTAGGACACTCCATGGCCTTCAACCGACGACTTGCACGAGGCTTGCGATGACGACGCCGATCGCGTTGACCATCGCTGGCTCGGATTCCTCAGGGGGAGCCGGCATCCAGGCCGACCTGAAGACGCTTGCCGCGCTTGGCGTCTACGGCGCTTCCGTAATCACGGCGCTGACCGCGCAGAATACCGAAGGCGTCAGCGGTATCCACCAGGTGCCGGCCGAGTTCGTGACCGCGCAGATCGATGCGGTGTTTTCCGATCTTGACGTCGGAGCGGTCAAGATCGGCATGGTGGCGCAGCCATCGGTTATCGACGCCATCGTCGCCGGCCTCAAGCGCTGGTCGCCGAAGCATGTTGTGCTCGATCCCGTGATGGTCGCAACCTCCGGCGACCGGCTGCTGGCTGCGGAAGCGGTCGAGGCACTGCGAACAAAACTCATTCCGCTTGCTTCGGTCATTACGCCCAATTTGCCGGAGGCCGCCGCGCTGCTCGACGGACCGGTGGCTGCAGGTGAGTCCGCCGTCGAAAGCCAGGGCAGGCGATTGCTGGCGATGGGGTGCAAGGCGGTGCTGATCAAGGGCGGCCATGGGGAGGGCGCCGAGTGCGTCGACTATCTGATCGGCGCGAGCGGCACTATCGCGCTGGCCGCGCCGCGCATTGCGACGAAAAACACCCACGGCACCGGCTGCTCATTGTCCTCGGCGATTGCAGCGGAGCTCGCGAAAGGCGAGGGCATGGAAACCGCCGTGCGTAACGCCAAGGCGTGGGTCAGCGCTGCGATTGCGGCGGCAGACCGGTTCAGCGTCGGCCACGGTCACGGGCCGATCCATCATTTTTATAAGTTTTACTAGCCGCCGTCGCGTAGTCGCGTAGCCCGGATGGAGCCAACGGGTCGCGCGAATGCGCGCCCGATGACAGGCTCCGCGTAATCCGGGAACAGAATCCGCATGTGAGACTGGCCCCGGATTTCGCTGCGCTCCATCCGGGCTACGCATGCTCTTGCGCCGCGGCGCATCCGTTGAATTACGGGGATGGTTAATCTTCCACGATAATTGACGCCGTTGATGATGGGTTAATGCGCGATTACGCACGAGGCAGAGACAACGTCGAGATGTTGCCTCTCCAATGTCGCTTGTCTGTCGCATCGCGCTGCTATCCGCAAGTTGTAGGGCGCGGCATTGATTCTCGTGGAATATCGCGGCGTGAACAGTCATCGCCCTGTCACAGAAATCTGTCAGGGGACAGGTATGGGTAGTGACTCCTTGAGTGAAGAAAGCCCGGAACGGCGCTTTCGCACCTTGTTTATCTCCGACGTCCATCTCGGAGCTCGCGGCTCGCAAGCCGATCGTTTGCTGGACTTCCTCAAGAGCCACGACGCCGATACGATCTACCTCGTCGGCGATATCGTCGATGGTTGGGCGCTGAAGTCGAGCTGGTACTGGCCGCAATCGCACAACGACTTCGTGCAGAAGATGCTGCGCAAGGCGCGCAAGGGCGCCAAGATCATCTACGTGCCGGGCAATCACGACGAGTTCCTGCGCAACTATTACGGCACCCATTTCGGCGGCATCGACGTGGTAGAAAACACCATCCACACCGGCGTCGACGGCAAGCGCTATCTCATCATCCACGGCGACATCTTCGATCTCGTTGTGCAGAACGCGCGCTGGCTCGCCCATCTCGGCGACAAGGCCTACGACTTCGCCATTCAGATGAATCGCCTCGTCAACTTCTTCCGGCGCATGTTCGGTGTGCCCTATTGGTCGCTGTCGCAATGGGCGAAGCTGAAGGTCAAGAACGCCGTCAACTATATCGGTGCGTTCGAACAGACGCTGGCAGGTGAGGCGCGGCGGCACGGCGCCGACGGCGTGATCTGCGGCCACATCCACTACGCCACCATCCGCGACGAGCACGGCATCCGCTACATGAATTGCGGCGACTGGGTGGAAAGCTGCACCGCGCTCGCCGAGCATGAGGACGGCCGGTTCGAGATCATCACCTGGGCCGATCCACAGCGCCGGGCAGCACCCGTTCCCCGCGTCGCGGCGCGCGCCGCATGACGCATATCCTGGTCGCGACCGATGCGTGGCATCCCCAGGTTAACGGGGTGGTTCGGACGCTGACTATGATGGCAGAGGCGGCCAAGGGATTTGGCGTCGAGGTGAGTTTCCTGACGCCGCAATCGTTTCGCACCGTCGCGATGCCGAGCTATCCCGATCTGCGGCTGGCTCTGCCGTACCCGGCCAAAGTCGCAAAACTGATCGAGTCGGCAAAGCCCGACAGCATTCATATCGCGACCGAGGGCCCGATCGGACTCTTGGTGCGACGCTATTGCCGCAAGCATGGCGTGCCGTTCACCACGAGCTTTCATACCCGCTTTCCCGAATATGTTTCGGCGCGTTCGCCGGTGCCGGAATCCTGGGTGTGGCGGGTGTTGCGCTGGTTCCACCGGCCGAGCCAGGCAGTGATGGCAGCAACGCCGGCGCTGGCAGCCGAATTGCGCCTGCGCGGCTTTCATAACGTTGTGCTGTGGTCGCGCGGCGTCGATACCTCGCTCTTCCATCCGCGCAGCGCCGATCTCTGCCTGCCTATGCCGGTGTTCCTCAGCGTCGGTCGCATCGCGGTTGAAAAGAATCTCGAGGCGTTCCTCGACCTCGATCTGCCCGGCACCAAGCTCGTTGTCGGCGATGGGCCAGCCCGAGCGGCGCTGGAGCGGAAATATCCTGACGCCGTGTTCCTCGGCGCGCGGCATGGCGAGGAACTGGCCGAAATCTACGCGGCCTCCGATATTTTCGTCTTTCCCAGCAGGACCGACACGTTCGGCCTGGTGCTGCTGGAGGCGCTGGCCAGCGGTTTACCGGTTGCCGCCTTTCCGGTCACCGGTCCACGCGACGTGATCGGCTCGGCGCCGGTCGGCATCCTGGACGAGGACCTGCGCACGGCCTGCCTGGAGGCGCTGCAGGTTTCGCGGGAAGATTGCGTCGAATTCGCCGCCGCCCACACCTGGCAGGCCTCCACGCGGGTTTTCATCGAACATGCCCTGAACGTGCGCTCGGTCGAGCAGGAAGGCGAGGTGGCCGAATTTGGGGCTGATAATCCGCATTTCGCCGCTTAGAGTCTTTCGGTTTGAATCAGAACCGGTCTCCAGATTCTTGTTTTGACGCGTTTTCTTGACGCGAACCGGTGGCCATCCACGGATCAAGTCCGAGGGCATGCTTCGCTCGAAAACGCTATAACGTTCACGCTAAATCGTCTTGCCCGCCCGTCGGCGACCGCGATACAAATTGCGGATGCCAGAACCTGTCCAAAATCCACCCATTGGCGCGGCCGATATCGAGGCCGCCGCCAAGGTGGTCGCGCCCTTTGCGGTGCGGACGCCGCTGTTGTCGTTCCCCGTTCTCAACGAGCGCGTCGGGACCAAGGTCTTTCTGAAGCCCGAAATGCTGCAGCGGACCGGATCGTTCAAATTCCGCGGCGCCTTCAACAAGCTGGCCTCGATCCCGCAGGACAAGCGTAGCGGCGGGGTGGTCGCATTCTCTTCCGGCAACCACGCCCAGGGCGTGGCGGCGGCGGCGCAGATCCTCAACATGCAGGCCACCATCGTGATGCCGGCGGACTCTCCGGTCACCAAGCGCGAGCGCACCAAGGGCTATGGCGCGGAGGTGGTGCTCTACGACCGCGACAAGGAGGACCGCGAAGCGATCGCCAACGGCATCGCCGGTAAACGCGGTGCGACGCTGGTCCGGCCATATGACGATCCCTTCGTCATTGCAGGGCAGGGCACTGTGGGCCGGGAAATCGCCGAGGACATGACGGCGCTTGGGCTCGTGCCCGATATCGTGGTAGCGCCGGCCTCCGGCGGCGGGCTGATCGCCGGCGTCGCGACGGCTGTGAAGGCAAAGTTTCCGCAAGCGCAGGTGATCGTCGCCGAGCCCAAGGACTATGATGATCACGGCCTGTCGCTCCGCGCCGGCCATCGCGAGGCGCATCACGCCGCCGGCCGCACCATCTGCGATGCGCTGATGGCAGCGATGCCGGGCGAACTCACCTTCTCGATCAACAGCAAGCTGCTCGCAAACGGCGTGACCGCATCCGATGAGGAAGTCGGCGCGGCGGTGGCCTATGCCTACCGGGAATTGAAGCTGGTGGTCGAGCCCGGCGGGGCTGTCGGTCTCGCCGCACTGTTGGCCGGCCGCATCGATGCCAAGGGAAAGAACGTCGTCATCGTGCTTTCCGGCGGCAACGTCGACGCGGACCTGTTCGCCAAGCTGGTCGCCTGATCCGAACTGGTAGAGATGAAACCGGGCAGAGCGTGCGCTCTGCCCGGTTTTTCATTGCGCCCCGTTCCCTGAGTTAGCGCCGGAAGCTGCCCATTCCCCCGAACGAACTGCGGGACGGACTTGCGGCGAAGCGCGGGCTGAAAGTTCTGCCGCCCATGCCGCCGCTGAAATGGCGCGGCGTGTTGGTGATAACGGGTCTGTTGGTGATCGTGGGCTTGTTCACGACCCGGACCGGATTGCTGTTGATTCTGCCGGGCAGGGTCGTGACCTTGCCGGTGTTGCCGTTGTTGACAGGATTGGCGTTGATCTTGCCGGGCAGTGTCGTCACCTTGCCGGGGTTGCCGGCATTGATGGGCGCGGGTTTGATCTTGCCGGGCAGGGTAGTGATCTTGCCTGGATTGCCGTTGTTGTTGCCGCCACTGGCCGGGGTGATAGGCGACACACCCTTCGCGGGCAGCGTGACGATCTTCGACGGCACCGGCATGTGGCCATGGGCGCCGAGATGGCCATTGAGGTTGCCCTTGGAAATCCCAAGCGTGGCCGAGTTGCCGATGTTGCCCGGCTTGAACGTCTGCGACTGCTTCGCCAGATGCGTGAACTGCATCAGCGGCACGGCCTTCGGCGCGACCTGCAGCTTCAACGCGGCCTTGGCGTAGGGGCTGTGGGAATAATTGTCGTGGAACGTCTTGTAAGCGAACGGCGAGTTGGCGACCACCGCTTTATGCCACGCCGTCGCCATCCGCAAATTGCCGAGCAGCAGGCGGATGTGGTCGCACAGCGGATCATGCGGATAAAGGCGGATGAACTCCTCGTAGTACTCGGGCGAGCCTTCCGAGAGCACGTAGTCGTAAGCCTGGCGCACCGAACGCGACGGCAGATTCGCTGCGGTCTGGACAATCGGCCGGCGATCCGGCGCACGGCCTGCGGCGACCGCGGTATCGCCGAAGAAATAGAAGTCGGAAGTCAGCGACGAACTTTCCCACGGTGTCTGCTTTCCGGAGGTGGTGTTGTTCACTTCGAGCCGGACGCGCTTGAACAACTGCTCGATCGGCAGGTTCGGCTCGCGTGCGACATTCAGGAAAGCTGACGTATACGGGCTGTGATTGCCGTCGCCGTCCTGCGCTTCCATTCCTGGCGCGGTGGAGTAGCCGACGATCGAGCCTCGGGGCGCATCGACGATTGCCAGGCCCCGCCCGGCGTCGTTGATCTCTGGGAACGGATTGTTGCGGCAGGCGTCGAGCACCACGATGCGCATCCGGCTCGGGATCGATTCCAGCGTGCCCATCACGTCGACCAGCCGGACCGAATTGCCGTCAAGATCGGAGGGCGAAGCGATCTTCGCATCGACCGGAAGCAGATAGTTCTCACCTGCCACCTGCACGCCGTGACCGGCATAGTAGATCATGGCGACGGTGCCGGGGCCGCGCTCGGCGACTTTGGCGGAGAAATCCTGCACGACCTTGACCATGTCGCTGCGCGTCAGGTCGGTGGCCTGGGTGACCTCGAAGCCGGCCGAGTTCAAAAGCTGCGCCATCGATTGCGCGTCGTTGCCGGGATTGGCGAGCTTTGGCGCGATCTGGTAATTCGAATTGCCGATCACCAGCGCGACGCGCTGGTCCGCCGGCGGCGTTTGCATGCCGTTGCGGATGTCGACGTTCGGGGCTTCCGCCAACGCTGCACCGGTAACGGCGAAATTCAACAGGCCTGCCAGCAGGCCGGCACCCAATAGCAATGACTTAAAACGGGACATGGCTGCCTCCTCAGGCGAGACCTCGTTGCGAGATTTGCTGCTGGGACGCTAAGCCGGGTGCGGGCTGTCGTACGTGACCGCGATCACGGTTCAGCGCGCGGCGCTTCCGCGCTTGCCGCCGCACGATACCGCTGACAATCTCGGGTTGCTGAACGGTCGAAGGAATCCAAAATGGACTTCGGGCTAAAGACCGCCACAGGAATTATCGCGGCCGTGCTGGGCACGGCGGCGCTGGCTCAGGCGAGCACGGTGTTCGCGCCGCTTGCGGCGGCATTGTTCATCATTGCGATTGTGTGGCCGATCCAGAAGCAGTTGCAGTCCTGGATGCCAAAACTTGCCGCGCTGGCGATCACCATCATCGCCACCGTGGCAATCTGCCTCGGTTTCGCCTCGCTCGCAGCCTGGGGATTTGGTCGGGTAGGGCAATCACTGCTCGCCGACCTGGCGCGCTACCAGGCCCTTTATGCGGCGACCGTAAATTGGCTGGACGGCCACGGCGTCTCGGTTGCGGGGCTGTGGGCCGAACATTTCAACGTAAGCTGGCTGCTGCGCGCCACGCAATATGTCACTGGACGGGTGAACACGACGCTCAGCTTCTGGGTGATCGCGCTGGTTTACGTCATGCTGGGGCTTCTCGAAGTCGAGAACGCCAGGCGAAACATCGAGCGGCTGGATAACCGCACCGCAGCACGCGTGCTGCTCGACGGCGGCGAAGCGACCGCGGCGAAGTTCCGAAAGTACCTCTTGGTGCGAACGCAGATGAGCGCGGTCACCGGCCTGCTGGTCGGCAGCTTCGCCTGGATCACCGGGCTGCCATTCGCATTCGAATGGGGCGTGATCGCCTTCGTGCTGAACTATATTCCGTTCATCGGCCCGTTCGTCGCGACACTGTTTCCGACCCTGCTGGCGATGACGCAGTTCGAAAGCTGGCCGGCGGTGCTCGGCGTGTTCGTGTGCCTGAACATCATTCAATTCGCAGTCGGCAGCTACATCGAGCCGCGGGTGGCTGGCAGCCTGTTGTCGATCTCGCCAGTGGTGGTGCTGTTTGCGATCTTCTTCTGGACGTTCCTGTGGGGCCTGTTCGGAACCTTCATCGGCGTGCCCATCACGCTCGCCATACTTACCTTCTGTGCCCAGCATCCGTCGAGCCGCTGGATTGCTGATCTGCTCGGCGGACCGGAGCCGGAGAAACCCGGCAAGCTCTAGTCGTCGACCTCGCCCTCTATCTCTACCCGCTCGGGCGGCAACAGGCCCAGCCGGCCATCCTGGCCGGCGGTCAGCGAGTGAATATAGAAGTACGTCGCCGCAGCGTCGGTCGCACCCATCACGGGCGACGGAGCGGAGATGATTTTTAGCCCGCCGCATGCGCCGATCCAGTCGATATGACGGTGCCCATGCATCACGACGGCGCGATCTCCCAGCGCTTCCAATCTGCGGACGAACCAACTGCCGTTGATCAGCGCCGTTCCGATGCGCTCGGAAAATGCGCTCACCGGCATCGGATATTCCGCCAGGTGGTGGTGCAATGCGACGATCCAGCGCGCCCGCGGAAAATATCCGATGGCTGCCTCGAGGCGATGCGCCTGTTCGACGGATACCAGTCCGAGCGCGTTGGTGAAGGAAAAATGGGTCTTTGCATTCGAGTTCAGGATAGCTATTCCGAGGCCATCTTCCGCTTCTGGCGGCAGGATCATCGGAAACTGGTCGTCGAAGAGGCTGCGCAGTGCGGCGACACGGCGCAAACCTCCAAACTCCGCAACGGCCACGATCGCGTCGCGGTGCAGCGCCAGCGCTCGTTGCAGCGTAACCGCCGGTCTTCCCTTGGCATCGACGACGTGCACCCGCTCGCCTTGGACGGCCGCCATCGCCGACAGCGTCCGGATTTGCCGCAGCCGCTTGCCGGTGCTGAACGGCAGGTCGAGCCGGGCCGGATTGGCGCGGTCGACGATGTTGACGTCGTGATTGCCCGGCAACAGAATCGTGCGCGCGGCAAGCTCCGGGTGGCGTGCCAGCGCTTCGAGGATTAGCGCCCATTCGCTGGCGCGGCCGGCGTCGGTCATGTCGCCCGTGACCAGAACGTGATCGAGCGGATTACTGGCGTGGATAGCGGCCAGCCGCGCCAGGATTCGATTGAGCTGGCCATTGCCGCGCGGGCCAGCCCGTCCGCTTTCGATGCGAAAGCCATATTGCTCGCCGATCACGTGAAGATCCGACAGATGCGCAACGCGCCAGATCCTGCCTTCGGACGAGGCGGCATCGAACATTGCAAGATCGAGCGGTTGAGGCATGCCGGCATCGGCAACACCCCAAACCAGCGATGCGACCGCCAGATAGCTTGCCATCAGTACAACGGCATTCGCAAGCGTGGGCACAGCGAGCCGATGCAGCAACAGCAGATCGCTCCAGTCACCAGCCCAACGCGAGGCAGGCCAGGCGAGTATCGCGATCACCGCCGCACATGCGGATAGCATAACACCGGCGCCAACCGAATTGGCGCTGCGCAAGCGCGCCCGGCCGCCAGGAGTGAAGTTTTTCCCTACGGTCAGTTCCGTCAAATGACGCAAGGCTTCGCGCGCAAACGCATAGCCGGGCTGCACCGCGAGTGCATTGAGCGACCAGAAATTGATCTCGGCGATCCGAAGCAGCGGGCGCCATCCGATCCATCCCACCGCGACAATCGCGGCCAGCAACAGCGCCGTGCCGACTTCGGTCAGCGCTGCAAGCTGTTCCGACAAGGTAGAAAACCAAGCGGAAGCCAGCAACGGCGCCAGACCGAGCAACACCGACGGCAACAACAGCAACACCGTCCAGGCGAACAAGAGCTTCGGCAAACTGATTTCGACCAGCAGGCTTCCGGCGATTGCCAGCAGCGACCGCTGTCCCGGACTGGCGGCGTCATCCTCGATATCGCCGTTGCGCGGATCGACCAGCATATTCTCTGCGGCTTTGGTGACGTGTCGCTCGGAGATCGGCTTCGTCATTGCTCAATACCGCATCCTGCCGCTCTCGCCATCTCCGGCTAAACGCCCCAGGGCAGACCCAACAGATACCACACGACAAAAAGAAGTGTCCAAAGCGCGGACATCCAGAGCACATAGGGCAGCATCAGCGCGATGACGGTGCCGACGCCTGCCTTGCGGTCGTACTTCTGGGCAAAGCCGACGACGAGAGCGAAGTAAGGATTGAGCGGAGTGATCGAGTTCATCGGCCCGTCTCCGACCCGGTATGCAGCCAGCACCGCCGCCGGATCGACGGCCAACTGCACGAACAGCGGGACGAACACCGGCGCAAAGGTCGCCCATGTGGCGATAGCCGGCGTGAAGACCAAATCGAGTACGGCAACCACCGCAATAAGTCCCAGCAACAGCCATAGCGGGCCGATGCTCGCGTCCTTCAGGGTATCCGCCATCTTGACCGCAAGCAGCGTCGGAATGTTGCTGTAACTGAAGTAATCCACGAACTGGCTGATGACCAGGAACAGCAGGATCGTGCCGCCCATTCCGGAGACCGCCTTGGTCATAGCATCGATGACGTCGGTAGCGCGCCTGATTGTTCCCGCGCCGATGCCATAGGCGATCCCGGTCACCAGGAACAAGATCATGACGAGACCGATCAGCCCGTTCATGAACGGCGAATTGCCGACCAGCGCTCCGGTCGCGGGATCGCGGAGAGGGGCCCATAGCGGCAGCGTCAGTAGGCAGAAGACCAGCGTGACAGCCAGCAGTCCTGCGGCGGCATACCTCAAGCCGCGCGTCTCACGTGCGGAGAGGTGTCCGCCCTCGTGCGGGGGCAGCGTTGCGCTGGCCTGATCCTCGCGATACGCGCCAAGGCGCGGTTCAATGATCCGCTCCGTGATCAGGGCAATCACGATCGTCAATACGACGACAGACACAATCGAGAACCACAAATTGGCGGTTACTTCGATCGAGAGCGACGGGTTGACGATGTGAATAGCATCATTGGTCAGTTCGGTGAGGACGGCATCGAGCGGCTTGATCAGCATGTTCACGCTGAAGGCACTGGCTACCCCGGCGAAGCCTAGCGCCAGACCCGCCAGCGGATGCCGGCCGACGCTCATCAGCGCCGTGCCGGCCAGCGGGATCAGCACGAGGTAACCTGCATCGGAGGCTACGCTCGATAGGATCCCGACGAAGGCAAGAATGTAGGAAAGCGTCCAGCGCGGTGAGGCGGCGACGAGCTTGCGGATGCAGGCGTTGACCAGGCCCGATTCCTCGGCGACGCCGACGCCGATCATGGCGACGATCAGCAGTCCGACCGCGCTGAAGCCCATGAAGTTGGGCACCAGCCGCGTATAGATGTGCCTGATACCTTCCGTCGTCAGCAGGCTGTTGGCGCGGGCTGTCACGGTCTCCGTGCCGTGGGTCGCCGGGTTGATGATTTGGTAGGAAATCGACGCGTCGAGCAAATAGAGCAGGTGCGATGCGATCACAGCAATGGCGATCAGAATCAGGAAGATCAGAACCGGGTGGGGAACGCTGTTGCCGATCCGCTCGATCGCGTCGAGCATGGCCGGCCTGGTTGTCCTGGCCGTTTCAGTGTTTGCTTCGCTTGCGCGACGCATGAAAGCCGTCCTTACCGAGCGTGTCCTTCGAGGGAGGCCGGCCACGCTATCGTCAACGCCGCCGGCCGGTCCTACGGACCTCGTCCGCCAGAGCTTAGGCGGCGCTCGTCTGTGGTGACGACTCGGCACTCGCCTTTGCGAGCGCTTCGCGAAGCTTCTGCTCCTTGCTGTCATCCAGAGAGGTCTTGAGCACGGTACCGCCAGCGTCCTGGATCTCGCGCAGCACCTTGTCCGCCGTGATGTTCTTGACGAGGACAAACAGCGCAGCGTTGCCGGGCTGCAGGTTTGTCGAGAGCTCCTTCATGAAGGCGTCATTGATGCCGTAGTCGGACAGCGCGCCGCCGAGCGCGCCGGACGCCGCACCGAGAGCGACGCCCAGTATGGGATTGAGAAAGAGCACACCGATCAGCAGTCCCCAGAAGCTGCCCGATACGGCTCCGATCGCTGTCGTGTTGACGAACTGATTGAGCTTGACGGGGCCAGCTTCCGTCTTCATCGCAATCACGGCATCGCTGATCGTGATCAGGTATTCCTTCTGCAGTTTGAACAGGCGTTGCCGTACTTCTTCTGCCTTTGCTTCGGATGGATAGATGATTGCGATCAGATCTGACATCTTCGTATCCTCCAGCTCGATGTGATGGATGGTCCGAGCCATACGCGGCGCGCGAGCGATCGACACCTTCTGCGGCAACGAAGCCAACAACGCGGCTCGTCGGGAAATCGGCCGATGAGGACGATCCCGCAGGGCCGCGGTTTGCGACGGCAGGCAGCTTCGCCTTGGCCGCGCACGGCATAGTCTTGACCGTATCACAACCTGCGAGCGAGCGCATCACGGTTCGCTGATCGCTCTCATCAAACATGACAGCGCTCGGTCAAATTGGTCGCTAATTTGCGGAGGTTTGTCGATGCGGCGCCTTTGGCGTTCTCGTGATTCGTCACAAAGTTTTGTAGCGAAACACACCCGACACAAACCTCTTTAAGGTTGTGCGATTGACTCGATGCACTTTCGAGCGTTACGGTACGTGCAAGTCAGACGAAGCTGAGGCGGTCAACGCAGGCCGTCTATCAGCGTGTAACTCGTGTTGCCGAACGGCTCGATCATCTGCGCGCAGCATGTCGAGCCGAGTGGAGGAGTCCGATGGACTCACCTTCGATTTCGGAATCACCCGAACGCCCCTATATCTCGACAGGACACCTGCCAGAACCCGAACTGGTGCAAGAGCTGGTGTCGGACGCGCACCGGCGCTTCAAGTCGAACGGAGACGGACAGAATTCACAAATCTATCCGGCGCTCGCCAGGGTTCCGCGAGAGCTGTTCGGGGTCTGCGTCGTCGGTACCAGCGGGCGCGTCTACGAGGCCGGCGACACCGAATATGAATTCTCGATCATGAGCGTGTCAAAGCCGTTCGTGTTCGCGTTGGTCTGCGAGACGATCGGCCCGGAAGAGGCGCGCGCGCGGCTCGGAGCGAATGCAACCGGACTACCATTTAATTCCTTGGCAGCTATCGAGCAGGGCGGTGGCCGCACCAACCCGATGGTCAACGCGGGCGCGATCGCGACCACCAGCCTTGTCCCCGGCCTGACGATGGATGGCCAATGGCAATTCATTCACGACGGGTTGTCGCGGTTTGCCGGGCGCAAGCTCACACTCAATGAAGAGGTGTACGCCTCGGCATCGCAAACCAACTATCGCAACCGCAGTATCGCCCGGCTGCTGCAGAGCTACGACCGCATCTACTGCGACGCCAAGCAGGCGACCGATCTCTATACCAAACAGTGCTCGCTGAATGTGAGCGCGCGTGATCTGGCGGTGATGGGCGCTACGCTGGCGGACGGCGGCGTGAATCCGGTTACCCGGCAGCGCGTGGTGGATGCTTCGGTCTGCCACTATGCGCTGACCGTGATGATTACCGCCGGTTTATACGAGACTTCAGGCGACTGGCTGTACGACATCGGCCTGCCGGGCAAGAGCGGGATCGGCGGCGGCATCATCGCGGTCTCGCCGGGCAAGGGCGGCTTCGGCACCTTCGCGCCGCCGCTCGACGCGGCTGGCAATAGCGTGAAGGGGCAGCTCGCGGCAAAATTCCTGTCGCAGCGGCTGGGAATGGATCTGTTCGTATCGCAACCGGAAAACTGAAGCAGATGCAAAGAGGGACTTGATCGAGCCTACAGCTCATTGATCCGAAAACCGAGCAGCTCGGGAGGACACCATGGCGACGCACTCGATGTCGATCGGAGCAATCCGGGAGGAAGCGCGGGAGTCATGGGTACCGATGATCGCCATCGCGCTGGGCCAAATGATCATGTCCTTCAACGTTGCCTCTCTGCCGGTCGCACTGGGCGGGATGGTCAAGAGTTTTGGGGTGCCGCCGACGACAGTTGCGACCGGCATCGTGGCCTATTCCATGCTGGTGGCTGGTTTCGTGATGCTCGGCGCGAAACTCGCGCAGCGGTTCGGCGCGTTGCAGGTGTTCCGCTTTGCGGTGGTCCTGTTCTGCGCATCGCAGATATTGATGACATTCAGTCCCACGGCGACGTTGATGATCACAGCGCAAGCGCTTTGCGGCGCGGCCGGCGCCGTGATCGTGCCGTCACTGGTGGCGCTGATCGCCGAGAATTACACCGGACGGCAGCAGGCGACGGCGGTGGGTGCACTCGGCTCCGCGCGTGCGGCGGCCGGCGTCTTGGCGTTCATCATCGGCGGCGTGCTCGGCACCTATATCGGCTGGCGGCCGGCATTCGGCATCTTGATCGCGGTTTCCGCGATAGTGTTCCTTCTCAGTTTCCGTCTCAAGCGGGACTATGGCCGCCCGGATGTGCATATCGATCTTTTCGGTGTGGTTCTGGCCGCGTCGGCGATCGTTCTCATCAGTTTTGGCTTCAACAATCTGAACGGATGGGGGCTGGCGCTGGCCACCGCCAATGCGCCGTTCGACCTGCTTGGCCTTTCGCCGGCGCCGATCATGATCGTTCTCGGCGTCGTGCTCGGGCAGGCATTCCTGATGTGGACACATCGGCGTCAGGCCGTCGGGAAGACCCCGCTATTGGCGCTCGAGGTGATCGATTCGCCGGAAGAGCGCTGCGCGGTCTATGCGCTGTTTGCTGTGGTCGCGCTGGAGGCGGCACTTAACTTCTCAGTGCCGCTGTATATCCAGATCGTGCAGGGCCGCTCGCCGCTTGCGACTGCTATCGCAATGATGCCGTTCAATCTGACGGTGTTCTTCACGGCGATGCTGATCGTCAACGTCTACAACCGCCTGACGCCGCGGCAGATCGGCCGCTACGGCTTCTTGCTGTGCACGGTTGGTCTGGTGTGGCTGGCCGTTGTCGTGCGCAACGACTGGAGCGAGGTTCCTGTGCTGATCGGCCTGGTTCTGTTCGGGATCGGGCAGGGCTCGCTGGTGACGCTGTTGTTCAACGTGCTGGTCACCGCCTCGCCCAAGGAGCTCGCAGGTGACGTCGGGTCACTGCGCGGCACCACGCAAAATCTTGCCGCTGCGGTTGGAACGGCAGTGGCGGGTGCACTTCTGGTCGGTCTGTTAAGTGCGATCGCGCTCAGCAATATCGCGGCCAATCCCGTGCTGCCGAAGGAGATCCAAAGTCAGGTCGATCTCGACAACATCACCTTCGTCAGCAACGACCGGCTGCGCAGCGTGATGGAAGGAACCACCGCGACGCCGCAGCAGGTCGAGGAAGCCGTGCGCGTGAATACCGAAGCGCGCCTGCGTGCTCTGAAGATCGGACTGCTGATCATGGCGGGCCTCGCGCTGCTGGCGATCATCCCGGCGGGCCGGCTTCCGAATTACCTGCCGGGCGAGATACCGAGCGATGCGCCGACAGGTAGCCGAGTGAGATCGAACTGACTGAGACGAAAAGGCGAGGAGAGGGACGTCCCGATAAGGAGAATAACAATGGATGCAATTGATCGCCGCTCTGCGCTGCGGAGCCTTCTTTGCGGCGTTGTCGCCGCTGGATTGGGCGCGGGCTTGGTGGCAAATCCGGTCGAGGCGATGCCACTCGCGATGGAAAAGGATCTAGGAACCAAGGCGGACAATCTCAGGGAAAAGGCCGAGCCTGTGCAGATGCGCCCCCCGCCTGGGCGGCCGATCCACCGTCACCGCTGGCGCCGGCACCGGCGTCCTCGCCGCGTCTGCTGGTGGCGCCGTGGGCGGCGGGTGTGCGCGTGGCGATGACGATCATCGAGCCGGCGGGCGCGGCGGCCGAACTTCGCACGAGCGCGCTAGCCACGACTCGCCGGCTCCGCTCCAAATGAAGGAGACTGCCATGACTACAATTGACAACAGCTCGCCAATGGGCGTCACCAACCTGCCTGCGCCGCCGTTCTGGATCTGTGTTCTGCTTGGACTCGTCTTGATCTTCGCGGGCTTTCTGGTTCTTGGCGACGTCATGCTCGTCACCGTGATCAGCACCATCTTCATTGGTTGGGTTTCGATTCATCGCCGGCGCCTTCGAAATCATCCATGCATTCTGGACCAAGGGATGGGGAGGTTTCGTATGGCAGGTGCTGCTCGGCATCCTGTATATCGCCTTTGGCGTCGTGCTGATCGGCCAGCCGGTCGCCAGTGCCTTGATTCTCACCTACGTCCTCGGCCTGGTGTTGCTGATTTCCGGTTTCGTTCGTATCCTGATCGGCATCAGCCATTGGCGAGAGGCGGGCTGGATCATGCTGCTATCCGGCGCGTTCGGCGTATTGGCTGGCCTCGTCATTCTGACTGGATTTCCGATGACCGGCTTGTGGGTCCTCGGCTTCCTGCTCGGCGTCGATCTGATATCCCATGGCATCGGGTGGTTGGCTTACGCGTGGCAGCCTACCACCCGAAGCGCGTAGCTCCTCCCTGCCTACTGGAGCGAGATGGCTTTTCGTCGAATCGTTATCTCGCTCTTTTTTTCTGTTTGAGATATCCGGGCAAACATCTCGAAATCGCTCGTTACGGTGGCGATGTTTCTGGTTCTTGCCGAACCCCTGCGTTGTTCAGCCGAGGTCTTCCATGTCTTGGCATCGAGTCGTCAAAATCCTTGCAGTCGGCGCGTCGACGGCATTGAGCCTCACGGCGGGTTTACTCCCCGCACAAGCTCAGCAAGGCGCGGCTGTGTTGTTTCAAAACGTGCGCATCTTCGATGGAAGGAGCGACACGCTTTCAGCATCGTCCAATGTGCTGATCAGGGACAAAAAGATCGAGAAAATCTCGCGCGCAGCGATCACGGCGGACGCCGCGCAAACAGTCGTCATTGACGGCGGAGGACGCGTGCTGATGCCGGGACTGATCGACATGCATTGGCATGCGATGTTAATCCGCCCAACGCCGGCGGGCGCTATAGCGGGCGATGTCGGCTACAACAATCTTCTTGCGGCTGCGGAAGCGACGGACACGATCATGCGGGGCTTCACCACTGTTCGCGACGTGGGCGGGCCGAGCTTTGGGCTGAAGCAAGCCATTGACGAGGGCCTCGTCACCGGCCCTCGCATTTACCCGTCCGGTGCCATGATCACGGTCACCAGCGGCCATGGTGACTTCCGGCACCGTTCCGACCTGCCAAGAACGATCGGCGGCATGCTCACCCGCATGGAGCAGATCGGCGGCAGTATGGTCGCGGATAGTCCCGACGAGGTGCGCGTGCGCGTGCGCGAGCAGCTCATGCAGGGGGCATCTCAGATCAAGTTGACGGCGGGCGGCGGGGTCTCATCGCCCTTCAGTCCGATCGACGCCGTCACCTTCACCGAGCCCGAATTGCGAGCCGCGGTCGAAGCGGCCGAGAATTGGGGCACGTACGTCGTCGCGCATGCCTTTACGCCGGCTGCGATCCAACGGGCTGTTGCCGTTGGCGTGAAGTGTATCGAGCATGGGTTCCTGATGGACGATGCAACCGCCAAGCTGATCGCCGAGAAGGGCGTTTGGCTGAGTTTGCAGCCGCTCCCCGAGGAGTTAAGGCAAGGCTTTCCCGAGGGTTCTGTCGAGCGAGCCAAGGCGAATGAGGTCTGGCCGGGCATAGCCAGGGCATACGAGTTTGCGAAGAAGTACAAGCTCAAGACGGCGTGGGGTACCGATGTTCTGTTCTCCCGCGCGCTGGCCCAGCGCCAGGGGGCAATACTGGCCTCGCTTGTCCGTTGGTACACCCCCGCCGAAGCACTCGCCATGGCGACTGGGACGAACGGCGAATTGCTGGCGCTATCCGGCAAGCGCAATCCCTACCCAGGCAAGCTCGGCGTGGTGGAGGAAGGCGCACTGGCGGACCTGCTGTTGGTTGACGGCAATCCAATCGACAACATCGAACTGATAGAGGATCCGGCTAAGAATTTCCTGGTCATCATGAAGGACGGGAAAATTCACAAGAACCTCGTCGGGGGTGACAAGGCTAGACCAGAACAGATGTCTCGGTGAGCGCTACGTCGGAGAGCAGTCGAGGTCGGGCTAGGCTCGATTGATTGCCGCCACCTTGAGGTGGAACGGCAGCATCGTCACCGACATCGGCAATTGCCCGATGCTTTCGCCGTCGACGTCGGCGCGGACCATGCGATCGCTCTTGATGGTGATACGGCTCGCATGCCGGCGTGACACTTTCGGGTGCGCCAGATAGCTGCCGTCGCCGAGATTGGGGACGATCTTGGTCAGCGTCTCCCAATGTCCGATGTCGCCGACCATGATCAGATCGAGCTTGCGGTCGCCGGGGTCGGCGCCCGGCGCGAGCATCAGGCCTTCGCCTGCGCCGTCGAAATTGCAGAGCATCACGGACCACATCGCCAGGTTCTGTTCGGCCTCGTCGTCGATCCTGATGCGGTAGGGGGGGCGGGCTGTAGGTTGCCTGCCGATTCGGCTGGATGACCCGTCTTTTCTAAGTCCAAGAATCGTCCGCAGCGCTCATCGTGTCGCATCCGACTTGACGTCGATCTAACCCATTTGGTTGATGTCGTTGTCATCGACTCGCCACGTCTTAGCCCTGCATCTGCCGGGCGGAAGCGAGGGGGCAAGGAGGAGAGGGGCAGGCGCAAGCGAGGCCGCGCCTATCACTGGTTCGTAGGGATGGGAACGAATCGATCGTTGTCGGCTTACTAGCTGGATGAGCGACTTCACCCCAAGTAATCGCGTCTACAGCGAGCCAGCACGCCCGCGCCGCATCCTGCCGTGGATTCTACTTCTTCTCCTCGCGGTTGCCGTCGGTGCAGTGCTTTGGGCCAGCAATCGTATTGGATACGAGTCCTCGCCAGTAGCTGTTGTTCAGCCCAAGGCTGAACTGTCTGCGGCTGCGGAGATCGCCGACAAGACGGCTAGAGAAGCTGTGGCTAATCTCCAGCAAACGATCCAAGAGCTGCGGGCAGAACAGCAACGGGTCGCGGAACAGATCAGTGGTCTCCAGCGGCAGATATCAGCGGAGCAGGGCGGGCGTAAGTTGCTTTCGGAACAGCTGGGTGGGCTTTCCGCTCGCGTGGATAGCCTCCAAGGATCGAATGCGGCAGCGCCGCCCAACCCGCCGCAACCTGCCAAGAAAAGGCGCGTACAATGACTGCCGCTTCGTTTTTCTCTTTCTTGACCGACAGGTGGTGATGCGGGCTGCTCCGGCATCTAAGCCTAGCGGAATTGCTTCATTTCGATTGCCCTTCATCTCAGTCGGCTCCCGATCGGCCTTAGGCTTCCTGTTTCGGCGAAACAACAAGCCGGCAAATCCCAGCACCACCGGGACGCTCCAGCGACTATCAACCAGTGCGGATATTGGGGTAAACCCGCGCGCTCCAGGCGGCGGCGCAGAGGATCTTACGAAAAGAACGCGATCTTCTCGGCTTGGCTCATGCGCCGGATCGGCGCCAGCGGGTCGTTGGCCGCCGTGACCGGCTTTCGCAGCATCCCGCTCGCGATGAGGGTCGAGCCGAGCGACACTTCTACTGCCGCGACGGGTGCCGGTGCGGCAGCGGGCGGCGGAGGCGGTTGAACCGTCTGTTGGACCACCGGCGGCGACGGCGTGGCGACCGGTTCGGGCGCCTTGGCGACGATCTTGGGAGCAACCGGCGCCGGCTCCGCCAGACGGACCTGCTCGGCTATCGCTTCGGCGATCTCCTCGTCGCTGATCGGATCCGGCGCGCCCATCTCCATCGCGATCATGTCGAGGACCGCCTCATCCTGCGCATCAGCGTCTTGGGTGTCGGCGTCTTTGGCGTCGGCGTTCTGGACGGAGTTGTCTTGGGCGGCCGCGTGCTGGACGGTCCCGTCTTGCACAGAGGTATCTTTGGCCGAGGCCTCTGGAGCGGCGGCGGTTTCGGCAGCGAGCGGCGTTTCCGCTTCCGCCAGGACGGCTTCTGCCGCCGCAAGCACGGCCTCGGCTGACGCGGCCATCGAAGCGAACGACGTCTCGGCAGTTTCCGGTGTAAAGGCCTTTTCGGCTGGCTCCGCTGCTGGCGGCATTTCCTGCGCGGCCGGGAAAGGCGCCGCCGCCTCGGGCTCGGCAGCCGGCGCTGGCGATTGGTCGTCGTCCCCGAATTCCACAAGCCGGCCCTGGAGGGCGGCGAAGGCCGCACGCAGCGCTGCTCTCGCCTCCTCGGAGGAGAACTGTTCGGTGCCCTTTTCGATGACGGTGACTTGCGAATCGATCAGGTCGCAAATTCGTCCGTCATTGCCGATTTCCCGGAGCCGCCAGGCGATTTCGCGCAGCACCCGCGCGCCCTTGCGGACCGGTGCCAGCCGCTGCTCCAGTGCGAGGCTGTCGAGCGCCTCGACCGCGGATTCCTCGGCCGCCTCGACTGCGCCGCGGATGGCGGCAAGCGCCTCGGTCAGGCGCTCTTGCGCCGCGGCCGCCGCTGCGACGGCCTCCGCCGCCTGCTGCGCCGAAAGGCCTTCCTCCCGCTGGAAGTTTGCTTCCCGCTGAAGGGTCTCTTCCCGCTGGGCGGTGAGGCTCTGCTCGATCCGTGCCACCGCATCCAGCACCATGCGGGTGTCGGCGTTGCGGTTGCGCTTGGCGTATTCGGTCAGGAACCAGCGGCCCCGCGAGGTCTCCATGAAGGCTTCGGCGATCGCAGCATAGTCCTCCTCGCTCGGCAGCGCGGCGCGTGCTGAGATCGGCGAAAGGGCAAATGCTTCGTCGGCCATGTCAAACTCTTCGCGCAAATCGGCGCGCATTGCGATAACGAAACAACACGATATTGACCGAATCGCAATTGAATTGATGCCGAGCGAATCACAAATCCCCATCGCTTCTCAAGACACATCGAGGCGATTCGCGACCCGGGTGGCGCTGTTTTACGGCACGCTGTTCGGCATGACCGGCACCCATCTGCCGTTTTTCACGGTATGGTTGAAGGCAGTCGGGATCGATGCATTTTGGATAGGGCTGATCACGGCCGTACCTCCGGTGAGCCGATTTACCGCGCTTCCGCTGGTGACGGCTTTTGCGGAACGGCGCCAGGCTCTGCGCGGCGGCATCATCGTAACCGCCTTTGCCACCGCTTTGGGCTTTTTCGTGCTGGGCACCCAGCATTTGCCGGTGCTGGTGTTCCTGATCTACGCCCTGACCTGCTGCCTGTGGACGCCCATGGTGCCGCTCACGGATGCCTATGCGTTACGGGGAGTGAAGCGCTACGGCCTCAACTACGGACCCTTGCGGCTGTGGGGCTCGGCCGCCTTCGTCTTGGGCGCGCTGGTCTGCGGCATGCTGTTCGACCTCATCGCCGCCCGAAATCTGATTTGGATCATCGCCGGCTCGGCCGCGCTCGGGGCGCTGGCCAGCCTTGCGCTGGAGCCGCTGGATGACGTCAAGACCGTGCGCCCGGCCGCCGGCGACGCGACAGCGCTGCTGCGTGACGGCGGTTTTATCGCGATCATCGTGGCGTCGGCGCTGATCCAGGGCAGCCATGCCGCTTATTACATTTTCGCGTCGATTGCCTGGCAACAAGCGGGGTTCGACGGGCTGACGATCGCAGTTCTGTGGGTGCTCGGCGTGATCGCCGAAATCGTGCTCTTCGCCCTGTCGCCGCGATTCACCCTGCAGCCGTCGATGCTGGTGATGGTTGCGGCGCTGAGCGCGGCCGCACGCTGGGTATTAACAGCGCAGGACCTGCCGCTCGCTATTCTCGCGATCGTTCAGCTCGCGCATGCGCTGAGTTTTGGGCTGACGCAGGTCGGCATCATGGGATTGATGCTGCATCACGTGCCCGGCCACGTGATGGCGCGGGCACAGGGCTATCTGACCGCCTGCGGAGGCGTCGTCGCTGGCCTCGCCTCGGTCGCGTCAGGCACGATCTACGAGACCTGGGGACAAGGCATCTATTACGTAATGGCTGTGATGGCCGCTCTCGGCGGGCTGGTGGTCTGGTTGGCGCGAGACCGCCTCGCGCATCAGCCCCACAAGGCGGCTTCCGGCGGATAGACCAGGCTGCCGTCGTAGCGCAGGCCGCCGTCGCGGTCGCGCGCCAGCAACAGGGGGCCATCGAGGTCGACGAATCTCGCCTGCTGCGCGAGCAGCATGGCCGGTGCCATCGCCAATGAGGTCGCGACCATGCAGCCGATCATGATCTCAAAGCCGAGCGCCTGGGCGGCATCCGCCATTGCGAGCGCCTCCGTCAGCCCGCCGGTCTTGTCGAGCTTGATGTTGACGGCATCGTAGCGCGCGCGCAGGCCTTCCAGCGAGGACCGCTCGTGCACACTTTCGTCGGCGCAGACCGCGATCGGGCGCTTGATGCGCGCCAGCGCCTCATCGCATCCGGCCGGCAGCGGCTGCTCGACCAGCGTAACCCCGGCGTTGGCGCAGGCGGCGAGGTTGTTTTCGAGGTTGTCCGGCGTCCAGGCTTCGTTGGCATCGACGATCAATTCGGATTCGGGGGCCGCCTTGCGGACCGCCGCAATCCGCGCATCATCGCCATCGCCGCCGAGCTTGATCTTTAAGAGCGGCCGGTGCGCGGCTTTTGCGGTTGCCGATGCCATCGCGTCCGGCGTGCCAAGCGAAATCGTGAAGGCGGTGGTGCATGGGCGTGGCGCCGGCCGTCCGAGCAGGGTCCAGACCCGTTGGCCGGAGCTCTTGGCTTCAAGGTCCAACAGCGCGCAATCCAGCGCGTTGCGGGCGGCGCCGGCGGGCATCGCCGCCTGCAGCGCCGCTCGATCCAGCCCCTTGGCAAGGGGTTCCTGCATCGCATTAAGAGCTTCAAGCGTCGCTTCCGCTGTCTCGCCGTAACGCGGGTAGGGCACGCATTCGCCGCGCCCGGCACGGTCCCCCTGGCTCACGGTGGCGACGACGGTGACGGCTTCGGTTTTGGCGCCGCGGCTGATGGTGAAAGCGCCTGCAATAGGCCAGCGTTCGATGCTGACGGCAAGCTTTCGAGATAGGCTGGAAGTCATTTTAAAATCTGGCAATTTTCTGAACCGCAAGCTTGCCCGCCGTTACCAACTATGGCTGGTTAGGGACAGATTCGACAAGGCAATACGGCGTGCGGAACCAGGCGTTTTGCAGCGGTATCGGCCGAGGGGTGGGCATTGTGAGCGGCGACCCGACATTGGAGCGGATAGCCAGGGGCAACGGGCTGGCGCTGTGCGCGGCCGGCTCCTGGACTGCACGCTTTGCGCCGGTGCTGGAACGCATGGTAGCCGACGCCGAGAAGCTCAGCGGCACCCGCCCCGACATCTTCATCGACGTCTCGCAGGTGTCGAAGCTCGACACGTTCGGCGCCTGGCTGATCGAGCGGCTGCGCCGCAGCCTGACCCAGGGCGGCATCGAGGCCCAGATCGCCGGGCTCTCGGCCAATTATTCCAGCCTTGTCGACGAGGTGCGGCGGGTGAAGGCCGAGCCGATCGTCGAAACCGACCGGGTGACGATTACGGGGATGCTGGAGCAGATCGGCCGCGCCGTGGCCGGCATCGGCGGCACCTTGATCGGGCTGATCGATATGCTGGGCGCGGTGCTCGCCGCGGCCGCCCATGTCCTGATTCGTCCCCGTAATTTCCGCTTGACCTCGACCATCCATCACCTGGAGCAGGTATGCTGGCGCGCGGTGCCGATCGTGGTGCTGATCACGTTCCTGATCGGCTGCATCATCTCGCAGCAGGGCATTTTCCATTTCCGCAAATTCGGCGCCGACATCTTCGTAGTCGACATGCTGGGCGTACTCGTACTGCGCGAGATCGGTGTGCTCCTGGTGGCGATCATGGTGGCGGGACGCTCGGGCTCGGCCTACACCGCCGAGCTCGGCTCGATGAAGATGCGGGAAGAGATCGACGCGCTGCGCACCATGGGCTTCGATCCGATCGAGGTTTTGATCCTGCCGCGAATGCTGGCGCTGGTGCTGGCATTGCCGATATTGGCGTTCCTCGGTGCGATGGCGGCGCTTTACGGCGGCGGACTGGTGGCATGGCTCTATGGCGGGGTCGAGCCCGAGGCGTTCCTGCTGCGGCTGCGCGACGCTATCTCGATCGACCATTTCATCGTCGGCCTCATCAAGGCGCCGGTAATGGCGGCGGTCATCGGCATCGTCGCCTGCGTCGAGGGACTGGCCGTGCAGGGCAGTGCCGAGTCGCTTGGGCAGCACACGACGTCCTCTGTGGTGAAGGGAATCTTCTTCGTCATCGTGATGGATGGCGTGTTCGCCATTTTCTTCGCGTCGATCGGAATGTGACCATGGTGGGTGAGATTTCCGACGCCATCATCCGGGTTCGCGATATCACCGTGCAGTTCGGCAAGACGCGCGTGCTCGACGGGCTGAACCTCGACGTCAAGCGCGGTGAAATTCTCGGATTTGTCGGCCCGTCGGGCGCCGGAAAATCGGTGCTGACGCGCACCATCATCGGCCTCGTGCCCAAGCTCAGTGGGCGCATCGAGGTGTTCGGCGTCGATCTCGATGCGGCGAATGCCGCCGAGCGCCGCGGCGTCGAGCGCCGCTGGGGCATCCTGTTTCAGCAAGGTGCGCTGTTTTCCTCGCTCACCGTGCGGCAGAACATCCAGTTTCCGGTGCGCGAATATCTCAACGTATCGCAGCGGCTGCTCGACGAGATCACGGTGGCCAAGCTCGGAATGGTGGGCCTGCGGCCCGAAGTCGCCGACCGCTATCCGTCCGAACTGTCGGGCGGCATGATCAAGCGCGTGGCGTTGGCGCGCGCGCTCGCGCTCGATCCCGAGCTGGTGTTCCTGGATGAGCCGACCTCGGGGCTCGATCCAATCGGCGCCGGGGACTTCGACGAGCTGGTGCGCACCCTGCAGCGTACTTTGGGCCTGACGGTTTTCATGGTAACCCATGATCTCGACAGTCTTTATACGGCCTGCGATCGCATCGCGGTTTTAGGGAACGGTAAGATCATTGCCGCAGGATCGATTGCCGACATGCAGGCCTCACAGCATCCCTGGCTGAGGCAATATTTCCACGGCAAGCGTGCCCGCGCGGTCATGGGCTAGCGAGCATGATCACGAAGTGCGCACCGGTTTTTGATGAAATCATGTTCAAACAAGCGATAAACGACGGGTCTGGTCGGCGAAGCTGAACAGACCTTGATTCCGGAGTACCTTGAGTTATGGAAACGCGGGCGAATTACGTCCTGATCGGGGCCTTCACGCTGGCAGTGATTGCCGCCGCGTTCGGCTTTGTGCTGTGGTTTCAGAGCCTGCATACCACCAAGCAGCGCAGCCCCATCCGCATTGTATTCGAGGGTCCGGCGTCCGGGTTGCGCAACGGTGGCAGCGTCAACTTTAACGGTATTAGGATAGGGGAAGTTGTATCAGTCAAACTCGACAATCCGCGGCGCGTGGTCGCACTCGCGATGGTCGAGAACAACGCGCCGATTCGGAAAGACACGCTCGTCGGTCTCGAATTCCAGGGGCTGACCGGCGTCGCCGCCATCTCGCTGAAGGGCGGCGAGGAGAGCGCCCCCGCCGTGCCGCTCGATGAGGATGGCGTCCCGATGCTGACCGCCGATCCCAGCGCGCTGCAGGATGTCACGGAGTCCATCCGCGCCACGCTGCAGAACGTGAACCGGCTTGTCGCCGATAATCAGGAATCGGTGAAGAACTCGCTGCGAAATCTCGAGACCTTCACGGCAGCGCTCGCGCGCAACTCCGAGAAGATCGACAACGTCATGCTCAGGGTCGATGGCATCATGGGCAAAGCCGACAGTCTCATGCTCGGGCTGAACACGATCGCTGGCGGTGCTGCCGGCGGCGAACTGAATCTCATGGTGAAGTCGATCCGCGAACTGGCCGAGGATTTCGACAAGCGGTCGGGCGCGCTGATGGCCGATGGCCGCCGCACGCTCTCCGATATCAGCCGCGCCGTGAACAATTTCGATCGCAATCCGACCCGGGTGATTTTCGGCGGCGGCAGCAGCAACAGCCAGGCGGCGGCGCCGCCGCCGGCCGCAGCGCCGCCGGCGCGGGCGCCGAGTGGGCAGAAGCGGCAGTAACAAGGATCGCGCGACGTGCAGAGCGTTGGTGGGCGGCTACCGACGACACATGAGGCGATACGTGAGCTCGCCTCACCTGAAAATGCCGCGTCGCTTGAAATTCTTGCCGGCGTGGCTGTCGTCAACGATCAGTTCCTGCGGCGGACGGCCTTGGAAGTCATCGGATGCCACCCGCACGGGCGCAAGTTATGCACCGTCGTTTTGAATGCCCTGAGTGATCCATCAGAATACGTGGTGCGAACGGCTTGCCAGATCGTCGAAGGATGGGAGCTGCCGGAAGCCCACAGCCTCTTGATTCCCTTGTTGGCGGATGTGAAGGGAGCCACGCGACAAAGCGCGATCCGCGCACTGGGGGCCACATGGATTGATGCCGATTTTTCGCTGGCCTTCAATACGTACAGCAGGGATTTAGATGCTGACGTTCGGAGGGAAGCCGCTTGGGTCTTGCGACGGCGGGTTAGTGATTCGAACTGGCGGACGCTTTTCGATGCATTTTCTGCGGACGAGCTTGCCCGACATCGGCAATGGGCCTGCGAGCTTGCCGAGCGTTTTCGGGTCCGGAAATCTTGCCGGTGCTGTCGCGCCTGTCCTCGGACCCCGATGGTCACGTTCGAAAAGCGGCGATGCGCGCAATAGGAACGATTTCAAGCCGATCATGAGAACGTCGTCTTGGAGCCCGCGTCGGCCTTGTTACGCGATCAGCTCGCCGTCTTGAGCAAGGGCCCCGCGCCGGCTTTCATATGCTCGGCATACAGCTCAACCTTGTGCGGGCGTCCGATCAAATAGCCCTGCATATCGTCACAGCGCTCGCGCATCAGGATCGAAAGCTGTTCGTTGGTTTCGACGCCTTCGGCAAGAACCGGAACGTTGAAGCCGTGAGCGAGCCCGATCACGGCGCGCACGATGGCCAGTGAGGGTGCACTGGACCCCAGCGACATGATGAAGGAACGGTCGATCTTGATCCGGTCGAGCGGAAACGCCTGCAGGTAGGACAATGATGAGTAGCCGGTGCCGAAATCGTCGAGTGCGATCATGACGCCAAGCGATTTGAGGGATTTCAGCGTCTGGCTCGCGCGCGAGATGTCCTCGATCAGGACACCTTCCGTGATCTCCAGCTCAAGCCGCGATGGCGGCAGGCCGCTCTCGCGCAGTGCCCTGCGCACCTGGTGCTCAAGATTTTCGCGGCGAAACTGCGCGGCCGAGACGTTCACCGCAATGCGAATGGTTTCGTCCCATGCCGATGCCTGCCGGCAGGCTTCCATCAGAACCCATTCGTCGATCTTTGCAATCGAGCCGCTGTCCTCGGCGACTGGAATGAACTCGCCGGGCATCACCAGGCCGCGCAGCGGATGCTGCCAACGAACCAGCGCCTCAAATCCGGTTATCTTGCCATCGCGGTGACGCTGCGGCTGGTAGTCGAGGTATAGTTCGCCGTTCTCGACCGCGGAGCGTAGATCGTGCTCCATGGCGCGACGTTCCCGCAACTGCCGGTCCATCGCGCTGGTAAATATGCGGGTGACCCCGCGTCCTTCGTGCTTGGCGCGATAGAGCGCTGCGTCCGCGTTGGCCAGCAGAGTTGCCGGTTTGTCGCCATCGCGCGGGTAGAGCGCCACGCCGATGCTGAGGTCGATCTCCAGCGCGTGGCCGTCGATTTCGATCGGACGCCTGAAAGCTTCGCGCATTCTGGCCGCCAGCAGTTCTGCAGCTCCAGGCAAGGGTACCTGTTCCACAACCGCAATAAATTCGTCGCCGCCGACGCGCGCGACATAGGCGCCCTGGGCGGCCTGGCGCAGCCGGCGGGAGACTTCCCGCAACAGGGCGTCGCCCATCGAATGGCCGAAGAGGTCGTTGACCTCCTTGAAATGATCGAGATCGATGCAAAGCACCGCGAAGCTGCCGCCGGCTTCTTCCGGATCTTGCATCAGTGCGGAAAGGCGGGCGTCGAATGCGGCGCGATTGGGCAGATCGGTCAGGAGATCGTGCGACGCCAGATATCTGACCTTCTGTTCGGCGCGGTTGCGCTCGGTTACGTCGAACGCCACCGAAACCATGCCGGCCCTGCCCTGATACGACAGTGGTCGCGATTCAATAACGACCTCGATGAGGCTGCCGCCGCAGGTCTTGTGGATGACAGGTTCCTGCGACGTGCGGGCCGGCTCCGTCGGAGCGCAGCCGTCGGCGCTGAGGTCGTGTTCCGACATCGAGAGCAGTTCTTCGCGGGAATAGCCGTAGTGGCTGCACATCGCGGCATTGACCGCCAACAGCCGTCGCGTGTCCGCTTCCGCCACCCACATCGGCAGCGGATTCTCCTCAAACAGCAGCCGGAACGAAGCCTCGCTGCGTTTGAGGTCGGTAATATCGACACGGATCCCGATGCTGCCGCCGTCCGCTGTCCGCCGCTCCTCGATGCGGGTCCATCTGTCGCCTGGCAATTGTTGCTCGTGGGAGCTTTGCGGCAAGGCGTGACGGGCCATGCGTTCGCTGAGCCATTCCTCCTCCCTCCCGACGGCGTCGGCATATTGGTGATGCGTCAGACCGGCACGAAGAATGTCTTCGAATTGGGCGCCGTGAACGATGGCCGCCGCATTGGAAGCGTAGAGCTTGGGGTATTGCCGGTTCCACAGGACCAGCCGATCATCCTTGTCGAATATCGCCAATCCCTCTGGCACGACGTCCAGCGCTTCCGTCAAATAGGTATGCGCGGCGCGGGCTCGCTCTCCCTCTTCGGCAAGTCTGGCCTGAGTTTCGATCAGCCGGACGAAATTGCCAAAATTGGTATTGATCATCCGGACGAATAGAACCAGCAGCAGGCCGAGGTTCATACCGATCCAAACCAGCAGTGGCTCGCCGGAAGCCAGCAGCCGCACTGCCAAAGGCAGCCCCGCAATCAGCAACGTCAGGCGCGACGCAGCCGGAAAAATGCCAAGACAATAGGCAGCGCCGATGCAGCCCATGAAAACGAGAAGCGAGATCGGCGCACGAAGCGAGGGGTCCACGACTTCGATCAGCGCCAATGTCCAGATCAGAAATCCGGCGGGCAACGCGGCGGAAAGAATTCGCATCCGTGCCAGAAAGCGATAGGCCTGTTCCGGCGTGAGTTCGACTCTGCGCATCCTGATCCACTGGATCATTCTGATAACGCTGACGGTCAGAAGCGCACCCGGCAGGGCAAATCTCAGCCATCCATTGACGGAGGAGGGCAGAACGAAACCGATGCTGATGCTGTCCAGCAGCAGCACGGCATAAAGAATCGGAACCTGGTTGGTGAGGATGCGGAACTGCTCGCTCACGAGCGCGCGCCCATGCGGCGTCGTGCATTCGCCGACGGCGAACAGGCTTCGCGCAGTGGAAATCAAGTTCATGCCATCTCGTCCCGACACGAGTCGGGAAGCTAAGCCGCAATCAAGAATCTCTCGTAAATACTCTTGGTAGCAATGAACTTAATCGATGCGGAATCGTACGTTGTTTCGTGGGATGCACGTCGGAATCCGGCAAAATCTTCAGCTCGCGCGGCGGATAGCACCGTGGTTCTACGGAGACGCGTTTTGCGGATCAGATTGCGCGGATGCGGCAGCGTGCACACTGCAAGTTTGCGAGGCCGCCGGCCGTACGCTCCACCCGTGCTCAAAAAGAAAACGGAGGCATCACTGCCTCCGCTTCGCGTTCTGCAATCGGTCTGGGCCTTACCCCAGCCGCCCCGCCGCGTGCGCGAGCAGGGTGTAGACCAGCCCGGTCTCCGAGGTGAGGTGGCCGCGCAGCGCCTGCGGTCCGCGATCCTCGCGAGCAACTTCGTCCAAGAGCCGCTCGAACTCGGCGATATAGCGGTCGACCGTCTGCTTGAAGCTGCGGTCGGCGCGATATTTGCGGGCGACTTCATCGAATGCCTTCTGGCCGGCCGGCGTGTAGAGGCGTTTGCTGAACGCCTTGCTCTCGCCGCGCTGGTAGCGATCCCACATTTCGGCGGCGAGATTGCGATCCATCAGCCGGCCGATGTCGAGCGACAGCGACTCCAGCGGATTGACCGGGGCCTGCGGCGCGCGGCCACGGGGAGCCTCGCGTCCCGTACCTGCGTCGGTGCGGTGGAGCAGGTCGGACAGCCATCCGTCGCGCCCGGGGTCCTGGCTCACCGGACTGACCGGCGGGGCTTCGGCGCGGCGCGGCGCGGGCATGCCGAGATCCGGCGGCGGCAGCGTCGATGCGCTGCCGGCGTCGCGCATCCGCACTTCGTTGCGGCCGCCGGCGGCTGCTGCCATCACCGGCTCTTCCTGGCGTTGCACGCTGGCGCGGCCGGAAGTCACGACGTCTAGACCGCGGCCGTGATGCGCGACAATCCGGTTGAGCTCGGCAAGCGCCTCGATCTGGTCGACGATCACCTTGCGCATCTGCGCGGTGTTGTCGGCCGCCTCCTGCGGCATCTCGAGTACGCCGCGGCGCAGCTCGTTGCGCGTTGCCTCGAGCTCCTGATGCATCTCGGCCGCCATCTGCTTCATGGACTGCACCATCGCAGCGAACTTCTCCGTCGATTGCTTGAACATCGCATCGGTTTCATGCGTGCTCTGCTGGTACAGATCATTCATCGCATCGAGGGTCTGCTGCCGTTCGTTTTCGGCCGCAGCGCGCACTGCTTCGAACTGGCGGCTGATCGCGGCCGATCCCGCGCCGGCGGTTTCCGCCACGACGCGCGCGATATCGCGGGCGCGTTCTTCCGCCGCGGCGAGCGATTCGTCGAGCAGGCCGGTGAAGCGCGACAGCCGCTGGTCGAGGTCGGTGGTGCGCAGGTCGATGGTAGTTACCAGCGATTCAAGCTGCGACTTGCGGTCGGCGACCGACGTCGAGGTCGAGCGGTTGGCCTGTTCGACCACGCTGGCGGCTTCGACCAGCTCCTTGCCGTGTTTCTCGAACTCGCTCGACAGCGCGCCGAGATCCTCCAGCGCTTTCGTCGTCTTGGAGTTGAACACGGTCAATTGGTCTTCCAGCGTCTGCGTCGCGACGCCGTTGCGCGCGGTGACGTCGTTCATCGCGGATACGAAGTCGGCCACGCGGGTCACCAGCGCGCGTTCCAGCGAGTTGAGATTGTCGTGGGCGCCGGTCAGCACTTCCTGCAGCAGGATGTTGCCTTCGCGCAGCCGCTCGAACAGCGCGACCGTGTCGGTGCGCAGGATCTTGCTGGTCTCCTGCATTTCGGTGACGGCGGCGATCGATACCTGGCGCGACTGGTCGATGGCCGAGCGTGACGCCTGCTCGAGGTCTTTCAGCGACTTGGCCACCGCGCCGGTGGCGAGGTCGCCTGCGGTGGTAATCGTGCGCGCGACTTCCGAACCGTGCGTCGACATCGATTGCGAGAACGCCTGGCCGCGCGTTTCGATCGATTTCAGGGCGTCGGCAGTGACACGGTCGATGTCTGTCGTCAGCTGCGTGGTTCTGGTGCTGAGCGCCTCAACCAGCGAACCGCGGCGGCTGTCGACGATCTGCGCTAGACGATCGGTCTGCTGCTGGACGTAGGTGACGATTTCGTCGGTCTTGCCGGTCATCGTCGAGCCGAAATTGCTGCTCGCGGCGAGCACCGAACGCTCGATATCGGCCGAAGTCGATTTGACCTTGGAACTGACCTCGTTCGCTGCCGCGACCAGCACGCTCTGCGCGTTCTGCGCGGTAGTCTGGATGGTATCGGTCGTGCTGGCGGTGACGCTGCCGAGTGAACGCTCCATGTCGGCGGCGATCGCCTTGATCTGGTTGGCGGCCTCGGCAGAGGTCGCAGCGAACGAGTTCTGGGCCTCGCGCGCTGTGCCGAGGATGGAGGCCGCGGTGTCAGAGCCGACGGCAGTCAGCGTGCGTTCGACGTCGATCGCCAGCGACTTGACGTGGTTGGCGGCTTCCGTGGACGCCGTGATCAACGTGTTCTGGGCTTCGCGGGCGCCCGTCGTGATCGACTCGGCGGTTGCATTGCCGGCCATCGAGAGCGAACGCTCCATGTCGGCGGCGAGCGCCTTGACCTGGGTCGATGCCTCGGCGGACGCGTTCATCAGGGTATTCTGGGCCTCGCGGGCGCCTGCCGTGATCGCTTCGGCGGTCGCCGTTCCGGCGATCGACAGCGAACGCTGCACGTCGGCCGCAAGCGACTTGACCTGATTGGCGGCCTCGGTGGAGGCGGCGACCAGCGTGCTCTGCGCCTCGCGGGCACCTGCGGTGACGGCCTCGGCAGTTGCGGTGCCGGCGACCGACAGCGAACGCTCGACGTCGATGGCAAGCGACTTGACCTGGCTTGCGGCCTCAGTGGACGCGGTCACGAGTGTGGTCTGCGCCTCGCGCGCGCCGGCGAGAACCGATGCGGCCGTGGCGTCGCCTGCGGCCGAGAGGGTGCGCTCGACGTCGGCGGCGAGAGATTTGATTTGGGCGGCGGCCTCAGAGGACGCGGACACCAGCGTGGTCTGGGCATCTTTGGCGCTGGTCAGGATCGAATTGGCCGCGCCGGTGCCCACGGCGGTGAGGGCGGCTTCGACCTCGGCCGAGGTCAGCTTGAGCTGCGCGCCGACATCGGAGGAAACCGTCAGCAGCGCCTGCTGCGCGCTGCGTGCGCCGGTCTGGATGGTCTCGGAGGTGTTGACCACGAGGTTGGTCAGGGAACGCTCGGCATCCTCGACATGCGACTTGATGCCGGAGGACAGCATTTCGGCGCGCGACATCAGATCTTCGCTGGCCTGGCGGCCGCTGCTTTCGATCCGGCCGGCCACGGCCTCGATGCGCGAACCGAGCAGATCCTCAAACTGCGCCACGCGGGTGTCGATGTCGCTGGCGATGACGCCGACCCGGGTTTCGATGCCGCTAGCGAGATCGCCGACCCGGGTCTCGATACCGCTGGTGAGATTGCCGACCCGGGTCTCAATGCCGGTGGCGATTTCGCCGACCCGCGTCTCCATGCCCTGGTGAATTTCCTGGAACCGCGCCTGGATGGTGTCGGTCAGATGCGCGCTGCGGCCGTCGATGGTTTCGGTGACGTTGCTAATCCGATGGTCGACCGCTGCAATGGCTTGCGCGGTACCCTCGGTCAGCGAGGAGGTGAGCAGGCTGAGCCGCTGGTCGATCGACTGGATCGCCTGCGCCGCACCGTCGGTCAGCGAGCCCGACAGCGTGCTGAGGCGGTTGTCGATGGTTTCGGTGACGGACCTGGCACGGGTATCGAAGGTCGTTTCCAGCGATCTCAGGCGGCTGTCGACGGCCTCGTCGAACCATCTGATCTTGCTATCGAGCGAGGTGTCGAGGTTATTGACCCGGGTGCCTAGCTGGGTTTCGAACTGCAGCAGCCGCTGATCGAGGGAAGCGGTGATCTCGCCGCTGTTCGAGACCAGGCGGGTATCGAAGGTGTCGACATAGTTCTTCAGGTTGTCTGATATTTCCTGGGTCCGCTGGCCCATGCGCTCAACGATCTCGCCGCCGAAGGTTTTGACGGTGCGGTCGAATTCGGAGATGTGCCGCGTGATCAGCGCGCCCAGCGTGCCGCTGTCGCGGGCGAACTTTTCCGCAAGCTCCGAGCCCTGGTTCTTCACCAGCTCCTCGAAGGCGCTCATCTGCAGGGCGAGGCTGTCGTGCGCGTTCTCGGTCTGGCTGATCACCTTGGCGACCAGCGTGTTCACGGTCACGTCCAGCGCGTCACTGGCCTTGTCGCCGGAGGTGAGAATGCGGCTCGCCAGCCGGTTGCCCGCTTCGTCGATCTTGCCGACGAGATCACCTGAGCGCAGCTCGAGTTCGAGCAAGAGCGAGTCGGAGGAATTCTTCAGGGAGTCGTGGACCTGCTCGGTGCGGTCCGAGATGCCGTCGACGATGGTCGAGGAACGCTGCTCGAATTCGCTGGTGATGCGGTCGAGGCGCTCGTTCAGCATCTCGTGGACGCGATCGGCCAGATCGACGAACTCGTCATGGACGTGCCCAGTCTTGAAGTTGAGGCTGGTGGTCAGCCGCTCGGAAGCGTCGAGCACTGCACGCGTGGTCTCGGCGCTGGCCTCTTCCAGACGATCAAGCAAGTCGCCGCCGCGCTCGCCGAGCGCGAGGATCATGTTGTCACCGGCATGGCTCAACGCGCTCGTGATGTGCTGGCCGCGCTCTTCCAGTGCGCCGGTGATGCTCTTTGCGACCTCGTCGACCCGTGAGGCGATCGCGTCCGAGATCAGCGCGATGTCGTGGCGCAAGTCGATCTGAACGCCGGAGATGGCACTGCGAACCTGCTCGGCCTGACCGACCAGATTGTCGCGCTGATGGGCGATGTCCTGCAGCAGCGCGCGAATGCGCACTTCGTTGTCGCTATAGGCGCGCTCCAGCGCTGCGACTTCATTGGCGACCAGCGTTTCGAGCTCGCCGGCGCGCGCGATCGCGCGCTCGACGCCGTCGCCCATCGCGGCGACTTCGCGGCGGATTGCCTGACCGACAGTCACCATCGAATCGGCGGCGGCCCCCTCGGGTTCGGAGAAGCGGATCGCGACCTGCGCCATCGACTGCGCGATCATCCGCATTTCCTGGCCGCGCCAGGCAAGGCTGGCGAGGAAGTAGAACAAGAGCACCGGCGCAAAGAACAACGCCGCAAGCCCGGCGAGCACCAGCACGCCGCCGCTCTGTCCGATCGCCGCCTGCAGCGAGGGCAGGAAGCTGACGGTCAGAAGGGCGCAGCCGAGCACCCAGACGCCGCCAAACACGGTGGCAAGCGTGTAGACGCTGCGGGCCGGATGGTTCTTCTGGATCGCCTGCAGAATCTGTCCGATGGTTTCGCGATCGTCATTGGCGGCGCGGCGGGGGCTGCGCGGCTCGTCGATCGGATCAAACGCCGACCGCTCGGCGCCTGCGCGCGTGTCGAACTGCGTTTCTGAATAGGGCGGCGCGGCGGAGGGCATGATCGGCGGCGTGAGTTCACCGCCAATCGAATTTCGGCTGGGGTCGACGGTGGTATCGCTGATGTTGAGCGCTTCCTGAATGGCGGAGAGCGCGACTTCAGTGGGATCTTTGACCTTCTTGGGATTGTTCGCCATCAGTCCGAGCCCTCTTAACTTTTACGCGTCCAGCCGTTCTTGCAAAAACGCCGCAAGCTCGAAGCTGGATTCATAACCCCCCGCGGACCGCAAGCGTGCCCGCCGGCAGCTTGTCCGCACACGTCCGCAAACATCCTATTGGTTGAGCGATACGAATGAAATGGCCGCGATTAAGACATTCTTAATCATCGTTAACAGCTTTGTTTCTTAAAGCCTTACGGATACACAGATTTTTGGAACCGAATCTTGGATCGAGGCGGATTGCCGGCGAAAACAAGGCAAAGTTGCGGCGTATTCCGAGAACGTTCCGTTAACTGCTGTCGTGATTGGCTGACCAAAATGCCCCTCCGGGAATCAACGCGGCGGGGCGATCCGGATCTTGCCATGTCGCTTCATCTCGAACGGGTAGAATGGATGCCATCGCCACCGCTGGCTCCCGGCGACGGGCCGATCGATTTCGAACATCTCGACCGCATGACGTTCGGCGATGCTGGACTCGAGCGGGAGGTATTGACGATGTTCTCGGCCCAATCGGCGAGACTCGTCCACACGCTCGCTGCCATACCTGCGGATGCCAGCGCGCTGGCGCACACGCTCAAGGGTTCGGCCCGCGCGATCGGCGCCTTTGCCGTCGCTGATGCCGCAGACCGGCTGGAGGCGGCTATCGCCAGTGGCTTCGATGCATCAGCGCCGCTCGCCGAACTTGATGAGGCGGTTGCACAGGCGCAGGCAGCGATCGAAGCGATTCTGCATCGTTCCTGAGCGGAAAGCGGTCCGGATCGGCCAAAATCCCGGTAAAATGCTGCCTCAGGTTTTCGTCCCGACCGCTGGCGCTGCGTGGATCGACCCGTTATAGGACTGCCGGGACTCCTTCCTATTCCGGCAGCACGAGCGATCATGGCCAAAATCCACTTTATCGACCACACGGGCGAAAAACGAACCATTGAAGTCGAGAACGGCGCGACCGTGATGGAAGCCGCGATCCGCAACGCCATTCCAGGCATCGAAGCCGAATGCGGCGGAGCCTGCGCCTGCGCAACCTGTCACGTCTATGTCGACGAGGCCTGGCGCGAGAAGGTCGGCGCTCCGACCCCGATGGAAGAAGACATGCTGGATTTCGGCTTCGACGTGCGGCCGAACTCGCGCCTGTCGTGCCAGATCAAGGTGAGCGACGACCTCGACGGCCTCGTGGTGTCGACGCCGGAACGACAGGCCTGAACTCCGGAAGACGTTCAGTGCTATCAGGCGTTCGCGGTCTTCGCGAGATAGTGGCCGACCGCCTATAGCGCGCAATCGGCCGCGTACTCCGCGCAGGCGGCGAGGGCAGCCTCCACCGATTGGCTTCAAGTCCGCGTGGGCCCGCGGCCTGCATCGGAATACGCAGGTCCTCGCGATGGAACGGCTCGGCAGCGACAGGCTGCATCGCGATGCCGACGATCAGGGGCCGCCAACATCGCCGCGCGCATCATGTCGGCTTTGCTCCGCGGCGAATCCAGCGCTGAAAATTGGCCAGAATCTCCGGCGTCAATGGCGTTGGCTTGCGCGTGGCTTCGTCCAGCAGCACCGAAACCGATTGCGCCGACGCAACGCATTTGCCTTCGGAGAAAACCACCTGATCGAAGGTGACCGAAGTTCGGCCGAACTTGACCACGCCCAGTCCCATTTCAATCGTACCAGGCCAGCACAATTCGGCGCGGAAATGCATGTCGAGCCGGACCATGATCCAGGTCACGCCGTCTGGCATCAGTCCGTAGCTGCGGTCCTTCATCAGCGTGACGCGGCCGGTTTCGAAATAGGTCGCGTAGACTGCGTTATTGACATGCTGGTTGGGGTCGAGGTCGGCAAATCTCACATTGTCCGACAAGCGGTACGGAAAATCTTCCGGACGCGGGGTCGCGTCGGGACGCAAGTGGGCGTTCACAGGGCCATCTCCGAAAGTCTCGTTTCCTTACAGCCCACTTGTCGAGTGACGGCAAGGGGTTGCCGCGGCCAGGAGTGCGATATTTGGCTTTCCTGTTGCCGCTGGCTTGGCTAGACAGATGCGGCATTTCGCCAGGTTCAACCGAAAAGAAGCTGATATGAGCGAAGCGATCAAGACCGATGTGCTGATTATCGGCGCGGGTCCGTGCGGCCTGTTCGCCGTCTTCGAATTGGGCCTGTTGGACATGAAGGTGCATCTGGTCGACATCCTCGACAAGATCGGCGGCCAGTGTGCCGAACTCTACCCGGAGAAACCGATCTACGACATTCCCGGCATTCCCTTCGTCACCGGGCAGGGCCTCACAGACGCGCTGCTGCAGCAGATCAAACCGTTCGGTCCGATCTTCCATCTCAACGAGATGGTGGAGACGATCGAGAAGATCGGCGATCCGCTGTTCCGCGTGACCACCGATGCCGGCAAGGTGTTCGAGTGCAAGGTGGTGGTGATTTCCGCGGGCGGCGGTTCGTTCCAGCCGAAGCGTCCTCCGGTGCCGGGCATCGAGGCCTATGAAGGCACCTCGGTGTTTTATGCCGTACGCAAGATGGAGCAGTTCCGCGACAAGAGTATCCTGATCGTCGGCGGCGGCGATTCCGCGCTCGACTGGACGCTCAATTTGCATCCGATCGCGAAGCGCGTGACGCTTTTGCACCGGCGCGACGATTTCCGCGCCGCGCCGCACAGCGTCGAGCAAATGCGTGCGCTGGTCGCGAGCGGCAAGATGGACCTGAAGATCGGTCAGGTGACGTCGCTCGAAGGCGAGGGCGGCAAGCTGTCCGCGGCGATGATGAAGGGCAACGACAACGCGGTCTCGAAGATCGAGTGCGATACAATGCTGCCGTTCTTCGGGCTGACGATGAAGCTCGGCCCGGTTGCGAATTGGGGCGTCGCGCTCGAGAACAATCTGGTTCCGGTCGATACCGCGGCCTTCGAAACCAATGTTCCCGCCATCTTCGCGATCGGCGACATCAACACCTATCCCGGCAAGCTCAAGTTGATCCTGTCCGGATTCCATGAGGGCGCGCTGATGGCGCAGAAGGCGCACCGCTATGTCTATCCGGACAAGCGGCTGGTGTTCCAGTACACCACCTCGTCATCGAGCCTGCAGAAGAAGCTCGGGGTCAGCTGATTCCAAAAAAATGACAGTTGGGCCCGCGGAGCTTTATCGGGCTCGCGGCGATCGTTGCTGGAACCGTCCGCGAAATGGCCTTAGTCTGGGGCCATTCCTTTAGCGAATTGCAGGTGATGACGATGCGCAAGCTGGCTGGATTTCAACTGATACTCCCGATCGTGATCGGGCTCGCGTTGGCTGGTGAACTCGCCGCGCAGCCGGCGGAACCTTCTGCAGCCGGGCTGTGGGAGAAGGTCGAGAAGGGCAAGCCGGTCGGGTGGTTTCTCGTCGTAGACCGCAATGGCGCCTTCGAGGGCGTGTTCGCCAAGCTCTTTTCCGAACCCGGCGATGCTCCCAATCCGACTTGCTCGAAATGCACTGACGATCGCAAGGATGCGCCGTGGCTCGGGCTCTCGTTCATCCGGGACATGAAGCGCGACGGATTGAAATACGAGAACGGCAACGTGCTCGATCCGCGCGATGGCAAGATCTACAAAGCCAAGATGACGCTCAGTCCCGATGGGCAGACGTTGACGATGCGCGGCTATCTCGGCATTTCGCTGCTGGGCAGGGATGAGGTCTGGACCCGCCTGCCGGATACGGCGCTGGCGCAGGTCGATCCCGCGATCATCGCAAAATATTTGCCGGCGCAGGCCGCTGCGATCAAGCAACCCGCCGGTGCGGCAAAGACCCCCGCAGCGCCCAAGAAGACCACTGCGCCGGCACCGGTTCCTGCACCTGCGCGCTAGAGCCTTTTCGGTTCTGATTGAATAGAACCGGCTCTAGATTCTTGTTTTGACGCGTTTTCTTGACGCGAACCGGTGTCCACTTCGCTTGAAAACGCTCTAATTCAATCCGGTTCTGCCTGGTGGGCGCGGCACATCCGGCAAAACCGGTATCGGCTGCATTGGCTGCGACGTGACTTCAGGCACCGCCGCATCGAGCTGCAGCACGGCGGCGGCGGCCGGCACGGCGGCATCCGCCATCGCGGCGTGGCCCTCGGCGCTCGGATGCACCGCGCCGCCATAGACTGCGGACAAGACCCCCCATGTCGCATCATGGATATCGGATGGCTGCTGCGATGCCGGCAGGCCTTGCGGGTAGGTCATCGCCGCGAAGTAGCTGTCGTTGGCGTCGCGGATCCAGCGCGCGCGCGGCAGATAGGCGCGGTACTCACCGGCGCTGCGGCCGCACAGCATCGGCTGGCTGGCGGCCGTGACGATATCCGGATCGAAGCTGTCGCCGGTCGCCGAGAAACACTGCCGGTCGAATTCGGGATCGTTCTCGGCGCGTGCGCAGAAGCCGTGGTTGGCGAAGCTGGCTTGATGGCTGTCAACGAAGGTCATGCGGTCGGCGCGGGGATTGCGGCACAGGATGCCGCCCTCACAGAGCGCCAGTGCCCGCAACTGCGGCAGGAATTCGCTTTCGACGAAGTTCGATACGGCGGCCAGCCGCTGCGGCTGGGCGTTGAAGGAGGGATGGATATCGAAGCCGGCGCGTCCGCCGGGGCAGGGCGCGCCGCCATTCGACAACGTCGGATTGGCGTAGGCGGTGTAGACCACCCGCGACAGGTCGCCGCCGAGAAGCGGCTTCAGCGCCTCGCGCAGCTTGGCAAAGCCCTGCGGCAGGTCCCGCGTCATCGCGCCACGTGCGTCGTCTACTGAGGCCATCACGCCGCTGCGCCGAAACAGTGCGCGTTCGGTTGCCGTGTCCACGATGACGTCGGCGACGAGGCCGGAAAAATAGATGTCGTTGGCGCCGATTGATAGCAGCACCAGGTCGAGTTGGCGGTCCGGCTGGCGGCGTTTCGCGGCGGCGAGGGCTTCACGCAGCTCGGCCAGTTGCCCGTTGACGGTGCCCTGGCACGCACCGCCCGATTTCGACGGCAGGCAGTCGCGGGCGCGCTGCGAGCCGAACAGCCCGTCGGCAATGGTGGCGCCCGTGCAGGCCAGCGGCAGGTAGGTCACCGCGATATGCGGATATCGCACGGCGAGCGCCAGTGCGGTTCGCGTCTGATAGCTGTAGAGCGAACGGTGGCAGGCGGGGTTAAACCAGAGCGCACTCTGCCGCTGCCAGACGGCGAGGGAATCGGGCGCCTCGCAGGCCCGTCCGCCTTTATATCCCGCGCGGCTCGGCCGGTAATATTGCGAGGCCGCTGTGCCGAGATAGGAGCGGAAGCAGAAGCCTTCATCGGCGAGCGCAATTGGGCGGTCTGGATTTCCCTCGCCGGACGCGATGCTGTCGCCGAGACCCGCTATGAAGATGTCGCGTACCGCGATCTCGGTGAAAGCGCGCTGAGTGCCCTCCGAGCTGGATATGTCGGCGGTCACGACCGTGGTGCGGCCGTAGCGGACGCGGAGATTGACTGGTTCGGCGCAGTCGAAAGTGGAAGTTTGCGGGCCGTCGCCGTCGTCGACCGTCCAGGCGCAGGTCGCGCCCACCGGCACCGGGCCCGTCAGTCGGATCACGACCGGATGATCGATCGGTGTCAGATAGCTTTCTTTGACGTTGTCGCGCGTGCAGGGCTCGCTGACGCGGCCGGCGAGATCGATGCAGAGCCGGTTCACGGTATTGCGTGCCCAGCCGCGGCCGTCGCTCTGGATCGCCAGCACCTGCTCTGAAGCCAGCACGCTGCGGCCGCGTCCGCTTTCGGCATGCAGCAGGAAATCCCGCTCCTCGCGGAACAGGCGGAAGCGGTTGCGTACTTCCCAAGAAATCTGCAGCGGCCCGTAGCCCCCGGCGGTCTGGGCTTCCGCCGCGGACGTGATTATTCCAATCAGCACGCCGGCAAGCAGCGCGACCGACATCATCGAACGTGAGAGAATTCCAGCCATGGCGTCGTTTGACGTTAGCGGTAAGGCAGAAATAAGAGAATGAGGCAGCTCTGCCTCAAAAGACCAGACGGTGCAGATAACGACGCCGTTACCGGCCTCGGGATTGCCGGCCCTCGACCGGTTGCCGCACCCGGGCCTTGGCGGTGCACGCTTCGCCGAGCCGACGGCGGTCCAGCCAAGGCTGCACCACGCTGAGCCAGAGTTCGCGCGTGCCCATGATCCAAATCGAGATGCCGAAGGGAATCAGGAAGTACAGGATTCGGAATACCACCAGCGTCGCCAGTAATTGTTCCTTGCCGAACTGCGGCAGCGCCACCAGCATCGCGGCATCGAATACCCCGATGCTACCGGGTGCATGGCTGGCAAAACCGAGCAGCGTTGCCAGGATGAATACCACCGCCAACGAAATGAAATCGATGTGCGGCGCGATCGGCATCAGCAAATACATCGCCAGCGCGCAGAAGCCGAGATCGACGACGCCGATTAGGACTTGCAGCAACGTCAGCCTCGCCGAGGGCAGCACCACTTTCCAGCCGTTCTGGCCGAGTTCGCGGCGCCCTTCGCCCAAGAGCAGCCAGATGAAATAAACGGCGATGCCGGCAAGGCAGCCGATCGCGATCAGCCGGTTCATTGCCGGCGGCAGCAGGTCCATCGCCGACGCCGCCTCAGGATGCCAGGCCATGCCGATGCCGAGCACAAACAGATTGCCGAGCCAGAAGGTCAGGCCGGAGAGGAAGCAGATCTTGGCGACATCGATCGCAGTCAGGCCGTAGTCAGAATAGATCCGAAACCGGATCGCGCCGCCGGTGAAGACGGTGGCGCCGACGTTGTGACCGATGGTGTAGCTGGTGAAGCTCGACATCGCCGCGATGCGGTAGGGGACGTGCGTCTTGCCAATCGTTCGCAATGCGAAGAAATCATAGAAGGTCAGCGTGAAGAACGCGCCTACTACGCACAGTGCCGCCAGCGCGATCCGATGCGGGGCGATTTCGGTCAGGGCCGTCAAAACAACCCCGGTGTCGACGCCCTTCAGGGTGCGAACCAGATGGGTGATCGCAAGAATGATGATGAGAAGACTCGCAGCGATCCCCAGCCGTTTCCAGCCGATCTTCTCCTTGAAGCCACGCCTGAGCGCGGTCAGCAGCCGATGCATTCATCCTCCCGGCGGGCGCAATACGTAAAGATGGGCCTGTCACGACGGGTGACAGTCGACGGTCAGAGGCACCGTGCGCGAAACCCATAAGCCAAAACCGGGCCGTTGTGCAGCCCTTGACAAGCATGCCTTTTGGCGTCGTTCGTCGCCTTTGTCATACGCCATACATATGTCGCCGCGTTAACGATTTTGAGTCGCAACGAGGTCCGTTCCGCGGGCTCTTTTTGCCGCGCCGTTCCATCCGTTCCATCGCGGCGTTTTCGCGGCCTTCAGGAACGTCCTTTTCGCGAGCAAGTTAGCCTCTAATCAATGTCGAACATGAAGCGTGCGCCCGGCCAGCATGAGGCCTGCGCCTGCGTGTTCCCAAATGGAGGAGAACCGCAATGGGACTGTTCACCAAAGACATCAAGACGATGAACGACCTGTTCATCCACCAATTGCAGGATATCTACTATGCCGAGAAGCAACTCGTGAAAGCACTGCCGAAAATGGCCGAAAAGGCCACTGACAAGCAGCTCAAACAGGGCTTCTTGGGCCATCTCGACGAAACCAAGACGCATGTGCAGCGTCTCGAAGAGATATTCCGCATGCACGGCGCAGAGGTGAAGGCGGTCGATTGCCCAGCGATCGACGGCATCATCGAGGAAGCGGACGACGTCGCAGGCGAGATCGAGGACAAGGACGTGTTGGACGCGGCCCTCATTAATGCCGCCCAGGCTGCCGAGCACTATGAAATCACCCGTTACGGCAGCCTGATCGCCTGGGCGCGGCAGCTTGGCCGCAACGATTGCGCCAGCATCCTGCAGAAGACGCTCGACGAGGAAAAGACGGTCGACAAGAAGCTGACCTCGCTGGCGGAAGGCAAGGTCAACCTGCGAGCCGCAAGCTGATTTATCGCGCCATTGAGGCAAAACGCCGCGCGGGCGAGTAGCTCGCGCGGCGTTTCCGCGCCGGCATGCCTGGCATGCCAAAAAGCGTTTGTTTACCATCCGCGTAACCGCACCGCGGCGGTTACGCCAAATATACGAATAGGGCTGCAGTTACAGGCCTTCGGGGGTCTGTATGTATCGCGTCCTAACTTGCCTCACTTCCGAGCACGACTGGCGCCTGGTCGTGCTTGCCGGTGCCATTTGCTGGCTTGCCAGCGCAGTCGCCATCAGCCTGTTTCATCGTGCTAGGGCCTCGCGCGACCGTACGCGCGCGATCTGGATTGGCCTCGATGCAGCGGTCGGCGGCTGCGGAATCTGGGCCACCCATTTCGTCGCGATGCTGGCCTACGATCCCGGCGCCGGAGCCGGATACAGCATTCCCGTTACGCTGTTGTCGCTGGTCTTCGCGATAGGCATCGTCGCCGTCGGTCTGTGCATTGCGCTGTCGAGCGCACGGTGGCCGGTGGTTGCGATTGGCGGCGCCGTGATTGGCGCGGGCGTCGCAGCGATGCACTACACCGGCATGGCGGCACTCGAGCTTCCGGCGTTCATTGTGTGGTCGCCCGGCATCGTTGTGGCCTCGATCGTGTTTGGCAGCGTGTTTGCGGCCATGGCGCTTCTTGTTGCCGCGCGTCGCGACAATCCCGCCCATACCGTGGGCGCCACCGGGCTGCTGACGGTTGCCATCGTTTCGCATCATTTCACCGCGATGGGCGCCGTCACGTTGATTCCCGACCCGACGCTCGGGACGGACGGGCTGTCGATTTCACCGACCGCACTTTCCTTCCTGACGGCGGTGGCAGCGTTCGCCATCCTCGGGCTATCGCTGCTGGCGGCCATGATCGACCGCCGCGCCAAGGGCGAACTGCATCAGCAGAAAGTCCTGCTCGATACCGCGCTCGACAACATGTCGCAGGGACTTTGCATGTTCGATGCGGATGGTCGCATCCTGCTCAATAACCAACGCTACGCCGAAATGATGGGACGGACCGCCATGACTCTCCAGGGTCGTTTGCTGCTCGATGTCCTTCGGCAGCAGAAGGCGCTTGATCGATGGGACGGCGATCCCGATCAGTTCGTCGCCAACGTGATCGCTGCTGCCAAGGCCGGCAACAGCGTGACCAGAACGGTGAGCCGCAACGGACGTTCGCTCCGCGTCGTCGACCAGCCGATGAAGGGCGGCGGATGGGTCGCGACCTTCGAGGACATCACCGAATGGCAGGCTGCCCAGGAACAGATTTCCCACATGGCGCGCCATGACGCACTGACCAATCTGCCGAACCGGACGTTGTTCCGCGAGCAACTCGAGAAGGCGTTGCGGCTCGCCAAGCGCAGCGATCAGCTTGCGGTGCTCTGTCTCGACCTCGACCACTTCAAGGATATCAACGATTCGCTCGGCCATCCGGTCGGCGACGCGCTCTTGAAAGAAGTCGCCCGCCGTCTCGGCGAATGCATCACCGAGAACGACACGGTGGCGAGGCTGGGTGGGGACGAGTTCGTGATCGTGCAGTTCTGCAACGATTGCGACCCGTCCGCTGTTGCCTTGCTCGCCAGCCACGTGGTCGAGAAGGTTTCGGCGCCCTATGAAATCGCCGGTCACCAGCTCGTCATCGGGGTCAGCATCGGCATTTCGCTGGCGCCGGAGGACGGCAAGAATCCCGATGAACTCCTCAAGAAGGCCGACCTCGCGCTCTATCGCGCCAAGGAGGATGGCCGCGGCACCTACCGCTTCTTTGAGACCGGAATGGACGCCCGCGCGCAGGCAAGGCGGCTCTTGGAGCTCGACTTACGCGCGGCGCTGCAGCGCGGGGAATTCGAAGTTTACTACCAGCCGATCCGCGATATAGCCAAAGACGTCGTTGTTGGCTTCGAAGCCCTGGTGCGGTGGAATCACTCGCTGCGCGGCATGATCTCTCCGGCCAACTTCATTCCGCTGGCGGAGGAAACCGGCCTGATTGTGCCGATCGGCGACTGGGTGTTGCGTCGAGCCTGCATCGACGCGGCCCAGTGGTCGCAGGACGTCGGCGTCGCCGTCAATCTGTCGCCGGTGCAGTTCAAGAATCCCAGTCTGGTATCGACGGTGAAGGAGGCGCTGAAAGCCTCGGGTCTTCCGGCGCACCGGCTCGAGCTCGAGATCACGGAATCGGTGCTGCTGCAGAACAGCGAGGCAACGCTTTCGGTTCTGCACGAGCTTCGCGCCTTTGGCGTCCGGATCTCGCTCGACGACTTCGGAACCGGATATTCGTCCCTGAGTTACCTGCGCAGCTTTCCGTTCGACAAAATCAAGATCGATCGCTCTTTCGTCACCGAACTGGCGACGCGCGATGATTCGATGGCGATCGTCCGCGCCGTGACCGGCCTCGGCAAGAGCCTGGGTATCGTCACCACGGCTGAAGGCGTCGAGACCGACGCGCAGTTCGACCTTTTGCGCCAGGAGGGCTGCACGCAGGCGCAAGGCTATCTGTTCAGCCCGCCGCGTCCCGCTTCCGAGGTGGAAACGATGCTATCGAAGCCACGGGCGCGGGTCGTCGCTTAGTTTCTCAAGTCTTGTTCCTTTAAGCCTTGCGCAACGCGAAATGCGCGCCGCAGAATGCCATCACGGCGCCGAGGCATAAGGCCGCAAGGCCGGCGAGCACGCCAGACACGGTCGGGACCGGGCTCGGCGCGGAGGCGGCCTGGCCGGCGCCGGCAAGGATCAGCACACCGACTGCGATCAGGAACTGTCGCATCCGCTGCGGAATTTGGCCCGCGGCCGCGCTGTGCATGAGGTTGGCGGTAAAATAGCCGCCGGAAAAGCCCACGGTCGCGATCAGCCACCACGCGATTGCCGCGCCCGCGGGCATGAATTCGCCTGTATCGGATCGCCACAGGCGGCCGAGATCGAGACCGTAGCGCGCCCCCAGCATGTGGACGGCGAGCGCCAGCAGCACTCCTGAAACAATGGCGCCGGCCAGGATGAGACGGCGCGGAAAATAGGTCGTCTCGGGCATGTCCCGCTTGTAAGGTAAAGCCGGCTCGCCGCGCAACTGGCAGCGCTCACGCCACAACGGGATTTTGAACTTGTCCACCTCACTACCGCAACAGGCCGCGACAGCAGGGGAGGGAGCGACCGGGACCCGCTACGTTTACAAGGCATCGCTGGTCGGGGCAGCGCATGAGTTCGAACTGACGGACGAAGGGCTATCGTGGCAGGCGAGGGGAAGGTCCGGGATCTGGCCCTATGCCGATATTGCTGCGGTGCGTCTGTCCTATCGGCCGGCGTCGATGCAGTCGCGCCGCTATCGCGCCGACATCGAACACAAGAGCGGCCAGCGCATCACGGCTTACTCGACGAGTTGGCACACCGTCGTATTGATGACGCCGCAGGACCGCGATTACCGCGCCTTCATCGAGCAATTGCATGTGCGTCTGAAGGCGGCAGGGAGCAGTGCTGCGCTGATCGGAGGCATCGGGCCGGTAATCTATGCCACCGGCTGTCTGCTGCTGGCGCTGGTCGCGATTGCGATCACCGGACTGTTCGCGCGCGCGATCGCTACCGGAGAGTTCGCGGGTGCATTGTTTCTGGTTGGATTCGTCGCCTTGTTCGGATGGCAGATGGGCGGCTTCATCTGGCGCAACAAGCCGCGGCTTTACACGTTCGATAAGTTGCCCGAGACATTGTTGCCGGCGATGCCTCGCAATCCGGCGAAATGAAATGTGACTTCGCCGGACGCGTGACGCGCGGCATGATGGTCGGACCGTTTTCGCTATCAGACGAACTGCCGTGACAGATCGAAATAGGCGATCGCCAACCGAGGCCGAGATTGCCGCGATCAACGCGCGGCATCTGATCGAGACGCCGTTACGGCCGGCCGATCTGCTGTTCGTATTCGGAACGCGCGAGGACGTCGAGGAGCGCGTCGATGAAGCCTGCAAGCTGTGGCGCGACGGATATTTTCGCCGGGCGATCGTGAGCGGCGGCGTGACGCCGGGATCGGATCTGTCGGAATGCGAGATCATCGCGGGTGCAATGATCGCGCGGGGCGTTCCGGTCGACATCATCCTGAGAGAGGATCGCGCGATGAACACCGGCGAGAACGTGATCTTTTCGCTGCCGATCATCGATGCTGCGCTCGGCCTCGCCAACATCGGCAGCGTGATCTGTCTCGGCAATACCTGGACGGCGCGCCGCTATCCGATGACGCTGCACCGGCATTGGCCGGAAGTGGAGAAGATGCTGGTCATGGTCGATAGTTTCAAGACGCCGCGGGAGCTCTGGTACACCGACGCCGAATTCAGCCGCCGCATGCTCCATGAATGGGACAAGATCGAGCCGTACAAGGCGAGGGGCTTTATCGCGGAGTGGCCGGCGCGCGAAACGTCCGATTGATAGCGCTACTCGGTCGTATCGACGTCTTCTTTCGCCGTCAGCATTCCCGACAACGTTCGCAGCGCCAGATCGAGTTGTTCAGTGCTGGGGGCGCCGAGCGCCAGGCGGACGGCGTTGGGGGCGTGGCCTGGACTTACGGCGAAGGTGGTCGACGGGGTCAATGCGATGTCGCGCCGGGCCGCGGCCGCGACGAATGTCTGCGAGCGCCAGTGCTGGGGCAAGGTCAACCAGAGATGATAGGATTTGATGTTGGCTTGAACTTCGAAGCCGGCGAGGTATTTGGCCGCCATCTGCTGGCGCCGTGCCGCATCGATCCGTTTCAGGCGTGACAGCTCGGCAACGGTGCCATCTGCCATCAACCGCTGTCCGGCCGCAAACGCAAATCCCGAAGCTGTCCACCCGCCCGACCGAACCGCGGACATGACGCGTTCGCGCAGCCGCGGCGGCGAAACGATAAAGCCGAGGGCAAGGCCGGGCGCCACCTTCTTCGACAGGCTATCGAGCGTGATGCAGCTATCCGGCGCGAGCGCGGCCATCGGGGTTTCTTCGTCAAGAAAGCCGTAGACCGTATCCTCGATGACGGTGAGGCCGAGCTTCTCGACCACGCGCAGCAAATCGGCGCGGCGCGCCGAAGGCATAGTCATGCCGAGCGGGTTTTGAATCGTCGGCTGAACGTACAGCGCCGATAAATGCGCTTCGCGGTGAGCCTTCTGCACTGCGTCCGGGCGAACGCCGTTCTCGTCCATCGCAAGCGGCACCAGCGTCACGCCAAGCCTGACGGCGATGTCTTTGATGAACGGATAAGTCAGCGCCTCGACGCCGCAGCGGCCGCCGCTCGGCACCACCGCCGCGAGTGCGGCGGCGATGCATTGCCGCCCGTTCGCCGTGAAGACGAGTTGATCGGGAGCCGGAGACCAGTCTTCGCGGGAAAGAAACTCGGCGGAGATGGTCCGCGCCGCCAATGTGCCGGTCGTGGTCGAGTGCCGCAACGCGAGATCAAGCATTTCGGGGCGTTCCAGCCCTGCAAGGCTTCTCGCGATCATCGCCGATTGCGTCGGCAGTATCGGATAGTTCACTTCCAGATCGATGCGCGCGCCGCGCGGCTCTGCCGGCATGGCGATACCGCGGCGCGTCTCGCCAGACACGAACGTGCCGCGTCCGACTTCACCGACCACGAGGCCGCGGCGCAGGAGCTCGGTATAGACGCGGCTCGCGGTCGAAACCGCGATCTTGCGCTGATAGGCGAAGCTGCGCTGCGGCGGCAGGCGATCGCCGGGCTTGAGCGCGCCGTTGGCGATCTCGGCGGCGACGGTATCGGCAAGCTTCAGGTACTCGAACTTCGACATTATTGCACCGAGAGCAATGTTTTCCTTGCACCGAGAAATGTATCGGATCATTTTGAACCAATCAAGCCCGAGATTGCACTGAGAGGGGTGCAAGCAATCAGAACTCAATAGGTGCAGGCGCTCTCCGCGGCGTTTGCGCCAGTGGCACCGCTTTGCCGCTCGCAAGCAAGGAGAAGAACGATGACGACGATATCCCAGACGGCAGGTCAGCCTGCTTCACGGAAAGGCCCGGTCGGATTTTTCGGCCTGCTCGGACGCTGGGTGAACGGCGTCGTCACTTATTTTGCGCATCGCGAAGCCATCAAAACGCTGAGTGAACTGGACGACCGCGCGCTCCGCGACATCGGTGTCGAGCGTAGCCAGATCGAGGTGGCCGTGCGCGGCATGATCGATCCAATGTACGGGCGGATGATGTGAGGCGCATTCGGCGTCGCCGTTCGGCGGCGCCGCTACGTCTCAGTGCCGGACCACCAGCACTGAGCACTTGGCATAGCGCACCACATGACCGGCGTTGGAGCCGAGAAAATAGGTCCGCATCGCCGGCCGGTGCGAGGTCATCACGATCAGGTCGGCCTTGATCGCCGCTGCCTCTTCGAGGATCTCGTGATAGATGCCGCCTTTCCGTACTGCGGTGGAAATGCGCGGTGCCTCGATGCCGGATTCCTGCGCCACGATCGCGAGCGCTTCCTCCGAGGTCGCGCGCTGCTGGGCGTCGAAATCGGCCGGCACGTATTCCGCCAGCATCACCGGCGTCATCGGCAACACATTGAGCAATCGTACCGAGCCGCTCCAGGTTTGCGACAGCGTTGCAGCGGTCGCGATCGCGGGCTTGGCCAGATCGGTATCAGCCAGATCGATCGGCACGAGAATCGACTTGAACATCTGAGCCTCCCGCTGCAGCCGGTCCGGTTCTGATTTGTCAGGACCCGGCCACAGCCCTTTGTTTTGACGCGTTTTCTTTTACGCGAACTTATTCTTAATTCGCTCGAAAACAGCGTCGTGGCGAGCTTAGCACGGGAGAGCCTGGATGTCCGCGCGCCTCAATCGTCCAGCGCCTGCTTCAGCAATTTCGGACTGGTGAAGCGCACGAGCTTGCCGCGGCGGAATGCCACCTCGCTCCAGTCCTCGGTGGCAAAGTCGAGGATCGCCAGTCCCGCGGTCGGCAGATTGTGCTCCAGTGCCTTCTTCGCCGCCGCGTCGCCGCTGCCGGCGAGCATCAGCGCCAGCTCATGCATGCCGGGATTGTGGCCGATCAGCATCAGGCGTGCGGGGTCGGAGACCTCGGCCATGCGGATGATCCGCAGGAGCTGCGTCGGCTCGGCGCCGTAGAGTTCGTCGAGCAGTTCGACATGCGGCCGCGGCCGCCGTTCCCGCAATGAATCCTTCATCGCGTCGCGTGCGATTTCCCAGGTCTGTTGCGCCCGCACTGCGGTCGAAACCAGAACGGCGTCGGGGAAGGGCGGGTGCCGGCCGATCCAGGTTCCGATCGCGGCGGCGTCCAACCGGCCGCGCTCGTCGAGACGGCGGTCCTGGTCATGGCCCGAGGGCGCGTCGTGTTCGGTCTTGGCGTGACGCAGCAGCATCAAACGGCGCATGGGCGCGATCTCGATTCGGTCTTAGTCCGGACTAATCTACAAGCTCATGTCTGGGACGAGGTGACAAGCGCTGCAGCCGCCCGTAAGAAACGCCATGCCCGAGACTTTCTCAAGCGTGACCAACGGCCCCGACGACGCCCCTTTTCGCTCGCATCTTTCGTTCGATCTGGATGTCGACATTTGCGTGGTAGGAGCCGGACTTGCCGGTCTTACGGTAGCGCTGGAGGCCGCGCGACTCGGCGCCAGTGTTGCCGTGCTGGAAGGCCGGCATGTCGGCTGGAACGCGTCCGGCCATCAACTGGGTACGGTCATGCCGGGCTACAGTCTTCCAATCGGTGACCTGATCGAACGCGTGGGCATCGAAGACGCGCGCGAATTGTGGGCGCTGTCGAAGGAGGGCGCCGATTACGTTCGCGCCGCCGCAACCGAAGAGGCGATGCCGGGAATTGCGCTCACTGAAGGCGCACTGGAGGTCTCCAACGTCGATGCCGGCGAGACGCTGATCAGCCGGCTGCAGACGCTGAGTGAGGATTTCGAGACCGAAGTCGAGGGATGGCAGGTCGATCGCGTTCGCGATCAGCTCGGTACGGCACGCTATTTCCACGGCATCTATTATCCGCGCGCGTTCCAGATCGACGGCCGCAAATACATCCACGGCCTTGCCGCGCAGGCAACGCGGGCGGGTGCGCGCATCTTCGAGGATACGCCCGTCGTCAGCATCGATCCGTCGGGCATTCGCAAGCGCATCGTGACGCCGTCGGCGCGGCTGCGCGCCTCTCACATCGTGCTGGCCGGCAACGTTCATCTCGGCGCCCCGTTGCGCCGCCTGTCGGAGACGCTGCTGCCGGTCTGGCGCTATGCCGCGGTGACGGAGCCGCTCCGTGAGCGGCTCGGCGAGGTGATCGCCTTCAGGGGCTCGGTGGCCGACAGCGACGGCATCGATCATTTCCGAATCGTCGACGGCGACCGGCTGATGTGGGCAAGCCCGGAAACCACCTGGGAGGCGCGGCCGCGCCGCTTTGCGCCCGTCATTCAGCGCCGCATTGCCACGATCTTCCCAAGGCTCGGCAAAGTCGCGATATCAGACGTGTTCGGCGGCGCAGTCGGGGTGACCGTGCACGGCATGCCGCAGATCGGCCAGTTGCGCAAAGGCCTGTGGGTTGCCAGCGGCTTCGGCCGCCACGGGCTGAACACTTCGGCAATGGCGGGGCAGGTCATCGCGCGCAGCATCCTGTGGGGCGAGGACCGCTGGAAACTGTTCTCGCCGTTCGAACTGGTGTGGGCGGGCGGCGTCACCGGCCGCGTAGCCGGCCATTTGATCGGCCTATGGGGGCGGGGCCAGTCCGCCGCGGCGGGCGCGCTGGCCCGTTACCGCGAAGACGCCCGCGCCCGGGAACGGGTGCGCGAGGCGCGGTTGGCGGAGGCCAACCGGCAAGCCGGAACCAGGCCGCCGCGCCGTCCGCCGGTCGCGCCGCGCCCCGTGCGTCCACGGCAGGCAGAGGCCCGCGACGGCGGGATGCCGCTCGCTCCCTCGCAGGAAAGTGAGAAGGTCCGGGACGGATCGGTGTAACTTCGGCGCTTCCGGGCCGTACTTGATGGCGAACCGTTAGGCCCGCCTCGCACGGAGAATTCCATGTTCGACCGCCGTATCCTGCTCGCATCCGTAGCCGGCCTGTTTGGCCTGGCCGCTTTCCGCTGGCTGCGCACCACGCCGGCGCAGGCCGCCGAGAAATTCGAGGTGGAAAAGACCGACGCCGAATGGCGCGCCCAGCTCACGCCGCAGCAGTATGAAATCCTGCGCAAGCACGGCACCGAGCGGCCGGGCTCGAGCCCGCTCCTGAAGGAAAAACGCAAGGGCATCTTCGCCTGCGCCGGCTGCGATCTGCCGTTGTTCTCCTCGGATACCAAATATGACAGCGGCACCGGCTGGCCGAGCTTCTGGCAGCCGCTCGACAATGCCCTGGGCAAGACCGAGGACCGCACTTTCGGCATGTTGCGCATCGAAGTGCATTGCCGTCGCTGCGGCGGCCACCTCGGACACGTCTTCGATGACGGGCCAAAACCGACCGGCTTGCGCTATTGCATCGACGGGTTTGCGCTGGTGTTCCACCCGGCCGGGCCGTCGGCATCATAGCGGCCGCCGCTCGGCAATTGTTGCCCGCCCGGCAAATGTGCCCCGGTCTTTGGACCGGGGCTTTTTTCTTAAGGCATTGATTTGTATCGGTCTGTTGTTTGGCACAACGCTTGCGACATCTTCTCCCGACGCGGCTGGGTTTACGTGGACCGGCGAGCCGCCCGGATTGAATTTGGAGAAAATGTCATGGGTATCTTCGGCGCTCTCACCACCGCGGTCGGCGGCCTCCGCGCCAACTCCTACGCATTGGAAAACGTCTCGGGCAACATCGCCAACTCGCAGACAACGGCGTTCAAGCGCGTCGACACCTCCTTCCTCGATCTGATTCCGCAGACCTCAGCGACCGCGCAACTCGCCGGCGGCGTCACCACGCAATCCCGCTCCACCAACTCGGTGCAGGGCGACGTGCAGACGGCCTCGGTTGCGACCTTCATGGCGATCAACGGCAACGGCTTTTTCGCGGTGCAAAAGCCCGGCAACTTCACCGACGGCACGCCGGTGTTTGACGGCGTCGACCGCTACACCCGCCGCGGTGACTTCCAACTCGACAAGAGCGGCTATCTTGTCAACGGCGCCGGCTATTATCTGCAGGGCGTGCCGATCGACCCGACCACCGGCAACCCTTCCGGCAGTTCGCCGCAGGTCCTCAGATTCCAGAACGACTTTTTGCCGGCGCAGCAAACCACCAGGATCGACTATCGCGCCAACCTCGCCAGCTATCCGTTGACGACCAAGCACGACGTTTCCGTTCCCGGATCGGAATTGATCGCGCCCGGATCATACAGCGCCGGACATAATCCGCTGGCGCTCGGCACGCCTGCGGCGCCCTATACCGACGCCTCCAGAAGCGGCACCACTCAGAACAACAAAGCGACACCGTCGGTTGCGAACACGGCCGCGACCCTGCTCAGCGGCGCGGCCGGCACCAACTCGATCTCCTCCAATTTCGTCGTGGGCGACACCATTACGGTCAACGGCCAAACCATCACCTTCATGGCGTCGGGCACCGCCGTCGGCAACAACCAGATCAACGTCGACGACAGCATCGGAACCTTGCTGGGCAAGATCGACGCGCTCCAGGGAACGTCAGCCCCGAACAACGCCACGATCGCCTCGGGCTCGATTACGTTGCATTCCGGCACCGCCTTCAATCTCTCGGTATCGAGTTCAAACAGCACGGCTTGGGCCGCGCTCGGCTTTACCGGTACCGTGACGGCGACGCGCGGCGGCGGCGGCGGCCCCGGCACCGGTCAGGTCGTCGGCAACGACAATTCGACGTTCCTCGCCGAGTCGATAGCGGGTGGTGCGGTCACGACCTACGACATCTCGGGCGCGCCGGTGAACCTGCAGTTCCGCTGGGCCAAGGTCGACAGCGCTTCGCTCGGCGCCGGCCATACCGACACCTGGAACCTGTTCTACCAGGTCAATCCCAATGCAACCGGCACTCAGGTTGCGTGGCAAAACGTCAACACCAATTTCACCTTCTCTGCCTCAGGTCAGATGACGCCGGCGGTCCCTTCGATCGAGCTCACCAATGCCGTCGTCAACGGCGTCGCGCTGGGCAGTCCCGTCATCAACTTCGGTACCGGCGGCGTCACCCAGTTCGCGGACGCCAACGGCAACGTGCAGGTCAACCAGATCCAGCAGGACGGCTTCCCGGCCGGCCAGTTGCAGTCCGTCGGCGTCGGCACCAACGGCCGAATCGTCGGCAACTATTCCAATGGCCGCAATCTCGACCTCGCTGAAATTTCGGTCGCGACCTTCAACGGCACCAACTTCCTCAAGCGCGTCAATGGCGGCGCATTCGAGGTCACCGACGCATCCGGACAGGCGCTGTTCGGCAAGGCCGGAACCATCGTTGGTTCGTCCCTGGAGGGATCCAACACCGACATCGCCGACGAGTTCACCAAGTTGATCGTCACCCAGCAGGCTTACTCGGCCAACACCAAGGTGATCACGACTTCCAACACGATGGTGCAGGATCTCCTGAACGTGCTGCGCTGATCCGTGACGGTTCGTTCACGAATGCGATTTGAGATGGGCAATTAGTCATGGGTTTGAGTCAGGCTCTCTCTACCGCGATGTCCGGCTTGCGCGCGACGCAAGCCGCGATCTCCCTAGTGGGATCGAACGTCGCCAACGCGGAAACGCCGGGTTACGTCAGGAAGTCGATCATCCAGTCCGCTGGCGTGACCGGCGACTACGGTTCGAGCGTTCTGCTCCACGGCGTCGACCGTCAGCTCGATCAATATCTGCAGGCGGCGTTGCGGACGGAAACCTCCGGCGCAGCCTATGCCGATATACGTTCGACCTTTCTCCAAAATCTGCAGAACGTCTACGGAAATCCGGCTGAAACCGGCACCATCGAAGATGCGTTCAACAAGCTGTTGACCGCATTTCAGGGTCTGTCCACCAGCCCGGACTCGCAGTCGGCGCGGATCGGCGCCGTCAGTGCCGCGCAGACGATGGCGCAAACGCTCAATGCGACGACGCAGGGGATCCAGGCCCTGCGCGCCAACGCCGAGATGGGCATCAACGATTCCATCGTGACCGCGAACAACGCGATGGCCCAGATCGCGTTCATCAACAATCAGCTCCAGAACAATGGCAAGACGGACGCGGCGACGGCATCGCTGCTGGATCAGCGCGATCAATACATCACCCAGTTGTCGAGCCTGATGGACATCAGAACGGTCGTCAACGACCTCAACCAGGTGACCGTGTTTACGAATTCCGGCGTGCAACTGGTCGGCACCGAGGCGGCGCAGCTCTCGTTCAATCCCCAGGGCACGATGACGCCCAACACGCTGTACAATCCCGACCCGACCAAGAGCAACGTCGGCACCATCACCATCAACTTCCCGCACGGCGGCAGCTACGACCTGGTTTCGACCAACTCGATTCGTTCGGGCAAGATCGCTGCCTATCTTGAGCTCCGCGACAACACGCTGGTGAAGGCGCAGGCGCAGATCGACCAGTTCGCGGCCGCGATGTCGAGCGCGCTGTCGGACAAGACGACGGCGGGCACTGCCGCTCCCGCGTCCGTGCTGCCGGCGGCCGGTTATGATCTCGATCTCACAGGGTTGCAGTCGGGCAACGTCATTCGCGTCAGCTACAAGGACAACACCACCGGCATCACGCACAATCTCTCGATCGTGCGCGTCGACGATCCGAGCGTGCTGCCACTGAGCAATACCACGACGCTCGATCCGAACGACGAGGTGCTTGGTATCAATTTTTCCGCCGGCATGGGATCGGTGGTTTCCCAGCTCAACGCTGCACTCGGGTCGACCGCCAATCTTCAGTTCTCAAACCCGTCAGGCTCGACCTTGCGCGTGCTGGACGATGGCGCGCCGAATCGCTCCGACGTTCTGGCGGCATCGGTCACCACGACAATGTCATCGCTCACCAGCGGTAACGCCCAGCTCCCGCTGTTCACCGACAATGGCGGACTCTATACCGGCGCGCTTACCGCCAACGGGTCGCAGCAGACGGGTCTCGCCGGCCGCATCAGCGTCAATCTCGGGCTGCTCGGCGATCCCTCGCGCACCATCGTATTTTCCACCAGCCCCTTGACCGCCGCGGGCGATACCACGCGATCCGACTTCATTCTCACGCAACTGCAGTCGGGAAATTATCGCTATTCCCCGCAGACCGGTATCGGAACCACCGGCGCTCCGTTCACCGGCACGCTGACCAATTTCGCCAAGCAGTTCATCAGCCAGCAGGGCGAAGCGGCGACCGCCGCCAAGCAACTTGCGGATGGCCAGAGCGTGGTGCTGAACACCTTGCAGAAGAAGGTGAGCGATGCTTCGGGCGTCAATATCGATGACGAGATGGCGCATCTGCTCGCGCTGCAAAATGCGTACTCCGCCAACGCGCGCGTAATGTCGTCCATCAAGCAGATGTACGACACGCTGATCCAGGCCATGTGAGGGTTTCATGTCGATCGATGGCGTTAGCGGCAGGACATCCTATATCGGGACCTCGATTCTCAATATCCGCAAGCAGCTCGATGATCTGACGCAGCAGCTCGCCAGCGGCCGGGTCTCGACGACCTACGCCGGGCAGGGGGCCAATCGAGGCTTCGCGCTCAGCCTGCGCGCGCAGGTCAGCAGCATCGACGCGTTCAAGGATACCGCAACCAACGTCAATACAAGGCTTAACGTCGTTAACCTGGCGCTGCAGGGCTTGGTCGACATCGGCACTTCGGTGAAGAGCGCTGCCAGCACATCGACCATCGTGCTCAACGACAACGGTCAGACCTCCGGCCAGATCACGGCGCAGGCGGCGTTCTCGAATGCGGTGTCGCTGCTCAACAGCCAGACGGGCGATCGCTATCTGTTTTCCGGCCGCACCACCGACACGTCAGCGACGGTGCCGGCCGACGTCATGCTCGACGGCGTGGGCACGCAGGCCGGTCTGAAGCAACTGATCAACGAGCGCCGTCAGGCCGATCAGGGCGTCGGCAACATGGCGCATCTGACGGTCTCGTCGCCGCCATTGACGACCACTGTGACCAGCCTCGCCGAGGACGGTTCATCGTTCGGGTTGAAGCTCGGTGCGATCAGCTCATCGCTGACGGGGGCGACCGTGACCCAGCCGACCGGCGCGCCGCCGGCCGCCACCGTCGATCTCGGCGCGGTCAATCCGAACAACGGCGACAAGATCACGTTCAACTTCAACCTGCCCGACGGCACCACGGAGTCGATCGCGCTGACCGCGACGACCACCAATCCGCCGCCTGCCGGCTCGTTTTTGATCGGCGTCGATACGATCGCAACCACCGCCAACCTGCAGGCGGCGCTGACTTCTTCGATCCAGACGCTGGGCGACACGGCGTTGGTTGCAGCGTCCGCGATCGCAGCGTCGGAGAATTTCTTCAATCCGTCCGCGACCGTGACCGGAAGTGCAGTCAACAATCAGGCCGCGGTGCCGGCGCCGATCACCGGCGCTACGCTGCTCTCGGGGGCTGCGGGAACTGATTCGCTAGCCGCGAGCTTTGTGGCGGGCGATACGATTACGGTCAACGGCACGCCGATCACCTTTGTCGCAGCGGGCGCGACCGGCAACCAGCTCAATATTACCGACAGCGTGCAGACCTTGCTAGCCAAGATCGATTCGATCACCGGCACCGGTACGCCGTCGACCGTCACCGGCGGCGTGATTGCGCTGCATGGTGGTGACGGCGCGAGCCTGACGGTTTCCAGTTCGAACGCGGCCGCGTTCGCGGCGCTGGGGTTCAGCGCCACGGCGAGTGCAAATCCGGCACCGTTGCGTGTGAACGGCCCGCCATTTGCCACTGCCACCAATCTGATCGGCGGCACAACCGCCAACACCGTCTCGTGGTACACCGGCGAAGTCGGCACCGATCCGCCGCGCGGCACCGCGATCGCGCGCATCGACCAGTCGATCACGGTGCAGTATGGCGCGCGCGCCAACGAGCAGGCGTTGCGCTATCAGTTGCAGAACATCGCGGTGTACGCCGCGGTCACGACCAATGCCGCCAATCCGAACTCAAAGGCGCAGGTGAACGCGCTGCAACAGCGGATTTCGGCAAACTTGGCGCCACAGAGCGGCCAGCAGTCGATTCAGGACATGCAGGCGGAGTTCGCCGGCGCGCAGAGCGCTATCAAGGCCTCGACCGACCGCCAGACCCAGCTCAAGGGAATGGCGCAGACCATGCTGGACCAGATCGAGGGCATCAACCAGGACGAGGTTGCAACCAAGATCCTTGCGCTGCAGACCAGTCTGCAGGCCTCGTATCAAACGACATCGATGCTCTACCAGACCACGCTGACCAAGTTCCTGCCGATCTGATCGAGCATTGTTCGCTCGCAATGAGAGAAGGCCTCCTTGCGGAGCCCTTCTTTTGCTTTGCGGCGCGAGCGTGGTTATGCGGATTTGCGATCGTGCTGCTCGGACGATTGCAGTTTCCGCGCGGTCTCCAGGATCTGCTCTTCATGGCCGATCAATTTTTTCGCTTCCTTGAGCGCGTGGTAGAGATCGCCGTTCAGAGTGAAGTTGTTGATACCCTCGATGAAGGGCCATGCGCTCGGCATTGTCGTGAGGATATCGCGCATCAGGCTGAAATAGGTCGGATGGTGGGCCATCGGATCCGGCGACAGGTACATGAGCTGCACCGCGAGATAGACCAGCTTGGCTGGCGTGTCGGCGGTCTCGGGCGTGAGGATGTCTTTCTCGCGCAGGATCGGAATCCTGTCGCCGTCGATCAACAGCCTGGCGCGCTGATCGGTATTGGTGACCACGCAGGCGCCGATGATGATTCGCTCGTGCGGTTTGAGCTCGACTTTCAAGGCCATGCCTGTTCTCCGTTTGACGCTTTTCGCGCGGTGTCGATTGCCCGCCGGCAGATTCGGCATCCTTTCTGATGATGGTTAACCAATGGTGAACATGTGAATAGTGCCCATTTGGCAGTGCTTTCTTGCACCTGATCGGTAGGAACACGGAGCAGATTCCGACCCAGCGAATTAATTTCACCGGCGTCAACTTCAACGCGGCCGGTCTCGGTCTCGCCAACTTGGTCCAGGGTACCGAGTTCATCGGCAACTCTGCCACCGCCAAGGCTATCACCCGAGCTCCGCTCGACGCTGTTGCGCGCGCAGGCGCCTGCGTAGGGTTCCAATCCGTCGATCGCACAGATCCATCAGGACTTCTCGCAGAACCAGATCAACGTGTGCAGACCGGCTCGTCGAACCTGACGCTTGCCGACACCAACGAGGAAGCGGCCAATAGCCAGGCGCTGTCGACCCGCCAGTCCGATCGCGGTGTCCGCACTGGGCGGCGGGGGAGACTCCGCCGCCATTTCTTTTTTGGACTTTCTCGCTCGAGAAGATCCCGGCACGAAGAAAAGTACCGAAGGTAATAATTTGGCCTTCGATGTTAATTCCATCAGAACCTGATGGCCGGCATGCTGACGAAAATGTGGATTTCTGCCGGACTACCGACACAATCGGTAACGCTTGCTAACCATATTTAAAGGCGCAATCTGTATGAAAGTTGGGCAGTCTCTGCAGTCCCGCGGTCAACCGCTCCCCATCGAGGTTCGTGAATGTCTAATGCAGCCCAGGCCTACGCGCGTACATCGCAAACGACGACGTCCCCCCGTGAAATCGAAGCGCAGGCGCTGCTGAAGGCCGCACGGCAACTCCAGGAAGTCCAGTCGAACTGGAACGGCCCTGATAAAGCCATGCACAACGCGTTGCTGTTCAACCGTCGGCTATGGTCGATCTTCATGAGCGCCGTTGAGGCGAGCGAAAACCCTCAACCGATCGAAGTGCGGCAGAACATCGCGAACATCGGTGTCTTCGTGATGAAACAGACTGTCGACATGCAATTGAACCCGGATCCGGCGAAGCTGAAGTCGCTGATCGACATCAATTGCAATCTCGCTGCCGGCCTTTCGGGTCGCGGCTAACCGGTTCGAAGGAGCGGGCCAAGATGGCTGACCTCTGGAGCATCATATCAGCCAACTACAAGACGGTGGGATTGACCGTTCCATCCAAGACTCCGTACGTGGCGGTCGATCCGAAGCTCTATGAAGGCACCTGGACCGGAAAGTACCCCGACAACAAGACGTTCAAGTTCACGATCTCGAACGTCACCGGCTTTCGCGCCAAAGTGCAGTACCAGAGCGGCGGCACCAACAAATTTCAGGAAGTCCTTATCAAGGACCTTTCATTCCGGATCGGTGACACCAAGTTCACGCTTAGCGCCCTTGGCAAGGCGGAGATCAAGAACGTCGTAACCGATGCGGCGAGCGGCCAGACCTATCTCGACCAGGCCTACGCATCGCGCTCGAGCTGATGTCGGCTCAGGCCTTGCGGTCGGTCGCGCGAAGCCGCGTCGGGGCGTCCTTGGTCAGGTCGAGCGTGTGGAAATAGGCCCGCCGGCGCAGCACGGCTTCCTCCGGAAACTGCTTTACCACCTGGCTCGTCTTGACGTCTACTACCTGGTAGACGACGGCGCGTGCCTCGCGGTCGATCACGACCTGGTTCGATACTGCAGGATTTGAAATGGAGACGCGCACCGCGGCGGAATCGGTGCTGGCGCGCGCGCTTGAGTCGACTGCCGAGACGCTCTGGCTCGCCGGCAGTTCGGTTGCGACCGCATGTTGTGCCGCCTCGCTCACGTGCTGAACGATCGGCGCGGCAACCGGTGCCCCCACCGGTTTGATGTTGAAATCTGTACTCATGGCAGCCTCCGGGCTTGCTGCGAGTCAAATCCCAACCCCTCGTCGACGCAATATAGCCGGGCACCTCTCAACACGGTGTTAGGGAATACGCTGAATCCCGCTCTGACGCGGGCGCGCAAATTTAGTGAAAATTGTAGCGGACAGAAGGCCGCGATCGCTTACAGCGAGCGGCTGACCGAGAGCGGGGTGATGTTGCGCGGTCCCGGCGCGGCGCGTTGTCCGGAAGCCGTATAGGTGTTCGGAATGTTCTTGCGCTGGACCTCCGCATTGACGCCGCGCACGATGCCCTCCGACACTGCGTGCGCGGTCGCAAGCACGGTGAGATTGATCTGCAGCATCGCGCGGAAGGTGTCGTGATGGCGGCGCAACGTCGCCAGCAATTCCGGCGATACCTGCGCCAGATATTTTTGCGCGTTCTTCAGATTCTCGACCGCGACCATGTAGCGACGCGACTGCTCGCCCTTCTGCTCTTCCAGCCGTATCGCCTCGCGCACGTTGCCGGCGCGAACCAGTTCGGTTTCGCGCTCTATGATGCCGAGCAGCGCGCTCATCACATCCATCAGCTCTTCCGCGAGCTTGCGCGCCTCGGCCGGCGTGGAGATCGCTCTTACTGGTGCGGGTGCGGGGCTGGCCTGAGGACGCTGATTCATGTCGGGGTTCCTTTTGGATCAGCCGGCGCGGTTGGCTTGCTGCAGGATCAAGGAGCGGAAGACGTCGTTGGAAATGCCGATGCCGCCCGATCTGGTGAACGATTTCGAGTATTCGTCCGTCAGCATCGAGCGCCAGACGCCGGTGCCGGTCGTGTCACCGAACGGTCCTTCGCCTTTGACGCCGGTGGTCATCTGCGAAAACATCGAGTTGAGGAACATCGCCTCGAACTCCTGGGCCTTGGCGCGCGTCTTCTTCTGCGCTTCGGGCGAGATCTTCTTGAGCGCGTCGGCGAGTTGCGGATCGTTTCGGCCGTTGATCAGCGAAGTGTTTTTCTTCGAGTATGCGCCGATGCCATTGATAAGGCTCGTGTCCATCACATCACCTCGATGTCGGCCTGGATCGCGCCGGCGGCCTTGATCGCCTGCAGGATACCGATCAGGTCGCGTGGGCCGATGCCGAGACCATTTAGGCCGTCGACGAGTTGCTGCAGCGAGACGCCGTCCTTCACGACCGCGAATTTCTTGCCGTCCTCGGAGACGCTGACGCCGGTGCGCGGCGTGACGACAGTTCGGCCGCGCGACAGCGGATTGGGCTGGCTGACTTGCGGGCTTTCGGAAATCGAGACGGTGAGATTGCCCTGCGCCACCGCGACGGTAGCGACGCGAACATCGCGGCCCATCACGATGATCCCTGAGCGTTCGTCGATCACGATTTTGGCGGCGAGATCCGGCTCGACCTGCAATTGCTCGATCTCGGTCAGGAAGGCGACGACATTGCCCTTGAATTCGGCGGGGATCGCAAGCTGCACGGTGGAGGGATCGATCGGCTCGGCGGTCTTGACGCCGAGGAAATCGTTGACTGCGGCCGCAATGCGCTTGGCGGTGGTGAAGTCGGCATTGCGCAGCGCCAGCCGCACATTGGGCAGGCGATTGAGCGCGAATTCGATCTCGCGCTCGATGATGGCACCGTTGGGGATCCGGCCGTTGGTCGGCACGCCGCGCGTGACACTGGCGGCGGCCCCTTCGGCTGCGAAGCCGGAGATCGCCAGCGAGCCTTGGGCGACCGCATAGACGTTGCCGTCTGCGCCGAGCAGGGGGGTGACGAGCAGGGTGCCGCCCTGCAAATTCTTGGCGTCGCCGAGCGCGGAGACCGTGACGTCCATCCGCGTGCCTTGGGTGCCGAAGGCCGGCAGATTGCCGGTGACCATGACGGCGGCGACGTTGCCGGTGCGGATGGTGGCGCCGCGGATGTTGACGCCCATGCGTTCCAGCATCGCCTGCAGCGATTGTTTGGTGAAGGGAATGTTGTTCAGCGTGTCGCCGGTGCCGTTGAGGCCGACCACCAGGCCGTAGCCGATCAACTGGTTCTGTCGCACGCCTTCGATATTGGCGAGATCCTTGATCCGTGACGTCGCGCCCGCGGACGAGGGCGCTAATGCCACCGCCAGCAGCGCGGCGCAGGCCACCCAAATCAGTCTTGCCGAACGGATGCCGGGCATCCTGTGCTCCCCTTGAGGTCTTCCACCGGACCGCAGGCGCCACTCCCATGACGACGGTCCGGCATTAACTATGCGAGCGCCGTGCCACACTGCATTGCCGCAGCAATGCATTGATATTGCTGGATGTTCGTTGGGGACGCGCGATCGCGGCGGCTTCACCACGATGGGCGAAACTGCCGCATGTCGGCAGATTTTGCCGGGCCGTTTACGCGTCATTAACCATAAGAAGGCGAAGGTCACTCTATTCTCAGGGCGAGATCACCACGATGCGCATCTACGGACCGAACGGCACCACGCTTGGATCGCCCGCAAGTCATACGCGGCGAACCAGTTCGACCGGCTTCTCGCTGCCGGAGACGCCGACGACGCCCGAGGAGCCACGCTCGGCCGCAGCGCCCAAAGCCGCCGGCAACATCGACGCGCTGCTTGCGCTGCAGGGCGTCGAGGATCCGACTGAGCGCCGCAAGCGTTCGGTGGCACGGGGCAGGGGCGCGCTCGACGTGCTCGACGAACTCAAGATCGGCTTGCTCACCGGCAATCTCGATGCTTCTACGGTGAACCGGCTGCGCGATGCCGCTGCCAATCTGAAGTCGTCCTCCGGCGATCCCGGCCTCGATGCGGTGCTGGCCGAGATCGAGCTGCGCGTCGAAGTCGAACTGGCGAAAGCCGGTCGGTTCTAGATTCCGAATGTCGTTGCCCGGCTTGCCGCCTCCGCTAAAGCTTCGGCGAGCCAGCTTGGATAGCCTCGGCGAAGCCTTGGCGTAGCCGGGACCGGGCAACCCAGTATTCCAGAGACGCCTGCTTCTGACCGAGAGGCCACGGCGTACTGGATGCCCCGCTTGAAGCGGGGCATGACAGCAGTGGATGACTCACGCCGCGATATCCTTGCGCGCCGCGTCGTAACGGCGCTGCGCGTTCAGCACCTCCTTCAGGTTCTTCTCCGCCCAGTCCCGCAACGGATCGACCGCGTCGGCGAGCGTCGCGCCGAGTGGTGTGATCGAATACTCCACCGTGACCGGCACGGTCGCGATCGCGCGGCGTTTGATCAATCCGTCGCGTTCGAGCGATTTCAGAACCTGGCTCAGCATCTTTTGCGAGATGCCTTCAATGGTGCGGCGTAACGCATTGAAACGCATCGGCTCGTGCCTGATGAGGAGCAGGATGAGCACGGCCCATTTGTCGCCGACGCGATCGAGAATCTGCCGTGTCGGGCAATCGGCCGAATAGGCGTTCGGGGTTTTCGAGTTGGCGGCTTTCACGGCGGTTACTCCGGCGTAATCAGGTGACCCAAAAGTGCTCTCTTAACACTTACATTCATTTCCCTATCTAGTCACCATTGGATACCACATTCGCGTATCGCAAGGGAGCCTCCATGAAAATCGCCGTCATCGGTGCGTCCGGCAATGCCGGTTCGCGCATCACCGCCGAACTCGCCCGCCGCGGCCACAGTGTGACCGCCATCGCCCGCCATCCCGAAAGGATCGCCGCCCAAGCCAACGTCACGCCCACCGCGGGCGATGCCATGGACCAGGCGGGACTGGTCCGGCTGATCGCCGGTCATGATGCCGCGATCAGCTCGATCCACTTTCTCGCCAGCGACCCCGCCAAGCTGATCGGTGCCGCCAAGGATTCGAAGGTCGGCCGCTACCTCGTTGTCGGAGGCGCCGGCAGTCTTGAAGTGGCCCCGGGCGTTCGGCTGGTCACCACCCCGGGTTTTCCAGTGGCATACAAGGCGGAAGCCGAGAAGGGCGCCGCCTTCCTCGATCTGCTCCGGGCCGAGAAGGAACTTAACTGGACCTTCCTGTCACCCTCGGCCCTGTTCACCGCCGGCGAGCGAACTGGCAAGTTCCGCCTCGGGACCGACCAGCTTTTGACCGCTGCCGACGGCAAAAGTTCGATTTCCTTCGAGGATTTCGCAGTTGCACTCGCCGATGAGATCGAGCGTCCCGCCCATATCCGCCAGCGCTTCACGGTCGGCTACTAGCGTGCCGGGCGGTCCCGATAACTTTGCCTGTGCAAGGCCTTGGGGGAGGTACCCCCAAGGAGCCGGCCTATATTGTCTGTCACAAGCCGCCGCTATATAAGGCCCGCGCGGACGGACAATTTTCCGCCCCGCCTTGCACGTGAAGATGGGCTGGCCTTGGAAAAGTTGAAGAATTATCGACCCTCCGAAAAAGAGCCTTTCATGAACGACCGCCAGCGCGAGTATTTTCGCGCCAAGCTGCTGGCGTGGAAGGATGAGATCCTGAGGGAATCGAAGATCACCCTGCAAACGCTTCAGGAAGAGAACGTCAATCATCCGGATCTCGCTGATCGCGCCTCTTCCGAAACCGATCGCGCCATCGAACTGCGCGCCCGCGACCGCCAGCGCAAATTGATCTCCAAGATCGACGCGGCGCTGCAACGCATCGAGGACAACACCTACGGCTATTGCGAGGAGACCGGCGAACCGATCTCGCTCAAGCGGCTGGAGGCTCGCCCCATTGCAACGCTGTCGGTGGAAGCGCAGGAACGTCACGAGAAGCGCGAGAAGGTTTATCGGGACGAGTAGGGCATGGCCTGGCGGCTGACCGCGAAGGGCGGTCGGCGCTGCAGGCTGCAACCATGAAGGCCGCCGCTGATGGACAAGATTCTCGCGGCCGCACAGAACATTGCTACCGCCCGCCGCAATCGCGCGCCGCTGGCCGCGCTGCCGCCTGAGCTAGCGCCTGCCGATGAAGCCGAAGGCTATCAGACCCAACGCGCCGTCCACGATCTGCTGCTGCCGCAGACCGGCACGCTGGTCGGCTACAAGATCGGCTGCACCAGCCCGGTGATGCAAGAGTATCTCGACATTCCCCATCCTTGCGGCGGTGGCGTGTTCGCCAAGGGCGTGCACGACTCCGGCGCCAAGCTGCGCTTCGGCGATTACGTCCGCGTCGGCGTCGAATGCGAGATCGCCGTGCGGCTGGCACGTAATCTCGCGCCGTCAGAAGCCCCGTTCACTGCGGAGTGGGTGATGGAAGCGATCGAGGCCTATCACCCCGCGATCGAGATCGTCGACGACCGCTACGTCAAATGGGAGACGATGGGCGCGCCGACGCTGGTCGCGGACGATTTCTTCGCCGCCGGCTGCGTGCTCGGCAAGGCCGTTTCGCGCACCAAGGCGCCGGACCTGCTCACGGTCAAGGGCCGGGCCATTGTCAACGGCAAGGAGGCCGGCCGCGGCAGCGGCGCCGACGTGCTCGGCCACCCCCACAACGCGCTGGCCTGGCTCGCCAATCATCTCGCCGAAGAGGGCAAGGGGCTAGATGCCGGGCAAATCGTTCTCACCGGCAGTCTCGTGAAAACCGTGTGGCTCGAGCAGGGCGATGTCGTCAGAATGGAGCTCGACGGGTTGGGCACGGCGGAAGCCAAATTCACATGAAATGACAGTAATGGCTGAGAGCGTTCCGTCGGTTCTCGAGTCCGAAGCGAGAGGCGAAATCGCCGACGTCTATGCCGACATCCGCAAGGTGCTCGGCACCAGCGTGGTTAACCTGGTCTGGCGCAACCTCGCGACCATGCCGGGCGCGCTGGAATGGACGTGGGCGACGGTGCGGCCGCTCTATCTCGGCGACGCGCCATTGCACGCCGAAGCCGTCAGGCGAACGATCGCATTGCCGGATTGGCCCGCCTTCTCCGTCGACACATTGCTTGCCGCCGGCGTGGACGAGACCGAGCGCGCACTGATTCGTGACGTGCTCGACAGTTATCAACATACCAATGCGCTCGCGCTTGTCGTGCTCTCGGCGCTGCTGGCGCATTACGAGCCGCGCCCGGCCGATGCCGTGAGCCCAGTCGCTACGGCGCCAACGGCGCCCGGCACCAAAATTCCGGAGCTGCCGCCGATGGAGGCGCTGGACCCAGAGGTGGCGGCGCTGGTCGCCGAATTGAATACGTTCGGCGAAGACACCGAGCCGCAACTGATTGCCAGTATGTACCGGCACCTGGCGTACTGGCCGTCCTATCTGGCGCTGGTGCGAACAATGCTGGCGCCACTGCAGCGGGAAGGGCGGCTAAATGCGCTGACGCTTTCGACTCGCGTGCTCGGGCACGCGCATGGTGCGATTCTCGCAAAGCAACTGAAGCCGGCGCCGCCGCCGGACACGCTCAAACCCGCGCTCGCTTCCTGCCGCCTGTTCGTCGAACATCCGATTGCACGGATGACAGGGCTCTGCGCCATGATCCGGCGCGCGACGCCGGAGTGAGGCATCAGCCGTCGGAGCACTTCAACTCGGACTTGTCCCAGAATGATTTGATTGCATGGAAGGGGACGGTGACCCGCTCCCGAGCCCCTCTTAATCGCAGCAGGACGTCGAAGCGGTCGTCCTTTACATTCAACTGCTCGAAGTCATTCTGCAGGATGATGGTCATATCGTCGGGATATTTTGACTTGAGGCCAAGCGACAGTTTCACGCCGTCGGCGCCGGTGCGAAACGTGAGATTAACCGGCCGCTGCTCGGAGGCGAGGCGGAGCGTCTCGGCAATCTTGGAGCGCGCCGCCGGCTTGCTGCACGGCTCGGCGAACGCAGGCGAGGCCGAAAGAAGGATCGCGAGGAGGAGAAGCAGTATTGCTTCACAAGAGATCGTCCCACCCCGCACTTGCGGGGTAGCCAGCACGCCGCGACCTGTCGTTTCCATCACTGCGGTCTCTGGAATACTCGATCGCCTGCTTCTCGGGCGAATGACAAGTGGATGTGCGCTCGCGTTTCCGCGGCTCGTTTTGCCCGGTCATGCTAACGGGTTCCCTCAAAAAAGAAAGAGGGCGCGGGAGCGCCAGATGCCCGCAGCACCCGCAGTCCGTGTGTATTGGAAGTAAGCCCACGGTAATCACTGCGGGTGTGCCGATTACCATGCGGTGCCTGCGCCATCAGTTTAACGGCTTATGTCGTGCTCCCCGGCCATGAATCCGTCTTGCCATCATCGCCGGCGAATTAATGGTTAATTGAAAACTTTGCCGGGCTCTTCGCCGTTCGTTCACGCGCGGTTGCTCGCTCAGTTGAAGCCGCCCTGCGACAAACTTGCGCACCCGAGCTGCCGCATCCACCGCATCCTGCGCCGGGTCTCCGTGGCGATCGCGCTATGCCTCTCCCAACAGGACGCTGTAGCGATGCTTTGAACAGCCTCGACAGGCAGCTTCGGGGGGCCTGGCACGTTTGCGTGCGTTCGTGGCGGACGCGGCTTACAATCAGGAACCTGGTGCAGCAGCCGCAATTGGATTGGTGTGTGCACCAGACGGGAAACGGCCATGAAGATGAAAGCCATTTCGCTCGCAGCAGCCTTCGTACTCGCCTGCACCGCTGCGTTCGCGCAGGGCGGCAGTTCACAGGCCGGCGGCCCCGGTTCGAAGGCTACCGGCGAAGCCGGCATGAAGAACGGAGCAACGGGCACGACGAGCAGCAACTCCAAGCCTTCATCCAAGGACGCCAGCACGCAGGGCGCGGGGACTGCAGGCGCCGTGGACAAGAAGGGCGATGCTACTTCTCCCGGAGGAACCATGAAGAAGTAACGTTCGGGCGGGAACGATTCCTGATCGGGAAAATTATGCAATCGTGTTTTTAGATACGCGGCAACCTTTCAGGCTCTGGCGCAATCTTCCCCCCCGAGAGGCGCCGGGGCCTGCTTTTTGGTCGACCGGTGGCTGATTCCGCGCCCGGCGCTGTTAGATCGAGCTATTGGTAAGCCGCATCACTGTCACAGGCTGATGACGTACGCGCTCATCGCCAGCAAAACGGCGACGCTGACAGCGATAACGATCAAGAAGAATTTTCCCATTGCTCCGCCTTTCGCGGGTCACAACGCGAGGCAGCAGGAATAGTTCTCCGCTGACAGGCGAACGCAGCTCTGCGTTCGCGTTCGCCCCTGCCAAGCGAAAGAGGCCCGCGTCAAGGCGGGCCTCTCGGAGGTTAGGCGCGACGGCAGTTACATCGCGATCCCGTAATAATCGTTGACGGCGCGGGTCCGGGTCGGATCGCTCCAGTTCCAGGTGTTGTCGTTGCCGTAATGCGGTGCGCCCTTGAGCTGCGCCTCCGTCACGCCGGTGACGTAGCCACCGAGCGAGGTATCATATTTCAGCGATTGCCAGGGTAGCGGATAGTGATCGTCGCCGATGCCGAGAAAGCCGCCGAAGGAGAGCACGGCGTAGGACACCCTCCCGCTCTTCTTGTCGATCATGACGCGCTCGATCGAGCCGATCTTGTTGCGATCGGCGCCATAGACTGCAGTTCCCTCGACCTTGTCGCTGCCGATCAGGTTGCCGGTTTCATCTGCTTCTAGTGCCATTGGATTCTCCTCCCGCTAGATGGATGAACGAAAACAAGAGCGGGGTGGAAATGTTCCGGAGTGTGGCAGCTACCCCTCGACGCATCGATGTGGATGTCGTGCGTCCAGTCGCACGTAGGCTTACCTGTCAATTGGGGTCGTAGGCATGTCCGCTAGGGGCTACTGACATCCGAAGCTTGGCCGGCACACGCGGCCGTGCCTAAGGCCGATCTGCTAAGCCTCGACGAAGCCTCCGCCTAATTGTTCCCGGGAATGCAACATGCGGGTTTGATGGCATCGGATGGACTCAACAACATTAGCCGAGGGCAGCGCCGCGCTTGTGCGTGTGGCGAAAAACCTGAATAATTTCCAATGGACGGATCGGAGGATTGCGGTTGCATGCTTGCAGCCGCTTGTTGGAGCTATTCCACATGTCGACGCTCACCGCGCATGGCGCGTGCTTACTGTGGAAGCCGGAACTGATCTGGCTGAACGTTATTTCCGACGCGATGCTCGCCGGCGCCTTCTTTGCTACGGCGTTCGTCCTCGCGTTCTTCGTGTGGCGGCGCCACCGTGAGCTTATGTTCCGGGGCGTATTCCTGACATTCGCGATCTTCGTCGCAGTCTGCGGAGTGACCCGCCTGCTGTCCATCTACACCATGTGGGTGCCGGCTTATGAAATCGAGGCCTTGACCAAAGCTTTCCTGGCGCTGATCTCGGTCGCGATCACGGTAGCACTGCTGTTGCTGCTGCCGCGGATCCTGGTGCTTCCCACGCGCATGCAGCTTGCGGATGCCAATGCGGCACTTGAGCAGGAAGTCAGGCAACGCCGCGAAGCCGAGGCGATGGTCAAGCGTTTTGAGGAGAAAGAGGCCACCGAATCCAAGGTCCGGCAAGCGCAGAGGATGGAAGCCATCGGCCAGCTCACCGGTGGCGTCGCGCACGACTTCAACAATATTCTAACTGTGATCACCGGGACCATCGAAATCCTCAGCGATGCGGTCAAGGATCGTCCACATCTCGCTCAGATCACCAATCTGATTAGCGGAGCGGCAGCAAGGGGGGCTGAGCTGACGAAGCATTTGTTGGCATTCTCCCGTCGACAGCCGCTGCAGCCGCGCAATACCGACGTCAACGCGTTGGTGATTGATACAGCGCGTCTGCTACGACCGACCCTCGGCGAACACATCGAAATTGAATCGATGCTGGCGCACGATTCTGCGCCGGCCCTGATTGATCCCAGTCAGCTCTCGACCGCGATCCTGAATCTCGCCCTTAATGCACGTGACGCGATGTCTAACGGCGGGAAGCTGACGTTAGAAACCAAGAATGTGGTGCTCGATGAGAACTACGCTCGCCTGAACAGCGAGGTTAGACCAGGCAACTACGTCATGATCGCAGTAAGTGACACAGGGGAGGGAATTCCCGGCAGCCTGCTCGAAAAGGTGTTTGAACCATTCTTTACCACCAAAGAAGCCGGGAAGGGATCGGGGCTCGGCCTCAGCATGGTCTATGGCTTCGTTAAACAATCGAATGGACATATCAAGATCTACAGCGAAGAGGGCCACGGCACGACCGTGAAGCTATACCTGCCGCAGGCCACATCTGGTGGCTCGGAGGCGCCCGCCGGCGCGACCGGCGCGTATGCGGGCGAACATGGCGAGGAGACTATCCTGATTGTCGAGGACGACCCGCTGGTCCGCGAATACGTCGTGGCGCAGATCACCCGTTTCGGGTTCCAAACGCTCGCCGCCGGCAATGCTGCCGAGGCGCTGGCTATCATCGATAGACCCCAACGCGTTGACCTGCTGTTCACGGACGTAATGCTCCCCGGGGGCATGAATGGCCGCCAGCTCGCGACCGAGGCGGTCAAAAGGCGCCCGGAGCTCAAAGTGCTTTATACCTCCGGTTATGCTGAGAATGCCCTTGTACATCATGGCCGTCTCGAGGCTGGCGTGCTGCTGCTGCCGAAGCCTTATCTCAGCGCCGATCTCGCGCGGATGCTTCTAACCGCGCTGGCATCGTGAGTTCTTCTGGATGGGCAGGCGATTCCTTGACTTACTGAATAGCGTCAGGCGTACCGGGGCGCAGGGTCTGGACCGTGCGCTGTGCCGCATCGACGCGGAGGGACCATGTCCCTCGCCAGGACCCTGGGCGTTCGCATCAGGTCCAGTTCTTAGATCGATCGCCGTTGCCGACCGGCGAAAAGACCGTAGACAAAGAGCACGATGATGGCGCCGACTACCGCACCGATCAGGCCCGCGCCTTCTCCGGGCCTGTACCATCCGAGCGCCTGGCCGAGATAACTCGCCACGAAGGCGCCGACCACGCCCAGTATGGTGGTGAGAATGAAGCCTGAGGGCTCGTTGTCGCCAGGCATAATGAACTTGGCAATCACGCCGGCAATGAAACCAATGATGATCGTCCACAGTATGCCCATCTCGATGCTCCGTTCCTGATTGCCCAGACGTCACGTCCATCAATTCATGCTGCGGGTAAACGGCCGTCCGGCGTGTATTTGTCGACGGCTGCCGGAAGCTCGCGCGACAATCTCGCCAGGATTTCCTCCTGCGACAGTCCGGTCTGCTGTTCGAGTTGTGCCAGAACGTCGGAGCCGATCGCCTGCTTCAATTCCGGCGGCGAGACATCCTTGTTCGGGCCCTGATTGATCCAGGATTCAGCCTTATCTCCCTGGCCGTTTTGCTGGAACCTATCGAGCAGTTCGCCGATCCCGCCGCTGAGGAGGCCGCCAACCCCGGCGCCGCCCAGCACCCCACTCAGATTGCCCAGCAAGCCGCCCAGGGGCTGCTGACCGGCGCCCGAATTCGGCTGGCCGCCGCCAGCGCCCTTGAGAAGTTCTGCCAGTTTGTCGCGGTTCTGATATCCGGCAATGGCGAGTAGCCCAAGAAGGGCTGTCATCGATGGCATTCCGCGGCCCATGGTCGGCTCCCTGTAGGTTCGGTGCTGTGAGGAACGCAGGGCGGAAGCTTCGGTTCCAATGCGTGAACGGCCGTACGAGGAGAACAATGCGCGCCCGTGCCGCCGCAAGCTCAAGATGATCCTCACGCAAACGACCACGGCCCCCGCCAGGGGAGCTGACGGAGGCCGCGTTGATACACTTCATCGCGCCTAGGTTCGCGATGGAGTGTGGGAGCTCGAAAAAGCTAGAACGGCAGCAGCACGTCCATCACCTGTTGCCCGTAACGGGGTTGCTGCACGTCAGTGATCTGGCCGCGGCCGCCATAGGCGATGCGGGCCTGCGCGATCTTGGTGGAATCGATGGTGTTGTCGCTCTGGATATCTTCGGGGCGGACGATGCCGGCGACGATCAGTTCGCGGATTTCGAAGTTGACGCGGATTTCCTGTTTTCCTTCGACCACGAGATTGCCGTTCGGCAGCACCTGCGTCACGACCGCGGCAACCGTGGTCTGCAGGGCTTCCTGGCGGTTGACGGAGCCCTTGCCGTCGCTCGATGACGTCGAGTCCGTGGTCAGGAGGCGGCCGGGCAGGATCTTGTTCGGCTGCGTGATCGTTTGGGCGCCGATGAAGTCGGTGATTCCTGAATCTTCCTTGCTCGTGCGGCTGCGCTGGGTCTCGTTGGCGATGTTGGCCTTGTCGGTGATGTTGACAGTCACCGTCAGCAAATCGCCGACGCGCGCCGCGCGCTGGTCCTTGAAAAATGCACGCGAGCCGTTCCGCCACAGCGAGTTGGCGTTGTAGGAAGCCTGCTCGGGCTTGGGCATCGGCATCTGCACCGGCTTGTAGCCGGGCTGCGTGGTCGGGTTTTCGATTTCCGTCAGCTTCGGCCTTTCGCCGATCTGCGACAGACGGTCGATCGAGGAGCAACCGCTTGCCAAGGCGGCCAGCAACAGCATGGCGCCGGAAAGAGCGAGGCGGTTGAAACGGGTGACTGACATTTACATTACTCGGCTTTTGGAGCGACTGGCGAACTGACGGTAGCTACGGCGACGGGTGCGGGTTGTGCTTTGCCAAGCGAGGAGGTGGCGTCGCTGGTCTGCGGCAGGCGAGACGCGGGCGGCGAGATCGAGACCTGCCCACGGCCAGTCACGGTGCCGGACACCGTGCGCTTCGACTGCAGGTTCATGACGGTGACGACGTCGCCTTCGGTGCCGCTGTCCAGCGCCTTGCCGCGCATGGTGAGGTAGATTCCGGGCGTCTCGTAGATCAACATGACGTTCTGATCGCGCTGTACCAGATCGGGCTTGGCGAGGTCGGCGGCCTTGATGGCATGGCCGGCGCGGAGCTGGCGACGGGCCTGCATGCCCACCGCGCGATCACGCGCGGCGGCATCAGGGCCGACTTCCGCTTTCGGGCGGCGCTCAATCACCACGTCGGACGATTTCAAGATCTCGTTGCGCTCGACATTGCGCGCCAGCACCGCGGCCTCGACGGTCTCGATCGCCGTGCCGGTAAAACGCAGCTTGGCAGCGGCGGCGCCGTTCTCGTTGGCGATCTCAAAGCTGACGTCGAAGCGGCTGTTGCGATTGTCGTATCGCACGATGGCCGCCTGCAGGCTGCCGCTGAAGCCGGCGTCCAGCCTGACGTCGCCGGGATCGCGATCGAAAGTCAGCGACAGATTGGCGGCGTCGCCGAGACCATTGCGGCGCTCCAGCGCGCGCGCGACCTGCAGCTCGATGTCCCTGCCTTCGAGCGTGCGGGCCAGACGCGTCACCGAAATTTCCCTGAGGTCGCGGGTGTCGACGCCGATCACATGATGGGCACGAAGGGTGTTGAGCACCTGCGCTACGGGCAGCGAGCCGGTGGTGCCGAGATCCGGGGCGCGATAGATCGCGATCTGCGCGGCGCTGCCGGCATTGTCGATCACGTCGCCGATCCGCACGAGGTCGCCCGATACCTGCACGTTGGCGCGCAGCGCGGGCGCGGCGATCACGTTGCGGCTCGCGAAGCTTTCCTGGGTCTGCGCGACAGCGGCCGTGCTCGATGCGGCGATCAGGGCGGCGGCCAGGCGGAGGGCGCGGGCGATCATGACCAGTCCTTTAGCGGAACATGTTGGAGGTCGATTGCAGCATCTGATCGGCCGCGCTGACGACCTTCGCGTTCATTTCATAGGCACGCTGGGCGGCAATCAGGTCGGAGATTTCGGTCACCACCTCGACATTGGCCTGTTCGAGGTTGCCCTGCTGCATGTCGCCAAAGCCGTCGGTGTTGGCGACGCCGTCCTGCGGCGTGCCCGAGGCTGGGGTGTCCGTAAACAGATTATCGCCGATCGGGTTGAGACCGGCCTTGTTGATGAAGCGGGTCAGGCCGATCTGGCCGACGAGCGTCGGTGTGTTCGATCCCGGCAGTATCACCGTGAGTTGGCCCTGAGCGTTGATGGTGATCTGCGAGGAGTTTTGCGGAATCGTGATCGTCGGCTGCACCGGGTTGCCCTGGGCGGTGACGACACGGCCTTGCGCGTCCATCATGAACGAGCCGTCGCGAGTATAGGCATACGTGCCGTCGGGCACCTGGATCTTGAAGAAACCTTCGCCGCGGATCGCGATATCGAGGTCGTTGCCGGTCGGCGACAGCGTGCCCTGGCTCATCAGCCGCGGCGTGCCGACGGTCTTGACGCCGCCGCCGATGTCGACGCCGACCGGCAGGATGGTCCCCTGGTCGGAAGCCTGCGCGCCGACGCGGCGCACATGGTCGTAAATCAGGTCCTGAAATGCCGCGCGCTGCTTCTTGTAGCCGGTGGTGCGCATGTTGGCGATGTTGTTGGAGATCACCTGAACGTTGAGTTCCTGTGCCGCCATGCCGGTCGCTGCCGTGTAAAGTGCGCGCATCGATCTATGCCTTAAGCGTTATGCCGGAACGTCGGCGAGTTTCTCGACTGCGGTTCGGTGCAGGTCGTGCTGCTGTTGCAGCATCGCCGAGATCTGCGTGTAGGTGCGCGTGATCTCGATCATGCGGCTCATTTCGTGGACCGAATTGACGTTTGACTTCTCGATATAGCCCTGGCGCACCCGCGAGGTGATGTCGGGCTGGGCGGCGATGCCCTGGCCCGCCGAGTAGAGGTTGCCGCCTTCCTTGACGAGCTTCTGCGGGTCCGCAAAGGAGACCAGCCGCAGCTTGCCGCGAACCGAGTCGGTGCGGCCGGTGCCCTCGAGGACCGTGATATTGCCGTCGGCCGCGATGTTGATTTCCTTGTCGGTCGGCTGGAACACGAGCGGACCGGAAGTACCCAGCACCGGATCGCCGCTCGCGGTCACGAGCTGGCCCTGATTGTTGATCTGCAGGCCGCCGTCGCGGGTGTAGCGTTCGCCGGCGGCCGTTTGCACCACCAGAAAGGCGTTGCCGTCGATCGCGACGTCGAGCGGGTTCTTGGTCTGCTCGGAGGGGCCGGCCGAGAAATCATGGAAGGTGGCGCGGTCATGCACAAAGGAGACGCGGCGGTCGGCATGCATGAAATTGTCTTCATGCGCCGGCGAGCGTAGATATTCCTCGAACAGCGACCGGTCGGCCTTGAAACCGGTCGTGTTGATGTTCGCGACGTTGTTGGCGACGACATCCAGCTGCCGTTCCAACGTCATCTTCCGCGAAAGTCCGACGAGAAGCATATTCTCCATCGGTGGTTCTCCCCTTGATCGATCCGAAGCAGGCTCTCCCAAGCCCGTGGTCCGGATCCGTCGTAAACCTTTGAGCTCTCCCAAGCCGGCGGGTCCACGCCGTCTACTTTGCGAAAGCCGTGCCAAGTCCTGAAATGCTGATTTTTGAATGGGTTAGGCGTTTTTCTGGGGGCGGAGGGGGCGGCAGAAAGGTCTTGTTGACCATGTTTGCCCGGCAGATTTTTCCCAGTTGGGCGCGAATGGAAAGGTTCCGTTAACCATTATTACCCTAGCGTTGCACGCGTAGAGGGCGCGTGTGCGCTGGCGGCTTTTGTTTCGCGTTGTGGGGGCATCGTTACCCAGGCTGGTGGCAACCGCGTTCGTTTCCGGAAGCGAAGCGGGCGGGGCAATGGCTGACAACGAGCAGGCGGTAGGCGCAGACGGCGCAGACGCCGCACCGTCGAAGAAGGGCAGGCTCAAGCTGATCATTGCGGTCGCCGGATTCGTCGCCATTCTTGGCGCCGGCGCCGGCTGGTTCTTCCTGATGCGCGGCCACGGCGAGGAGAAGCACGCCGAAGCGCCGCCGCCGAAGCCGCCGTCCTTCATCGAAGTGCCCGATATGATGGTCAACCTGGTCGGCGCCCCGGGCGAGCGGGTGCAATATCTCCGCGTCAAGATCGTGCTCGAGATCAAGGAAGAGAAGCAGGTCGAGGCGATCAAGCCGAACCTGCCGCGCGTCACCGATCTTTTCCAGACCTACCTGCGCGAATTGCGTCCCTCCGACATCAACGGTTCGGCGGGCCTGTTTCGTCTCAAGGAAGAACTGACCAAGCGCGTCAACAACGCGGTGGCGCCGCAGCAGGTGAGCGCCGTGCTGTTCAAGGAAATCGTCGTGCAGTGATGGGGCGGATTTAGCATCATGGCCGGCAACCAAGACCAGATGGACCAGGACGCCATTGCCGCGCAATGGGAAGCCTCGCTGGATTCCGAAGACCCCGCGGCGGCTGCGGAAGAGGCCGCCGCCAATGAACTCTCCGAGAGCATGGCGCTGCAATGGGCGGCCATGGTCGAGGATGGCGGCCGCGAATTCGGCAACAAGAATTCCGGCGAGCGGGTTCTGTCGCAGGAAGAAATCGACAATCTGCTCGGCTTCACCGTCGGCGATGTCAATCTCGACGACCATTCCGGCATTCGCGCCATCATCGATTCCGCGATGGTGTCCTACGAGCGTCTGCCGATGCTCGAAATCGTGTTCGACCGCCTGGTGCGGCTGATGACCACGAGCCTGCGCAATTTTACCTCCGACAACGTCGAAGTCTCGCTCGACCGCATCACCTCGGTCCGCTTCGGCGACTACATGAACTCAATTCCCTTGCCGGCCGTGCTCAGCGTGTTCAAGGCCGAGGAGTGGGAGAATTTCGGCCTTGCGACCGTCGATTCCAGCCTGATCTATTCGATTATCGACGTGCTGCTCGGCGGCCGCCGCGGCCAGACCTCGCTGCGCATCGAGGGTCGGCCTTACACCACGATCGAAACCAACCTCGTCAAGCGGCTGGTCGAGGTGGTGCTTTCAGACGCCGAGCAGGCGTTCCGGCCGCTGTCGCCGGTGACGTTCTCGATCGACCGGCTGGAAACCAATCCGCGCTTCGCCGCGATCTCCAGGCCCGCCAACGCTGCGATCTTGGTGCGGCTGCGCATCGACATGGAAGACCGCGGCGGCAATATCGAACTGCTGCTGCCCTATGCGACCATCGAGCCGATCCGCCCGGTTCTGCTGCAGATGTTCATGGGCGAAAAGTTCGGCCGCGATCCGATCTGGGAAGGACATTTCGCGACCGAAGTGGCGCAGGCCGAGATATCGGTCGATGCCGTGCTGTATGAAGCCGACATTCCGCTCAAGCATTTGATGACGCTGAAGGTCGGCGACACGCTGCCGCTGGAGATGCGTCCCGACGCACTCGTGCAAGTCCGCTGCGGCAATGTCCTTCTGACGGAAGGCCGCATGGGCCGGGTCGGCGACCGCGTCGCGATCCGCGTCACCAAGCAATTGCGTAAACCGAATACCACCTTCGCGATGTTCGAGAAGGCCGACGAGCAAACCAAGTTGATGGAGGCACAATGAGTCATTTCCTTGGCATTGTGATCGAGAGTCTGGTGGCGGTTTTGCTACTGCTCACGATCGGTTACTGCATGCTGCTCAACAAGCGGCTGAAGCGGCTGAAGGCGGACGAGCATTCGCTAAAGGCCACCATCGCGGAACTGATCACGGCAACCGAAATCGCCGAGCGGGCGATCGGCGGCCTCAAGCACACGGTGCGCGACGTCAACGAGAATCTCGGCAGCCAACTTGCCGCCGCGACCCAGATGGCGGGGCACCTGAAGGGCATGCTCGCTGAAGGCGACGGCGTCATTCGACGGCTGTCCAAGATCGCGATCGCGGCGCGGCCCTCGCAAGAAGCCGAACCCGCTGCACCCAGGGTCTCTACAGCCAAGGCGGTAGCCGCGGCGGCTGAAGCATTCTCCGAACGCCGAAAGGCCAGTGGCCTCGCCGCATGAAGTCGTTTCGCGATATCCGTGTCATTCCGGTCGTGCTGGTCGCGATCTTCGGCCTTGCAGTGCTGAAGGTCGCGGGCCTCGTGATGGATGGCGGATACGTGTTCGATTATCAGGTCAGCCAGCCGGCCAAGCGCTCCTGGGCACAGGACAATCTGGGCTATCCCGGTGGCTCGATGTCGGATACCGCCGACATCACCGGTTCGGTCAAGAAGGAAGAGAAAAAGGAAGAGGCGCCGAAGCCGGCCGCGCCGGCTACCGAGCCGCCGAAGGCCGACGGCGTCGTGGTGTTTCCCGACCAAAACCCGCAATCGGTGTCGCCGTCGGAGCGCGCCATCCTGGAACGGCTGCAGGCGCGGCGCCAGGAACTGGAGCAGCGTGCGCGTGAAATCGAAATTCGCGAAAGCCTTCTGAAATCAGCCGAGAAGCGCATCGAGGGCCGCGTCGAGGAAATGAAGGCCACCGAGGCGCGGATCTCGACTGTGAGCGGGCAAAAGGCCGAACAGGAGGCTGCCCGCTTCAAGGGCATCATCACGATGTACGAGGGCATGAAGCCGAAAGACGCCGCCAAGGTGTTCGACCGGCTGGAAATGTCCGTGCTCTACGAAATCGCCTCCCAGATTGCGCCGCGGAAGATGTCGGACATTTTGGGCTTGATGCAGCCGGAAGCGGCCGAACGGCTGACGGTCGAACTGGCCCGCCGCGCCGGCGCCGACAAATCCGCTCCCGTGGCCGAGTTGCCGAAAATCGAAGGCAAGATCCTGCAGCCAAAGCCGAACTGACGCAGGATGCGCCCCGGGCAAGGGTAGTATGCCGGTCAGAACCTACGCGGCCCTGACGAGACAAACGAGCGGTGGGCTACGGCGAGCGCGCCGCGCTCGTTGGTTTCAAGGGCGATTTTCTGCGCCAGCATGACATCGCCGGCGACGAGGTCGCCATCGGGAACAAAGCACCATTTGCAGACATGTTGGCCGGTGCCGCTGATTTCCTCAATGTTCGTCTGCGTCCCATGGTGGATACGGTAGCGCGTCCCGGTGTGGCTGCCGACGACGTCGAAATATCGGAATCGCTCGTAAGAGGCCCGCTGCTTCGGCGAGAGCCAATCCTTCAAGAGCGCGAGGGCTCGCGCCTCAGTCTCGAAGCGAAACGATTTACTGCAGGAACCGGACCGCGCCACTGCCAGCGAAAGCGCTGACAGCAGCACGGTACCGAGCAAAGCCAGCACAAACGAGCATATCGCAAGGACGATCTGCTGGGTCACTGCCGTCAGCCGCCAACGAGACGCGGATAAAACAGCGTTTCTTCCGCCGTCGGATCGAAGGAGCGGATAACCCGTTGCTCGCCGGGTCCCGTTCGGACCGCTGCCGTAAATCCTGCGCCTGTCAATTCCATAAAGCGCCGCTCGGCCTTTTCGACCTCCGCGCGGTCATGGATGTCGAATGTATGCCGGGTGTCGCCGGTACGATCCATCACGATCTGGGTTGCCATTTCACGCACTCCGAATTTGGCTGTCTGAGGCAGGTTGGCAGACCCGGGAGCTTTGGCTGATGGATTGTCGGCCGTGCATCCCGAGTCCATGCCTCTCCTAAAACGGGACGGCTGATGTTGGTTCCATTCGTCTCGCGATAATGATTCTGATTCTGGCGTGGGGCGATGTCGTGGCGACTGCCTGCAGCCGCGAGCCGGCGGTATTTGCAGGATGAGCCGAGAAGAGCTGCATTCCGGCCCTTTCTTTGATGGGGGTGGTGCTCGACCCCATGCCGCCGGATGGACTCGCCGGCGCCTTCAGCGAAATCAATGAGTTGACGTTAACAAAGCCTTAAGTCGGCCAATCCAAGATTCAAAACCGCAGGCGAGAGCGCTTCGCCGCAGAATCATTGAGGCCACGAGATTTCCGGGATGGGGCAAAGGGCTGCCGCTGGAACTGGATCGCAGAGCCGCGCTTTGGCGCGGGTAGCCCGGCTTTGCCGTGGCTGGCCGCTCGCTCTTGTCATATTGCTCGCCGCGCTGGCCGTTTCGCAGCCCTGCCGGGCCGACGAGCCCGTGCGGGGAGAGGCTACGTTCACGTCCGGAGGCGGCTTCGCGCGGCTGGTGCTGAAGCTGGCCGAGGACGTCGAATCCGACGTTTCGACCGCGGGTTCGATCATTATCATCCGCTTCAAGCGCCCGGTGGACATTCCCGTCGACAAACTGTCGGACGCCGTCCCCGATTATGTCGGCTCGGCGCGGCGCGATCCCGACGGCACCGCGATCCGGCTGTCGCTGGCGCGGCGGGCAACCGTCAACACCATGACGGCGGCGGAGCGGATTTTCGTCGACTTCCTGCCCGATAGCTGGACGGGTCCGCCGCCCGCGCTTCCAGCCGCGGTCGTTCGCGAACTGGCGGAGCGGGCGCGGTCTGCCGAGCGCGCGCTCCGCGCCCAGCTTGCGGTGGCGTCCGCGAAAAAGAAGCCGCCGGTGCGTGTCCGCGCCTCGGTGCAGCCGACCTTCGTCCGCTTCGTGTTCGAGATGCCCGACGGCGTCAACGTCTCGTCGGTGCTGAACGATCAGAAGCTGACGCTGCAGTTCAACGGCGTGCTCAATTTCGATCTGGCGGATGCGAAGGTGGCGGCGCCGCCAAACATCGCCTCAATCAACCAGCGCGCCGACGTCGACTTTTCCGCCGTCGACATCGTGCTGATCGGCGAGGTCGACGTGCATTCCTTCCGCGAGGAAAAGAACTATGTGATCGACGTCGCCTTCCAGCAGCCGGAAAAGCCCGCGCTGGCCGAGCTGCAAGCCGCGGCCAAACCGGTCGTGCCGGCCAAGCCGGGACCCGCCTCGCGGATCGCGCGCGACAAAGCCCTGAAGGAATCGCCGCCACCACAGCAGCCGGCCGAGATTCCGCCGGTCACGTCGGAGACGATTGCCGAACAGGCCAGGATCGAAATCAAGCCCGCGCAGGTGAACGAAGCACCGGCCGCTGCGGGCGCAATGGTTGCCATCGAAAAGCCGCCGGCCAATGGCAACGCTATTCCCACGACCGAGAAAATGCCGGCCGAACCAGTCCAGGCCGCCGCGGCGGAAGCGCCAAAGCCTGCGGCATCCAAGCAGGCTCAGTCTTCCGCGGAGCCGCCTACGAAGGCCGCACCGGCGGCGTCCGGTCCGCCGCCGGAAAGTGTTGCCAAGGACAAGCCCCCCGGCGTCGAGGCAAGGCGTGACAGTGACGGCCTGCGCGTGACGTTCTCCTTTGCCGCGCCGACCCCGGCTGCGCTGTTTCGCCGTGCCGACACGGTATGGCTGGTATTCGACCAGACCAAGCCGGTCGATATCGAACCGATCCGTAGCAAGGGCGGCGCCATCATCGGCGATGTCAGCCGACTGCCGCTGGAAAAGGGCCAGGCTGTCCGCATCCGCCTCAATCGGCCGCAGATCCCTTCGCTCGAAAGCGAAGACCGCGCCAACGGCGCCGAGTGGACGCTGACCTTCGCCGACCGTGGCCAGACGCCACCGCTGCCGCTGATGGTGCTGCGGAACATTACCGATCCCGCGCTCGCCAATGTCACCGTGCCGCTGGCCAATCCCGGCGCGATGCACCGGCTGGTCGATCCCGACGCAGGCGATACGCTGTGGGTCGTGACCGCGCCGCCACCGACCCGCGGTCTCATCAAGCGGCACGATTTCGTCGAACTGTCGCTATTGGAATCGGTGCACGGCGTGGTGGTGCATCCGAACTCCGACGATATCAACGCCGAGGTCGGCGCCGACAAGGTGATGCTCGGCCGGCCCGGTGGATTGACGCTGTCGTCCGCCGACGTCGCGGCTGAACGTGCCACCGCGGCGGTCAGGCCGCTGTTCGATGCCGATGAATGGCGCAAGAACCGGGAGGAAAAATTCCTTGCCCGGCTGGACGCGCTGATCAAGGCCGCGGCCGCTGCGGGGCCCGAGCAAAAGAGGCACGCCCGCCTCGAACTTGCGAATTTCTACATGTCGCGCGGCATGTATCAGGAGGCGAGAGGGGTAACCAACCTCATCCTCTCCGAAACCAACCAGGGGAATGAAGACGCCGCCGTGCTGATGGTGCATGCGGTAGCCAGCATCTTGATCGGCCATCCCGAGCATGCGCTGAAGGATCTTGCCCATCCGGCGATCGGCAACGGCTACGATTCCCAATTGTGGAAAGGGTTCGCGTTCGCCCGCCAGGAAAAATGGGTGGACGCGCGTGAAAAGTTCAAGAACGCCGAATTCTCAATCGCCGCGCTGCCGCTGGAACTGCAGCGCATCCTCATTACCGACGCGATGCGGGCCTCGCTCGAGGTAAAGGATTATGGCGGGGCCTCGCGGCGGCGCAGCGAACTGGAAGTGATCGGCATTCCCAACGAGATGAAGCCCGAGATCGCCGTGCTGCGCGGACGTCTCGCCGAGGCATTGGGGCACGACAAGGACGCGCTCGACGCCTACAGGTTCGCGGCGCAGTCCAGCGACCGGAAGGCATCGGCGGAGGCGAGGTTGCTGCAGACCCTGCTGCGGCACCGGCGCGGCGAACTCGGCCAGACCGAGTTGATGCGTGAACTTGAGACATTGTCGGTGATCTGGCGTGGCGACGCGATCGAGTTGAGGGCATTGAACAAGCTGACGCAGCTCTATGCCGAAAACGGGCGCTATGCCGAGGCGCTCTCCGCCGCCAAGACCGCGACGAAGCTGCAGCCCAATTCCGAACTGTCGCGGCAGGGCCAGGATGCGGCGTCCGCGCTGTTCACGGACCTCTATCTCGGCCAGAAGGGCGACGACATGAAGCCGGTCGACGCGCTCGCCATGTTCTATGAGTATCGGGAGTTGACGCCGATCGGCCGGCGCGGCGATGAAATGATCCGGCGCCTCGCGGACCGGCTGGCTGCCGTCGACCTGCTCGACCAGGCCGCCGAACTGTTGCAGTACCAGGTCGACAAACGCCTGGAGGGCGCCGCGCGCGCACAAGTGGCGGCCCGGCTTGCGATGGTCTACCTGGCGAACCGCAAGCCGGACCGGGCGATCATGGCGCTGCGCCTGACGCGGATCGCCGATCTATCCGGCGAATTGCGGCAGCAGCGGCTACTCCTGGAGGCACGGGCCCAGAGCGATGTCGGTCGCCACGACCTCGCACTCGATATCATCTCCAACATCACCGGCCGCGAAGCGATCCGGCTGCGCTCCGACATCTATTGGGCGTCGCGGCAGTGGCGGGAGGCTTCCGAACAGATCGAACTGTACTACGCCGACCGCTGGCGCGATTTCAAACCGCTGAATGCCGCCGAGAAGAGCGACATAATCCGCGCCGTGGTTGGCTATGCGCTGGCCGAGGATGCGATCGGCCTGGCCCGTTTCCGCGAGAAATACGCGCCCCTGATGATCGGTGAGGCCGACCGGTTCGCATTCGAGACCGCGAGCAAGCCGGCCGCCTCCAACAGCGCCGAATTCGCCTTGATTGCCAAGATGGCGGCCAGCGTCGACACGCTCGACGGCTTCATCCGTGAAATGAGGATCCGCTTCCCGGATGCTACCGCCCGCGCGCCGCAGTCGCCGGAAATCTCCCGGGGCGAGCCGGTTCACACCGGCGCCTTGCCGGCGATTGCCGGCATCAGGCGGGCCGGCGCGGCGAGGTAATGGCGGGGCTGACAACGAAACCTGCACCTCCGGCTAGTTAGCCCCCGCGGTTGCGCTAAACCTCCACGCGTTCATAATTCGTGAATTGAATTTGCCGCTGGCCGGATCATGCTTGGATCGTCGATCAGTTCGCGTGTGGCCGAATTTGACGTCCAGATTGTGGATGCCGGTTACGATCTCGGCGCTGCTCGACTCGCCGTAATGCACGCAACTTTCGAGCCGAGCTGACGCGGTTCCCTAGGTTATCAGTCAGCCCCACCTTCATCTTTTTTGCCGCGCGCCGGTGCGTGCTTGATCGCAGCTATTGGCTTCTTCGCGAAGCTCTAGTTCCTCGGCTTTCTGCGGCCGCGCGACGCCGCGATGGCTGCCGATGTCTCGAACTCCGGGACGAAAAACATGCTGAAACGATCACGTATTTTTTTCTTCGCAACTGGCGCGAGCTTCATCCTCCTATCGCCGGTTATCTGGTTTGTTATCGATGCTGACCTGTATTTGAAGAACGCGAGCGCCGCTACAACAACCGCCGTTCGATCGGAGGCAGTAGCTCCGGGGCCTTTCAAGGTGGCCCACGCCGCTAACCAAATTACGACGAGGATACTTGAAATGGATCAAGCCAAGCATCGCGCTTTCTGGATCTCCGTTCTGAAAAATAAAAAGTTGGCTTGTGATGTTGTTGTTCGGAGCACCTACCAAGGTAGTGCTCAATCCGGGATCGATAACTGGAGCGTCAGCTGTCAGGACGGTCACAAATATTTGATGAGTATCAACCCGGACGCGCAGGCCGCAGCCTGCACTCGAAACACCTTTGCCGGAATCTCTGAATAGCGCTTGGGAGGCCTACTTCAATGGCCTCAGATCAGACCAAACGCAAGCTCGCCGCAATTTTCGCTGCCGATATTGTCGGCTACAGCCAGCTGATGGGTGCGGATGAGGAGGGCACGCTCGCCCGCCTCAAGGAGCTTCGCAGTGAGCTGATCGAGCCAAAGAACAAGCAACATCACGGCCGCATTGTGAAAACGACCGGCGACGGAATTCTAATCGAGTTTCCAAGCGTGGTCGATTCAGTACGCTGCGCGATCGGCATTCAACAGGGCATGGTCGAACGCAATGCTGGCGTGCCGCAGGAGAAACGAATTGAGTTTCGCGTGGGGGTCAATCTTGGGGACGTGATGATAGAAGGCCGCGATCTCTATGGTGATGGCGTGAATATCGCAGCCCGCCTTGAGGCGCTCGCCGAACCCGGCGGTATATGTATCTCCGAGGCTGTCCTCAATCACGCGCGCGATAAAGTGCCTTTCGATATCGAGGACGCGGGTGAGCAAACGCTGAAGAACATCGCTCGACCTGTCCACGTTTACCGCATCATTATCGATCCCACCCGGCGGCCTGCGATGTACAAGCCTACGACTACAACGCTGGCGTTGCCGGACAAGCCATCCGTCGCCGTACTTCCGTTCAGCAACATGAGCGGCGATCCCGAGCAAGAGTTCGTCTCCGACGGTATCGTCGAGGACGTGATCACGGCGTTATCGCGCTATCCATCGCTGTTCGTTATCGCCAGAAATTCTTCCTTCACTTACAAGGGGCGATCGGTCGACGTGAGGCAGGCCGGGCGCGAGCTAGGCGTACGCTATGTGCTCGAAGGTAGCGTGCGCAAGGCGGGTAACCGCATCCGCGTCACCGCGCAGCTGATAGAGGCGGAAACCAGTAATCATGTCTGGGCGGAGCGTTATGACCGCGATCTTGCCGATATTTTTGCTGTGCAGGACGAACTCACCGAGGCGCTGACCACCGCGCTAGCCCCCGCAATTGCAGACGCTGAGCTGCGTCGAGCGATGCGCAAGCCGCCGGGGAGCCTTGATGCCTGGGCGGCCTATCAGCGCGGTCTGTGGCATCTGAGCAAAGCCACGCTGGATGACGATTTGAGGGCAGCGGAATTTTTCAGGCAGGCAATCGATCACGATCCGACCTTTGCCGGCGGCTACAGCGCGCTCGCTCTATATCAACTGCAAGCGGCCGCAATTTACCAAACGCTGGATTTGGCAGAGGCGCAACGTTCGGCCGAGGGCTTGGCCCGCCGAGCGGTCGCCCTCGATGGGGCCGATGCGGAAGCCCGTTCATGCCTCGGCTGGGCCTTGCATTCCCGCGGCGAGGCAGACGGTGCGTTGGCGGAGATCGAGCGAGCTCTCGCGATGAGTCCCAATTTGGCGATCGCGCACGGCCACCGAGGCGCGACGCTGATTTTCGCCGGACGGCCGAAGGAGGGGCTCACGGCTCTCGAAAAGTGTCTCAGGCTCGATCCGCGCGATCCCTATCTGGCAGTACGTTTATTGCACATTGCGTGCGGTCTATATTTCGGCGGTGAATACGACGCTTCGATCGAGGCCTCGAAGCGGCTGTTGCGGTCGTATCCCGATTTTCCGATGATCTACCGCTGGTCTGCGGCGGGGCTGGGCCAGCTTGGGCGCATTGCAGAAGCGAGCGAAGCATTGGAGTTGGCCGTCTCCCACGCACCGGCGGCCTTCGATATGTATGTTCGCAACAGAGCCCCCTGGTTTCGGCCGGATGATCACGCGCATCTGATCGAGGGCCTGCGCAAGGCCGGCTGGAAAGGTTGAGGGGGCCAAAGGCGAGCCGGATGCATCTCCCCATGGCGTGGACCCAATGCCCTCTCGACACGTTATCGCGAGGCAGGATCGATCGAAGCCAGCCATGGAAACATTTGAGGCTTATCTCGACAGGAAACACAGGGAAATCACGTTGCTGAACGGTTTCCTGAGCGCTCCTTTGGCGCTGCGGCGTCCGATCTCGGTGGCTGAGGTGATTGAGCACAAGTTTCACGTCGCCGCCGCCCTGAAGGCTGAGCATGCACTGCACGATTGGGCGTTCACGGAAACGGCCTGGGCACATCCGGGCCGCCTGCGCGCCGGGCCGTTCCAGTTCAGCTACGACTATCAGCGTGCAGACCTCGAAGTGCGCGGCCCATCCTTTTACCAGTTCGACCATTCGACAGCGGCGAACCAGACCATCTATACGTCCTCCGGGATGGCGGCGATATCGGCGCTGCTGCTGGCCTTCGCACGCTTGGTGCCCGAGGCGGACATCCTCGCCTTGCCTGCCGCCTATGGCGAGACCCTGGAGCTCATCGAAAATCATGCACGTCAGTTTCGCTTGATCCCGCTGAAAAGCTCTCCTGACGAGGTCGCCTTTTGTGCTGATCGACCGCGAATTCTTCTGTTCGATTCATGCACGCCCGCTGCCGCATTCGAGGCGACCCTCCATTGTGCAAGGCCGCGCCTCGATCTCGTGATTTTCGACACGACCTGCTTCTCGACGGGCTCGGGGCGGATCCGCCGGGTTGTGAGCTGGGCGCGACGTTGGAAAGTCCCGATCGCGCTGGTGCGCAGCCATACCAAGCTCGACTCCCTCGGGGTGGAGTACGGCCGGCTCGGCTCGGTCGTTTTCGTCACCTGCGAAAAGCATGTCGCCCCGGCCAAGCGGGAGCGGCTGGAGGACCTCGCCAACGAAACGCGCAATGCCGTGCGACTGTTCGGCGGCGCGGCGGTGCCTGCGCATTTCCCGCCCTACGTCGGAGCGAAAGCCTACCGGGCTCTGACTGACAGGCGGGTGGCGGCCATTTTGCGCAACAGCAGGCGGACGGCACGCTGTTTTGCGTCCGGGCTCTCTTCATCGGCGGAGCTGCATTTCGCACACGGTCTCTATGTCACACTGGCGCCGAAGCGAATGCTCGACGAGAAGCAGACGAAGCAAGTGGCGGCGGATTTGTGCGACGACCTGCGAAGAGCCGGATTGCCGCTGCGGCATGCGGGGAGTTTCGGCTTCGATTTCGGCGCAGCGGAGTGGTTTCGTGATACCGCACGCAATCGTCACGTGGTCAGGATCGCGGTACCCGATCTTCCGACGCTGCTGTGGGACCAGGTCGCTCGAGCGGTGGTGGAGTGGTGGTCAGCGCACGAGGAGGAAAAGTTTCAGCCCGCTGGCTTGTCCACGACTGCACCCGTATAGGCAAATCGCGGAGGGACGTTCGTGGCTTTCTGCGGAGCGCGAGCGTGATGGATGAAATCCTGCGCTGGGTGGCGACCGCCGGCACGATCGGCGCCGGGCTGGTTCTGGCTGCCCGGGCGCGGCCACGAATTACCGGCTGGGCGTTCGTGGTGCTCAGCGCAGCATCGATAATCTGGATCATCGTCGGCTACCTAACTGCGGAATATGCGCTGATGGTGCAAAACGTCGTGGTGACACTCATCAACCTGTTCGGCATCTACCGATGGCTGATCTGGAAGGGAAAGGTATGAAGAGGTCCGGCCCTCGCACCAGGTCGATCTGTAGCAAACGCGCTGCCTTCGCGGCGATCCCTGGTCCGACGTGCTGCAGCCCAATTTTTGACGAGTTGGTCCATTAGGAAAGACTTCAGCGTCTTCCTGGCGCCTCCTGCAATTGCCTCTAGCCAATCGCCCAAGACGGGCCGTCCGATGCCACTGACCCGGGACCGAATCATAGGACACGATAACGAACGCTTGGCGTTCAGGTTCACCATGCTGAACGATGCGGACACGGTCGAGTGTCAGATCAGCGACGCCGCGATGGATGAACTCGGAGGCGTCAAAGGAACGGAAAGCATGGCAAGGCAGGCGCAGTTCCTGTCCTTGAGGGATACCGTCGAGAGCATCGCATCCGATATTTTCGACAAAGGGCCATGCGTGAAGGGACAGATCGTCAGGATCTTTACCAAGCATGTGCAGAAATTGCCGCCATCGCTGACGGACCCGGTCGTTACCGGCTCGGAGCCGGATGCGAGCCAAGCCGCTTCGCTGCGAATCATTGCCGAAACGAGGGCGGCGCAGTAACGCGCCGCGCCGCGCTTCCGTGGGCCTCGATAACGGCTGTATAAAGGAGCTGAGGGCGGTCGCCCTATCACACCGTAAAAATTCGCCCCGGGTTCAGGATGTTCTTCGGGTCGAGCGCGCGCTTGAGCGTGCGCATGGTTTCGATTTCCTCTTCGGTGCGGCTCATTTTAAGGTAAGGCCGCTTCAGGATGCCGATGCCGTGTTCGGCCGAGATCGAGCCGCCGAATTCGCCGGTGATGTCGTAGACGAGCTTCTCGAATTCATCGTGCTTGTCGGGTGTGTGCTCGTGATGCACGTTGACGTGCAGATTGCCGTCGCCGGCATGGCCGAACACGATGGCGAACGCGTGCGGATCAATGGCCCTGACCCGCGATCCGATCGTGTCGGCATATTCCTCCATCCGGTCGATAGCGAGGCTGACATCGAAGCCGACACGGGCGGTGTAAGGGAAGGTGCGGCCCAGTTCGACGCTGGAATCGCGGATGCGCCAGATCGTGGCGGCCGATGCATTCGAGGTCGAGAGCGTGGCGTCGAGGATCAGGTTGTCGCCCATCGCCGTTTCGAGCAGCTTCTCGAGATCGGCATGGATGCGCTCGGGATCGCTGCCGGAAGCTTCCAGCAGAACGTAGAAAGGATGATGGGTCGGAAGCGGTCCGGCCACGCCCTTCACCCGCTCGACGGTGAGGCGGTAGTAGGCATTCCACATCACTTCGAATGCGGTCAATTCGCCGCCGAGACTTTGCCGCGCCAGCTTCAGGAATGCCATGACCTGGCCGAACGAGGGCAGGGCGCATAGCGCCACCTGCCGCTCCGCCGGCGCGGGAAAGACTCGCAATGCAGCACGCGTCACGACGCCGAGGATGCCTTCGCTGCCGATGAAAAGCTGCTTTAAATCGATGCCGGTGTTGTTCTTGATGTATTTGCGCAGGCCCTTCAGCACGGTGCCGTCGGCGGTGACGACCTCAAGCCCGAGAATCAGGTCACGCGTCATGCCGTAACGGATGACGCGGTTGCCGCCGGCATTGGTCGAGATGTTGCCGCCGATGGTGCAACTGCCGCGCGCGCCGAGGTCGAGCGGAAACATCAGGCCGTCCTGCTCGACACGCTCCTGCAGTTTTTGCAGCGGCGTGCCGGCCTGCGCGATGGCGACGCCGGCGGAGACATCGACCTCTTCGACGCTGTTCATGCGCTCCATCGACAGCACGATTTCGTTCGCATTCGGCAGCGCGCCGCGCACCAGCCCGGTCATGCCGCCCTGCGTCGTAACGGGTACGCCTTCGCGATGACAGAGCCGCAGCAGCACGGAGACGTCCTCCGTCGTTCTGGGGCGGACGACTGCGCGCGGTTTGGGCACCGGATTGCCGGCGATGTCGTGGTAATAGCGCGCGTCGATGTCAGCGTCTGATAGCACCGCGCCTTTGCCGAGCGCGTTGTGCAGTTCGTCAATGAAGCCCTCGGACATGCCCCTGCCTCTTATTCATATGGAATTTGGCCGAAGCTTTTACATGCGGCATGGCCGGGAAGAAACCCGGTCCAGCCGCAATCGCGGCGTTTTCAGCACGAGCAAAGGCGCGCCTGAAGCCTCGATCTCTCGCCGGTGCTGTGACCGGCGATCAGTGTGGCTCTCGCCGGGTGATCCTGTGCGGGGTCTTCTTGATGCGCGACTTCGGCATCGGCGGGGTGACGGTAGGGCTGATGGTGGGGCTGTCCTGCCGCTCAGGCTCGACCGACGTGATCTGGTTGCAGGCGTCGCACTTGTAGACGTAAACGAGCGGGCGCAGTCCGATCCGGGGCAGCTTTCCGATCCGGGTCGTACCTGCGCCGCAGATCTCGCAGCGCGGCGGCAGACCGGTTTCTGAAGGCTTGGCGGACATATTGAACGAATCGCTGAGCAAACAACAAAGGAAAGCACTGGCGAAACTGGCTATCGATTGCATCTTAATCGTGGAGAATTGAGTCCGTAAGAATACGAGGTCAGCCGGCGCGTTCACCGTCGATATCTACCTTTCGCCACCAAATCGGCCCCGGCCGGGCATCCAAACAACACACTGTGCCGTGCAAGGTCGCAGTACCAGCGCGCCAGCATCCGAGAATGTCCACCGGATCGAATCCAGCCGGACTCTGCATTTGTGAGGCGTGCAAAATGTGTTCCGCCAACGGTTGCGACACGTCGATGCAAGCAGCGCTGGCAACCGCGGAGGCCGCCCCGTCCTGTCCATCGCCTGCCGATAGGTTCAATATTGACCGGGAGGGGCCGGCGAAACGCGCCGGAAAACGACGGGCGCTGCAGCAGCGATTCCAGAAACTGAACGAATATTGCGACGAAGCGGTCGCTGAAATTCGCGCCTCGCTCGAGCGGGCGCCACGCTAACGTTACCGCGTCACGAGCCCTCGGTTCCTCCGGCGATGCGAAGCACTGTCCGGAGACGAGCCTCGCGCTCTTCACCCGGATCTTATCGCGCAGTGAAGTTGGAGGCCCGGACCCAAGGCATTCCGGGCATCGCTATTCGCCAACCCAAGCGAGACATCACGAGGCTGATGGCGCGTCGGCAATGCCTCATTTCTTCTCGATCTTGGTGACCGCGTCCGTCTTGTCGATCTTCGTGATGGTCTTGGTCCCCGGCGTGTCGTTCACGGCGAAGGTGACCCTGTCGCCGGCGTGCAGGGCGTTCAGCCGCGCGCCATCCTGAATCTTGAACTCTTCGGTCGCCGCGCCGGTGTTCGCACCGGTGGTGCCTTCCGGCATATCCTTGATCGAGATGGTGCCGCTGATCCGATCTATCTTGGTCACCATTCCGATCCGCGTTTGCTGGGCCAGAGCCGACGTCCCGGCGATGCTGAGGGCCGCGGTGGCAGCCATAATCATCCCTGCGATTTTCATGAAACACTCCCGGCTGTAGGGCGTCTACCATAAGCTGGGATTGCGGCATTTGTTCCACGCCGGAGCGGACTGCCGCTTTTTCTGCTCCGCGAAACACGGCAATTGGGGTCCGTTGCCCGAATCCTGCGGCGATATCCGTATTTTCCCGGCCCGGGAAATTAGCCACTGATTCACGATTGGGTATTCACAATTGCACGCGTTGCGTGCAGCAATTTCATTCGATCGTTTGCCACCGGCTGGTCCACGAGCATCAGGGGACGGCATCAACTGCCGCGTTACCGGTCATTGAACGGCTTGGTCGAAGGACTGGTCCGTGATCGAGGCAATGCCCGGTACAATGCGGATGCCCAACGCGCCGCCGCTGAATGACCGGTACCGACCGGCGTTTCAGATGCAGCGGTATGACGAGCAATGGCGAACGAGCAAACCGACCGGATCCAGCAGTATCTTCGGCAGATAACGTCGCAGGCGCGCAGGAATCTACTTATCGAAATCGAGCGGATGCAGATGTACGGCGAGGACATGCCGTGCTCGGACCTCATCCTGGCGGAACTGCGCGCGGAGTTTCGCAACAGCGGCCAGTCCCAAAGCCGGGTCGGCAATCCGTCGCGCTACTTCTTTGAGCCCATCGAAATTCTGTTCGTTGATCGCGCGCCGGAGCTCGCCAATTCCGGCCAGATCTCGCGCGGCTGCCTGGCTGCGATCTGGGAATGGATCAACAAGTCGCTGTTGCCGACGCTGGCGCAGGAATACTCCGAGAAGATGAAAACGGTTCTCGTCGTGGACAATGCGCGCGAAGCCCGCCGCATCGCGGCGGGATTTCAGCACAAGGTCGCCAAATGCCTCGAGAGCGCACTGGCTTCCGAAGAACTCGTCGAGCGGACGCGTGTCGGGCTTGCACAATATACCGCCTCGCGCGGCGCGATCGGCGATCTGAAGAAGATCGTGTCGGCCTTGCTGATCGCTGACGCCATCGTCGCCTTCAACAAGGCGCTGCCGTCCAGCATAGACAATCTCGATGTCCGGGAGCTTGCCGCTGTGCGCGCGCAGCTCGACGCCTTCGCGGCCAAATATCCACGGGAGGTGCCGTTCGCGCTGACGATCGTGGCCAAGCATCTCAAGACGCCATGGCAGTTGATCCGTCTCGCCACCAAAATGGCGCTGGGCAAACGCGCCTCGCAGATTGCATCGACGCGATATGCCGCCAGCGTGTCGATGGTGCTCGATCACCTCGACGACAAACGGCTGGCGCTAAGGCAGGCCCTGAAGAGCAATCGCGTCATGATCGCCAAGGACATTCTCACCGAGATATACGCGATTGAAGATGCATTGCAGGTTAGGATCGAGGAGCTCGATACATCTGGCTGGGGTCGGCGGCTGGATCAGCTGATGGCGGCGATCGTCGCAGATCTGCAAATCGAGTATCAGGGCCTCCCGGATGGCCTGCACCACGTTCTCGGATCGTGCAAACGCCATCCCCACGAGTCCGCGCATGGCATACTGACCAATCTGAAGGACTTGCTGGGCTTTGGCCACCGGCCGGCCGGATAGCCTGTTGGCCTGCGGGCCATTTGGACGCCGGTCCGCATCAGGAAAGCGCGTCGTGGAAGGATGAAGGCCCGGTTCGGATCCAATCAGAACCGATGAATGCTAGGCCGCGCCGGCCTCGGGTTCGAGCTCGGTTTCCGTCACCGTGCGGTTGCGGCCGAGTCGCTTGGCTTGATAAAGCCCGCGGTCGCAGCGCTCGATCATGGCTTCCGCGGATTCGGCGAGGCGGAATTGTGACACGCCTATTGATACCGTAATGCTGCCGATCTCCTTGCCCGTCGCACGGCGTGTCAGCTTCGCTTCGGCAATGCGGCGGCGAATGCGTTCAGCAACGGCCGTGCAGGCCTGCAGATCGGCGCCCGGCAGCACCGCGATCAACTCCTCGCCGCCGTAGCGCGCGGCGAGATCGACTTCGCGAACGCCTTCCTGCAAGACCTTGGCGACCAGCCGAAGCACCTGATCGCCGACCTGATGGCCATAATCGTCGTTGAACTTCTTGAAGTGATCGATGTCGATCAGGAAGACGCTGAGCGGCTCGTCCTTTTCCATCGCAGCGATCTGGGCAAGGCGAAGAAATTCATCCATCGAATGCCGGTTGGCAAGCCCGGTCAGTGCATCGGTGTTGGAGCGTTGCTCGGCTGCCTTCAGGGAGTCGCGGATGCTGTCGAGTTCCTCCGAGGTGGCGGCGAAGTTTGCCTCCAGCGTTGCGGCGCGCGCCGTCGCCTTTGACAACTCGTCGACCAGCTTCGCAATAATCGTCCGCGGATCACTGGTGGCAGCGGCTTCGGATGACACTTCCCCGAGCGCCTTGATGTGGGTGCGGTTGTCGGTGACTGCGGTATTGAGGAATTGCTGGGCGGTCTCGATCAGGCCGCTCAACTGCTCGGGAAGGTCGCCGAACGGATCGGCGCCGGACTGCGGCGCCACGTAGGTAATATAGAGCTCATGGTTGGTTGCCGCGTCGAACTTGCGCTTGCCTGCGACCAGGATGTCTATCGTCTTTCGCAGCGCCAGCGAACTGCCGAGCGAATATTCGAACCAGACAGCGAAATTCGTGGGAGTGGGAGGGACCGACTGCTGCGCCATCAACCGCATGGCCCGGTCGGCGATCGTCGTGGCGTATTCGACGTCCATGTCGCCGATCGGCTGGCCTGCCATCTCTGATCCGGTGATGCGTGCGGTAAGTCTGTTCCCTGGCAGCCATTGTGCACGAAGGAACTAATCTCACCTTAAATTCCCCGGGAAAGTCCGCTGCAAATACGTAACTAATATTGACCTATTTGCGGAAACGCCGGGAATTGCCGCTAACTCCCCCCATAGCTTTGTACCAGGCTCCCCGCCACCAGCGACCAGCCGTCGACCAGCACGAAAAAGATTAACTTAAACGGCAGCGACACCACGACCGGCGGCAGCATCATCATACCCATCGACATCAGCACGGATGCCACCACGAGATCGATGATCAGGAAGGGGAGGAACAGCAGGAAGCCGATCTCAAAGGCGCGTTTCAGTTCGGAGATCATGAAGGCCGGGACGAGAATCCGCAACGAGAGGTCTTCCGGCGTCGCCGGCGGCGGCTCGCCGGAGAGGTCCACGAACAGCTTCAGATCCTTTTCGCGGACATTCTTCTGCATGAAGCCGCGCAGCGGCACAGAGGCCTTTTGCAGCGCTTCCTCGACCCCGATCTGGTTGGCGACCAGCGGCTTGATGCCGTCGTCATAGGACCTCTGCAGGACGGGGCCCATCACGAAAGCGGTCAGGAACATCGCAAGCGCGATGATCACGGAGTTAGGCGGGGCGGTCGCGGTGCCCAGCGCAGTGCGCAGCAGCGACAGCACGACGACGATCCGTGTGAACGACGTCATCATGATCAGGATCGAGGGCGCGATCGACAGCACCGTCAACAGCGCGATCAACTGGATCGCGCGCTCGGTCACCCCGCCGCCGCCCTGGCCGAGATTGATGCTGATGTCCTGCGCCAGCGCCGGATCGGCGAGCGATCCGGCGACGGTCAGGACTAAGAAAAATAAAACTCTACGCGGAGAAGTCGCCGGCCTCACGAAGGGTTCTTCGGACGGCCCAGCAATGACGCCATCTCGTCTTCGAGATTCTCGAAGCCGCTCTTCTGCGGAGCGGGTGTGGGAGCGGGAGTGGGAGCGGGAGGTTCGCTGCGGGAGGTACGGGCAGGCGGCGTTTCCGGCGCTACCGGCGGCGCTACCGGTTCGGCCGGCCGGCGCAGGGCGGCTTCCAGCCGCTGCGCCATCTCGGCGAGATTCTGGTCGGCGCTCGGCGGCGCGGGGGGTGGAGGGGGCGGAGGCGGCGGTGCCGCGGCGCGTTCGGGCGCTCGAACCGGCGGCGCCTCACGAACCGCAGGTACCTCGCGGGCAGGTGGTGCCTCACGGCCCGGCGGTGCCTCGCGGACCGACGCTGCCTCACGAAGTGGCGGCGCCTCACGGACCGGTGGTGCCTTGGGCAACTCACGTTGCGGCAACTCGCGCTGCGGCCGCGGCATCAGCGGTTCGTTGCGGGTCAGGCGCGGCGGGGCCGCTTCGGGACGACCGGTGATCGATTCCGGCGCAAAGCCCGTCAATGGATCGCTGCGACGCTCCGGCATCGAAGGCGGCGCGGGCCGGCGGAGATCGTCTGCAAAGGAGGGACGTGCGGGGCGCGGCTCCGGCATTTGCGGTTCGGCGTGATGATCGAAACCGTCCGTCGCTCGCAAATCGGCTCTCGCCGCTTCCTCGCTCCAGGCGGCATCGGGCAGCGGCGCAATCCGCGGCGGCTGCTCGCCGACCGCCGGGCGCGGTGCCATCTGATCGCGGTTGGGCATTGCGCGCACAATGTTGGGTTCGACCACGATGTCGCTCGGACCGCCGATCATCAGGAGATGCTCGACATTGTCACGCCGTACCAGCACGAGGCGCCGGCGGCCGTCCACGGCGGCGGCGTCGATCACGGCAAGCCGCGGCATCCGCCCGCGTTGGGTGTTGGCGCCGAGGCGGTTGTTGGCGAAGCGGCGGACCAGCCATGCGGCCACGCCGATCAGCGCCAGAACGGCGATGAATGCGAAGAGGAATGTCAGTGTCTGCATTCTTTAGTCCCCGGCCACGGGCCGTTCTCTTGATGCTGGCTTCGACGAGTGCGGTCTTTAGGTCTTCCTGTCCGAGCACGTTCCCTTTGGGAAAGCGGTTCCCGTTTGCCGGATCATGCCCTGAGCGATCCGCAACCGGCGAATCATGCCCGAGATCAGCCTTATTTCTTAATCCCCGCGGCGAACGCCGCCATCCGGTTAATTAATAGACCAAGAATCGTTTGACCCAAAACGACTTCTGAGCGCCCCACGCCGGGTTGGTTGCTGCTGGTTAACGCAGTTTTCGTGGCGAAAATGCGCTCGTTTTGGCGCTATCAGCAGGCATTGGCGCGAACGGCCACGCCGCAGGCGTGACTTTAACCAGCCGTTAACCATACACCGGGCAAATTCTGCCTACCTCGCGGCGCCTGCCAGAGGTTAACGGGGAACAGCTCGATGGCCATCAACGATCTTCCGATCCTGTCGGCGCTGCGCACCAAGATGCAGTGGCACCAGGAGCGCCAGCGCGTGCTCGCCGAAAACGTGTCCAACGCCAACACCCCGAATTTCAAGCCGAGCGACCTGGTCGAGCCGAAATTCGACAACAAGGGCGCGAACGTCAGCGGCGCGATGGGCTCGCTCGCCATGCTGCGCACCAGCGCCACCCATATCGGCGTCTCCGGCGGGGGGCAGAGCTTCAGGGGGGATGGCGGCAAGAGCGGCTTTCTGACCAAGCCTGCCGGCAATTCGGTCAATCTGGAAGACCAAATGCTGAAGGTCTCGGCCAACCAGATGGATTACGCGGCCGCCACTTCGCTCTACAGCCGCAGCCTCGGCCTGCTCAAAACCGCCATCGGAAAGCGCTGACGCGGCGCGACTAGGAGAACCGGATCATGGCAGATGATGGAAGCGATTTCGCCCGCTCGATGAATATCGCGACCTCCGGCCTGCGCGCGCAGGCGGGGCGGATGCGGGTGATCTCGGAAAATATCGCCAATGCGGAGTCCACCGCGCCATCGGCGGGCGGCGATCCCTATCGCCGCAAGGTGCCGACATTTTCCTCGGCGCTCGACCGCACGCTGGACGCCCGCGTGGTGACGCTCGGCAAGGTCAGGGCCGACCAGTCGGCGTTTCGTGTCAAGCACGAGCCGAGCAATCCGGCGGCGGATGCTGCCGGCAACGTCAAATATCCGAACGTCAATCCGCTGGTCGAAATGACCGACATGCGCGAGGCGCAGCGGTCCTATGAAGCCAACCTCAACATCATCAGCGCCACACGCCGCATGATTCAACGCACCCTCGACATCCTCAAGGCCTGAACAGGAACCATAGAAAATGGCTTCACCGACCGTTGCAGCAAACGCCTACGCCGCGCTTTCGCGCATCATGGAATCCGGCGGCGCCGAGAAGGGCGGCCAATCCACCGGCGGCCCGTCCTTCAGCGCGCTGCTGAAGGACGCGGTGGGAAGCGTGCTGGATGCCGGCAAGAAATCCGACGCCCAGACCATGGCGATGAGCGCGGGCAAAGCCAACGTCATGGACGTGGTGACCGCAGTCGCGGAGACCGACGTCGCGGTCTCGACGCTGGTGTCGGTGCGCGACCGGGTGATCCAGTCCTACGAAGACATCATGAAGATGCCGATCTGACGCCCCTTGGGGGCGTCATCCCGGGGCGATGCGTAGCATCGAACCCGGGATCTCGAGATTCCGGGTCTGGTCCTTTCGGACCATCCCGGAATGACGAAAGTGAGTTCAGAGCAAGCGAGAACACAACAATGACCGGCCCCGAAACCCTCGACGTGGCGCGCGATGCGATCTGGACCATCGTGGTGGTGTCGTCGCCATTGATGGTGATTGGCCTGGTGGTCGGTGTCGTGGTCTCGCTATTCCAGGCGCTGACGCAGATTCAGGAACAGACGCTGATCTTCGTGCCGAAGATCCTCGCAATTTTCATGACGCTATTGCTGGCGTTACCGTTCATGGCGGATTCGATGCACAGTCACATGATGCGGATATCGTCGCGAATCATTGGCGGTTGATGCATTGTGAATAAATGCGCGTCGACATATCGCTGCTGCCGGCCCTTGCCGCCACCTTCATGCTGGTGTTCGCCCGCGTGGGGGCTATGGTGATGCTGTTGCCGGGGTTTGGCGAGAGCAATATCCCGGTGCGCATCAAGCTCGGCATTGCGTTGCTGTTGACTTTGATCATCCTGCCGCTGCACCGCACCGCCTACCAGATCGACCTGACCTCGATGACTGCGATCGGGGTGCTGCTGGTGCACGAGATCGCCATCGGCATCGTGCTCGGCGCCACGGCGCGCGTGACGCTGGCGGCGCTTGCGGTGGCAGGCTCGGTAATCGCCCAGCAGCTCGGGCTCGGCTTCGTCACCGCCGTCGATCCGACGCAAGGACAGCAGGGCGTGCTGATCGGCAACTTCCTCTCCATTCTCGGCATGACGCTGCTGTTCGCCACCGACACCCATCACCTCGTTATCGCGGCACTGAACGAGAGCTACCGTATCTTCTCGCCGGGCGAGCTGATGCCGAGCGGCGACGTGGCGGCGCTTGCCACGCGCGCCTTCGCGACTGCATTCAAGATCGGCATCCAGCTCTCCGCGCCGTTTCTGGTGTTCGGCCTCGTCTTCAATATCGGCCTTGGCGTGCTGGCGCGGCTGATGCCGGCGATGCAGGTCTATTTTGTCGGCGTGCCGCTGTCGATCATGGTGGGCTTTCTGATCTTCGCCCTCGTCCTCACCGGAATGATGGCGACTTATCTCAACTACTTCATCGGCGTGATGCACGAATTGACGCCGCTGAAATAGAGCATGATCCGGAAAAGTGGGTACCGGTTTTCCGAGACGATCATGCTCAAACAAAATGCTAGAGCGCCGCGATGGCCGACGATACCGACGACAAAACAGAAGACCCTACGCAAAAACGTCTCGACGATGCGCTTGCCAAAGGCGACGTTGCCAAGAGCCAGGAGGTCAACACCTGGTTCATCATCGCGGGCGGCACGCTGATATTGTCGACGTTCGCGGGATCGATCGGCGGCGGCATTTTGATGCCGCTGCGCAACCTGATCGCCAATGCAGGCCAGCTTCGCGCCGACGGCGCGGCGCTGCTCGCGCTCGGCAACGCGCTGGGCTATGCCGTGCTCGGCGCGATCGGCGTGCCGCTGTTGATGCTGGCGCTTGCCGCGATCGCCGGCAACATGATCCAGCACCGGCTGGTGTGGTCGTCGGAATCGCTGAAACCGAAATTCAGCAAGGTATCGCCCGGCGCGGGACTGAAGCGCATCTTCGGCAAACAGGCGGTGGCGAATTTCGCCAAGGGCCTGTTCAAGCTGATTGCGCTCGGCGCCGTCATGGTGGCCGTGCTGTGGCCCGAACGCGATCGCCTGGAATCGTTCCTGATGTTCGATCCTTCGGCGATCCTCGGCGTCACCACCAACCTGACGCTGCAGTTGATGGGCGCAGTGGTGGCAATGCTGGCCGCGGTCGCGATCGCCGATTACTTCTTCCAGTACCGGCAGTGGTTCGAGCGCCAGAAGATGTCGCTGCAGGAGATCAAGGACGAGTTCAAGCAGTCCGAAGGCGACCCCCACATCAAGGGAAAGATCCGGCAGTTGCGCCAGCAGCGCATGAAGAAGCGCATGATGGCCGCCGTGCCCAACGCCAGCGTGATCATCACCAACCCGACCCACTATTCGGTGGCGCTGTCCTACGATCGCGGCATGACGGCGCCGGTCTGCGTCGCCAAGGGCGTCGACAACATCGCGTTCAAGATCCGGGAGATCGCCAAGAAGCACGACATACCGATCGTGGAGAATGTGCCGTTGGCGCGCGCGCTTCATGCCACCGTCGATATCGACGAGGAGATTCCAGTCGAGCACTATCACGCGGTGGCCGAGATCATCGGTTATGTCATGCGCCTCAAGAATGGGTTTGCTAGCCGAGGAATGTGAGGGGAACCGCTGGAAAACGCCTTGAAATGCCTTCAACCTGTCAAATAACCGCCTGATGGACTTGCGCTTGCGGGTCCGATTCAGGCACTCAAGAGCGGCGCGTGACCCCGCGCGTCACCTTCTTGCCGACGGGCAGTGCCTCTTCAGATGACCGCCGAAACCGACAGCCATTCGCCCACCGAGCCCTTCGCGGCCCACGAGCCGGCGCGGCGGGGCGGTAGCATCGTGCTGGTGTTGCTGGTGGCCGCCGGCATCATCGCGGTGGCGGTGGCCCTGATGACCATCGGCCGCGCCCAGGCTCAGCCTTATATTCTCGGCGTGCTGGCTCTTTTGGCCATGATCGGCCTGTTCAATCTGTTCGCCTTTGCCGCCGGTATCATTCGCTTCACCGACCGCAGCGCCGACGATCCGGTAATGGGCCGCATCGCCGACCACGCCTATGATGGGCTGGCGGTGACCGACCCCAAAGGCCACGTGGTCTATTCCAATGCCGCCTATCAGGCGCTGACCGGAGCTGCCACCGCGCAGGACGTGCGGCCAGTCGAGCGCGTCTTCATCGGCAATCCCGACGTCTCCGAAGCCGTGTTCCGTCTGCTCAAGGCCGCCCGTGAAGGCAAGCGGCAGCAGGAGGAGGTCCGCATCGCCGGCTCTGACGGCGCGCAGGGCCGCTGGCTGCGGATGCGGGTTCGCCCGCTCGGCCAGAGCAAGCGCGAAGCAAAATACGCGGTGTGGTCGATCGCCGACATCACGCGGGACCGCGAGCGTCAGGAAGACGTGTTCCGGGAACTGCAGCATGCGATCGAATATCTCGATCATGCGCCGTGCGGCTTCTTCTCGGTCGATCCGGCCGGCGACGTCATCTATGTCAACGCCACGCTGGCGAACTGGCTCGATTACGATCTCGCCGAGATTGGATCCGGCGGGCTAAAGCTTACCGATATCGTCTCCGGCGATGGCGCCTCGCTCCTGACCTCGATCGTAGCGGTACCCGGCGAGGTCAAAACCGAAGTGTTCGATATTGACCTGCGCATGCGCGGCGGCAAGACCATGCCGGTGCGGCTCTATCACAAGCTCGCCTTCGGCGCCGACGGCTCGCCGGGTTCGTCGCGCACGCTCGTGATCAGCCGCGCGCGCGACGAGCATTCCGACCCCGAACGTGCCGCCGAAGTCCGCTTCATGCGGTTCTTCGACCATACGCCGATGGCGATTGCGACGGTGGACCGCGGCGGCACCGTGGTGCGCGCCAATGCCCGCTTCGCCAAGCTCGCGCAAAGCCTAAGCTCGGACGGCGCGGCCAACAAGTCGATCTTCCGCACGGTGAATGCGCGCGACCGCGGCCTGTTGATCGCGGCGATCAACCAGGCGGCCGAAGGGCAGGGCGACATCGCACCCGTCGAAGCCATGCTCGACGGCGCCAGGGAACGCTGGGGCCAGTTCTTCGTCACCGCGGTGGAGGAGGACGAGCGCGATACCGAAGCTGCTATCGTCTATCTGCTCGAGACCACCGAGCGGCGCACGCTCGAAAACCAGATCAATCAGTCGCAGAAGATGGACATGGTCGGCCAACTCGCCGGCGGTATCGCGCACGACTTCAACAACGTGCTGTCAGCCATCATGATGGCGAACGATTTCCTCCTGAACGCGCATAAGCCGACCGATCCGTCGTTCCAGGACATCATGCAGATCAAGCAGAACGCAACCCGCGCGGCGACGCTGGTGCGGCAACTGCTCGCGTTCTCGCGCCGCCAGACGCTGCGGCCGCAGGTGCTCGACCTCGGCGACGCGCTCTCCGACCTCACCATGCTGCTGCGCCGCCTGATCGGCGAGAAGGTCAAGCTTGACCTCGTGCACGGTCGCGATCTCTGGCCGGTCAAGGTCGACGTCTCGCAGTTCGAGCAGGTGGTCGTCAATCTCGCGGTCAATGCGCGCGATGCGATGCCCGATGGCGGTAAACTGACGGTAAGGACCGCCAACGTGACGGTAGACGAAGCCGCGCAGCTTTCGCACAAGGGCATGCCGGCCGCCGATTACGTACGGATCGACATTTCCGATACCGGCACCGGAATCCCGGCCGACATCGTCGACAAGATCTTCGAGCCGTTCTTCTCGACCAAGGAGGTCGGCAAGGGCACCGGGCTCGGTCTCTCCACGGTGTATGGCATCGTCAAGCAGACCGGTGGCTTCGTCTATGTCGACTCCACGCCCGGCGAAGGCACCACGTTCCGCATCTTCCTGCCGCGTCATCGGCCCGAACTGGAAGCGCAGGCGGAGGCGCCCGCGGCCAATGGCGCGGCCAAGGAAGGGGCGGCCGGACCGCCGAAGCCGCGGCCCGACCTGACCGGGCAGGGCACCATCCTGCTGGTGGAGGACGAGGACGGCTTGCGGTCGCTGAATGCGCGCGGCCTTCGCTCGCGCGGCTACAGCGTGATCGAGGCCTCCAACGGCATCGAGGCGATGGAGGCGCTGGACGAAAAGGACGGTGCGGTGGATCTCGTCGTTTCCGATGTGGTGATGCCGGAAATGGACGGCCCGACGCTGTTACGCGAAATGCGCAAGCGCAATCCGAACCTGAAGATCATCTTCGTCTCAGGTTACGCTGAAGAGGCTTTCGACAAGAGCTTGCCGGAGAACGAACAATTCGCCTTCCTGCCGAAGCCGTTTGCGCTCTCCGCGCTGGTCGAGAAGGTCAAGGAGACGATGACCGCGTCCTGAGGTTTGGATCACCGGTCTCACGCTTTCCCGGGCGACCTTGAGCGATCTTGGGCGCCCGTTCGTCACACCGGTGTGAGCTTTTTCGGCTATATCGTCACATCCCCGCGACCGAGGGCCGCAGCCATGCGTCCCTATAGCGGCTTCACTTTTGGGCCGGTCTGCCCATCTTAGGGGCACTTCCCCATGTCGGGGAAAGAGGAAAAAGACATGAATTTCACGCAGACTGCGCGCGGAATTGTACGGGCCATGGCCATTGTCCTGTCCGTGGCGGTTCCCCTGGCGATCACAATCGATGCGGCTGACGCTCGCGTTGGCGGCGGCGGCAGCTCCGGTTCGCGGGGATCCAAGACCTATTCGGCGCCCCCGAGCACGACCACCGCCCCGGGCACGGCGCAACCCATGAACCGTAGCTTTACCCAGCCGGGCACCCCCGCAGCGGGTAATCCGGCCGCGGGCGCAGCCAACAAGGGCGGCTTCTTCAACCGGCCCGGCATGGGCATGCTCGGCGGTCTCGCCGCGGGCTTCCTCGGCGCCGGCCTGCTCGGCATGCTGTTCGGCGGCGGATTGTTCTCCGGCCTCGGCGGCCTGTCCTCGATCATCGGCCTGCTGCTGCAGATCGCGCTGATCGTGATCGTGGTGCGTCTGGCGATGTCGTGGTGGCAGCGCCGCCATACGCCGGCCTCCGCCTATGCCAACGCGCCCCCCACCAGTGGGCCTGCTGACCCCGGCGCCCAGACCAGCTTCCGCTCCGGACTGGGTGGCTTTGGGCTGGGTTCGAGCCAGCCGGCGCTGGAAATCCAGCCGGCCGACTATGAGGCGTTCGAGCGGCTGCTCGGCGAAGTCCAGGCGGCTTGGTCGAACGAGGATGTCGCCAAACTGCATACGCTGGCGACGCCTGAGATGGTGTCCTACTTCTCCAAGGACCTCGAGGAGAACAAGGCACGCAACGACGTCAACAAGGTGTCCGACGTCAAGCTGCTGCAGGGCGATCTTGCGGAAGCCTGGCGCGAAGGCGAAACCGATTATGCCAGCGTGGCGATGCGGTTCTCGCTGGTCGACAAGACCCTTGAGCGCACCACGGGCCGTTTGGTCGCGGGCAGCGAAACCCCGATCGAGACCACCGAAGTTTGGACCTTCGCCCGCCGCCGCGGCGGCGACTGGGAACTCTCGGCGATCCAGCAGACCAACTGATCGTCTGCACCAATACGAAGAAGGCGCTGCGGCTTGTTCCGCAGCGCCTTTTTCTTTGCGGGAATGCATGCTCCGTTTCGGGCTTCGCCCTGCCGGAATAATGATTGCGGCCGCGTGTTGATGAGACACGGTCCACAAAGGGAGGTCTTCCATGAACAGCTTCGCCCGGATCATCTCGCCGGCGTGCTTCGCCCTCGCCGCCATGTCGATTCTCGCAAGCGCGCCTGCGCATGCGCAATCCGCCAATACCAGCTTCTTCGTGACCAGCAACGGCATCGGCAATGGCGGCAATCTCGGCGGTCTTGCCGGCGCCGACAATCATTGCCAGACGCTGGCGCAGGCCGCCGGTGCCGGAGGCAAAACCTGGCGCGCCTATCTCTCAACGCAAGGCGCCGACGGTGCACCTGCGGTGAACGCGCGCGACCGTATCGGCAAGGGGCCATGGCAGAACGCCAAGGGCGTCGTGGTTGCCAAGGATGTCGCCGAACTGCACGGCGCCAATGGCCTCACCAAGCAGACCGCCTTGAGCGAGAAGGGCGAGGTCATCAATGGCCGCGGCGATACGCCCAATCGCCACGACATACTGACGGGATCGCAGCCCGACGGCACCGCGTTTACCGCCGGCGAAGATCGCATCTGCAGGAACTGGACGAGTTCGACGCAAGGCGCCGCAATGGTCGGACATTCCGATCGCATGGGACTGCGCGACGACGACGCCTCGAAATCCTGGAATTCGTCGCATCCCTCGCGCGGGCCCGACGGCGGCTGTTCGCAGGCCGACCTGAAGAGCACCGGCGGTGATGGACTGTTTTATTGTTTCGCGACGAACTGATCAGGCGGCGGTTTGCGCTCCTCCTATGGGAGAGGAAGTTATCGTAGATGACGGAACGGGCCTGGTCTGCCGCCTGATCTCGGAACTCCTGATTGTCTGGGGAGTTTTGATCGGGTTGGAGGCCTTGCCATGAAACGTCTGCTTGTCGCGTTGATTTTGACCGTCCTGGCGCCCACAACGGTGGCGCTGGCCGGCAACACGTCGTCGAATTCCAGTTCCAACTCATCGAACGGCGTTCACACCCGTGTCGATACCATCACAACGGACGATGCCCGTGGGCGGAGAATTTACGAGCGGCGCAGCGTCCGCATCGACGCTGATCGCGGACGACCGACATACATGCGTAACGCCGTTCGCGAACGCTACGGCCCGATGCGCCGCTGGCACCGTGGAGATGACGATTGAAACGATTTGCGGCCGATCCGATATCTGACGAGGAGGACGTCGCTCTGGTCGACAACATTCCCGGCGCCGGGCGGTGAAGCTCGTCAATTTTCAAGCTTTGTCGATCAAGCCGCCCCAGAGGCGGCTTTTTTATTTGCGCCGCTTTCGGAAGCAAGTCCGCAGCGTCTGGCGTGACGAACGAATGGCGGGATGATTTGTTGGGCCTGTCAAACCGGCATCAGGAGGTGCCTTCGATGCATTACGAGCTTTACTACTGGCCGACCATTCAGGGCCGCGGCGAGTATGTGCGTCTCGCGCTGGAAGAGGCCGGCGCCGGCTATACCGACGTGGCGCGCCACGGCAACGGTATGGCCGCGATGACGCGCATGATGGAAGTCGGGAAGGGAACGCCGCCCTTCGCGCCGCCATTCCTGAAAGCCGGGAAGCTCGTGATCGGGCAGACCGCCAACATCCTGCTTTATCTGGGCTCGCGGCACGGGCTGGCGCCGAAGGCGGAAGCCGGCAGGTTGTGGGTGCATCAGTTGCAGCTCACGATTTCCGATCTGGTGCTGGAAATTCACGACACCCATCATCCGCTCGGGCCGTCACTGTACTATGAGGAGCAGAAAGCGCCGGCAAAAAAACGCACCGATGAGTTCTGGAAGTCGCGCGTGCCGAAATATCTCGGCTATTTCGAAGATCTGCTGCAGGCCAATGGCGGGACCTATGTCACCGGCCGCCGCCTGACCTATGTCGACCTGTCGCTGTTTCAGATCGTCGAAGGCCTGCGCTATGCGTTTCCGAAACGGATGAATGCCTTCGAGAGCGAAATTCCCGGTCTCGTCGAGCTGCGCGACCGCGTCGCGGTGCGGCCGAACATCAAGGCGTATCTGGCGAGCGATCGAAGGATTGAATTCAACGAGGAGGGGATTTTCCGAAGGTACAAGTCGCTGGATGCTTGAATCGCGTCTTAGCTCTCTCCTTCGTCATGCCCGGGCTTGACCCGGGCATCCACGACTTTTCTTCGCGCCGCGTCAAAGGACGTGGATAGCCGGGACAAGCCCGGGCATGACGACTGATGTCGTATCACATGCTCCTGCCATCCACCGGCGTCATCTGCAACTTCGACAGTTCGATGCCGTCAAAACAGCTCACATTGACCGCCACCACGTCGGTGCCGTCGGGCTTCTTGCCGCGTGCGAAGACGTCGACGCCGCAATCGACGCAAAGCTGGTGGTGGATCGCGTGCTTGTTGAAGAGATATTCCTTCAGGTTTTCTTCGCCGGCGCGGAGGTGAAAACTTTTCGGGTCGAGAAAGGTGAAATGCAGCCCTTTCTTGGTGCAGATCGAGCAGTTGCAGGCCGTGACCATCGCGAGGTCGGTGGTGCATTCGAAGCGCACCTGGCCGCAATGGCAGCCGCCGGTGTAGGTCTTGCTATCGGGCATCTCTCCGTCATCCTTCTCACCAAATTCCGGGCACCAGACGATAGCGCACGCGGGCGGCGTAGTCAGCATAGCCCGGAAGCCCTTCGACCAATGCGCGCTCCTCGATGCGGGCGCGAATGGCGAACAGCACGGCGAATACCGGCGCGAACGCCACACCCCACCACGATCCCAGGAGCAGCGGTATTCCGATGAAGTACAGCATGATGGCGCTATACATTGGATGGCGGACGAACGCGTAAGGCCCGCTCGAGATCACGCGTTGGTGGCGCGCGGTCTGCACCTTCACGACCGGCGCGGCGAACGAATTTTCGCGGAACACCCACATGATGAATGCGATCGAGAGTAAGAACATCGCGAGGCCGAGCGCCTGCAGCAGCAGTGGAACGTCGGAGGCGTCGGCGCGGCGGTCCAGCCCGATCGCGACCAGCCATAGCAACAGCGCAGCGACAAATATCAGCATGAATATTTTGTCGGCAGCGGGCTGGTCGGCCTGAAATTTCGGCCGCATGCGCTCGGCGAGCAGCGCCGGATCGGTCTTGGCAAGCCACAACCCGCAGGCAGGACCGAGGATCGCGCTAACGATCAACATCACCCACGCCCCCGGCCAGTCCAGCGACCCCGCCGCGGCGAACAATAGCGCGCCCATGCCGACGACGACGATGGTGTTCTGCAGCAGAAGTTTGGCGATCATGCGCGGGTTCCATTACCCCACGCGCAACAGGATAGCGCATTTTTTCGTCAAACTTGCGGCGCTGGGTTGCCGCGGGCAGGCGGCCTGCCGTCAGGCCAGTTGGTCGATCCGCGTTCCCTGACCCGGCGGCAGGGGAGCAATCAGCGTCGGCCGCGGCGCGCGGGTGCCGTCGGCGGCAGCGCCGTTCTGCACGTCGGTGGTCTTGTCGGGAGCCTTGAACACGGGGACTTCAGGCGGTTTGACCACGACCGTTGCGGCGACAGCAGGGACATTCATCGGAAGCATCCTTTTGGTTGCCTCCGACAGTGGCTGGGTTGAAACGAACGATTGGTGAATCCGCAACCGCCATTCGCCGCCGCAGGCGTCAATCCCGTCCGATGGTGAACGGAGCGCTGCCGCTTTCGTTAGAATGCGATGTATCGCAGCTCCGGCTATTCGTCCTTGCCGCGGGTCACCACGATCGAGGCTTCGGTCTTGGTGCGTGTGCATTCCATGTTGAGCCGGCGGAAGCGCATGGAAACCTTGTCGCCGCGCAGGATGCCCATGCGCTTGATGCAGCGCGAGGAGCCGGTCGCAACGTCGGGCTTCGGAATCGTGAAAATGATGGCGCCGGCCGAGGCGACCAGTTCGAAGAATTGCGGCTTCGGCTTGCGGTCCGTCTTAGCGTAGAGCTCGTTGGAGTAATTGCGGCCGCGGCAGCCGAGCGACAGCTCTTTCGCCGCCGGATGCGTCAGATAGATCATGTTGCCGGTATTGACGCTGATCTTGAGGCCGTCGATCTGGTTCTTCAATTCCTTGGCGATATCGTCGCAGCGGTCGGCCTGCGCCGGCGATGCGCCGACCGTCGCAACCAGCGCCAGCGTGGCGGCAAGCAAGGTCGACCGGCGAAGTTGTGATCCCAAAGCCATCTGAATGCCCCTTTGCGCACATTGAAACCCGCGCGCGGATTTCCTGCAAGGGCGGCGCGCGGAAGTCAACTTGATCTTGATGTGTGTCAGAACCCGTAAATCATGATGCCGATCGCAAAGACGATCACGCCGAGCATATTGACGACCACGGTGAGGACGTCGATCAGCGTGGGAATGCTGACCAGGAGGGTGGCAAGCCCCAGCCGCTCCTTGCATGCTGCGAGCGCGATGGCGCAGGCAGCCATCAGCGGAAACGCAACGATCTGGACGGGTATCTGGAAGGCGGAGATGCCGCTGAAGTCGAAGCCGTGCCGCACAACCGACGGCATGTAGTTCAGCCAGTTCATCAGCACGAGCGCGCCGAGCGCGATCACGGCGTAATGCAGCCGGCCAACGGTGGCAAACCCCAGCGCCGCCAGCGCCAGCACGGGATGGCTGAACACATACGCCTTGATGACCGCGCCACCGACGCCGGGGCCGGGAATTTCCGACATATCGCCGAACAGCATCGGCAAATGCGAGAGCCCTTCGAAGGCCTCGATGGCGGCCATGATGATCAGAAACAGATAAAGCCCGAGCAACCGCGGGGGGCGGATCGGCGCAGCGGCCTCATCGTTCAATGTCGTGGCGGAGGTCATTTCTGATCGCAATCGATGGGCGCAATATCTGGAATTTCCGGTTTGTCTGAAACGTACCCGGAACGGTTCAATCGCCCGTACTGCTACGGTTACTGCCCGTTCCGGTCCCTCCGTTTGGGGCAAGCAAAACCTTCCTTTTGGTCAAAAAATGCTTAGAACGGGTCTATCTTCGCGGCGCCGTTCCGGCCGCCGCCGGCTCCAACCCGAGATATCGACATGAACGCCCCGACCGCTTTTCCTGACCAGAAACCCGTTCCGCCCTACAAGCATACGCCGCTGTTTCCGCTGGGGCCGGACACCACGCCCTATAAGAAGATCACGAGCGAGGGCGTGCGGGTCGAGAAGGTGCTCGGCAAAGACATGCTGGTGGTATCGCGCGAGGCGTTGCGGGCGCTATCGGAAGCCGCCTTCGGCGACATCAATCACTATCTGCGGCCGGGGCACCTGAAGCAGTTGCGCTCGATCCTGGAAGACAAAGAGGCCAGCGACAACGACAAGTTCGTCGCCTTCGATTTCCTGAAGAACGCCAACATCGCCGCCGGTGGCGTGCTGCCGATGTGCCAGGATACCGGCACCGCGATCATCATGGGCAAGAAGGGCTGCAACGTCATCACCGACGGCGACGACGAGGCAGCCTTAAGCGAAGGTGCGCGCGATGCCTACCTGCGCCGTAACCTGCGCTATTCGCAGGTGGCTCCGTTGTCGATGTACGAGGAAAAGAACACTGCCAATAACATGCCGGCGCAGTGCGAGATCTACGCCGAGGGTGACGACGCCTACAAATTCATGTTCATGGCCAAGGGCGGCGGCAGCGCCAACAAGAGTTTTCTCTTTCAGGCGACGCCTTCCGTTCTGACTAAAGATCGCCTGCTGGCGTTCCTGAAGGAGAAGGTGCTCACGCTCGGCACGGCGGCGTGCCCGCCGTATCACCTTGCCATCGTGATCGGCGGCACGTCCGCTGAGCTCTGCATGAAGACGGTGAAGCTCGCTTCTGCGCGCTATCTCGATGCGCTGCCGACTCACGGTTCGGCCGACGGCAACGCATTCCGTGATCTCGAGATGGAGCAGGAAATTTTGAGGATGACGCAGTCGCTCGGCGTCGGCGCGCAGTTCGGCGGCAAGTATTTCTGCCACGACGTGCGCGTGATCCGGATGCCGCGCCATGGTGCATCGCTCCCGATCGGGCTCGGCGTCTCCTGTTCGGCGGACCGCCAGGTGCTTGGCAAGATCACCAAGGACGGCGTCTATCTCGAAGAGCTCGAGCACAATCCGGCGCAGTATCTGCCCGCGGTCGAGCAGTCGCTCGGCGGCGAGGTCGTCAAGATCGACCTCAACCAGCCGATGAAGGAGATCCTGGCGACGCTGTCGAAGTACCCGATCAAGACGCGCGTCTCGATGACCGGCACCATGATCGTCGCGCGTGATTCCGCGCACGCCAAGTTGCGCGAGCGGCTGGAGAAGGGTGAGCCGCTGCCGGACTATTTCAAGAACCATCCGGTGTATTACGCCGGCCCCGCCAAGACGCCCGACGGTTACGCGTCCGGCGCGTTCGGCCCGACCACGGCGGGACGGATGGACTCCTTCGTCGACCAATTCCAGGCGGCGGGCGGATCGATGGTGATGGTGGCCAAGGGCAACCGCGCGGTCGCGGTGCGCGAGGCCTGCAAGAAGCACGGCGGCTTCTATCTCGGTTCGATCGGCGGAGCTGCGGCAAATCTCGCCGAGCACTGCATCAAGAAGGTCGAGGTGGTGGAATATCCCGAACTCGGCATGGAAGCGATCTGGCGCATCGAAGTGGTGGATTTCCCGGCCTTCATCATCATTGACGACAAGGGCAATGACTTCTTCAAGGAACTGAATCTGGGGTGAGGGCGCTCGGCCTCGACGGTTTCAGCAAGGGCTGGGTCGCCGTTTCGTTGGACGACGGCCAGCGGAAGATTAGTTTCCATCGCGACATTGCCGATGCACTATCCGCTTCATTCGACCGGGCAGCGATCGACATCCCAATCGGTATGGGCGACGACGGTCGACGAGGCTGCGATTTGCTGGCTCGCGAGAAATTGCGACCGCATACTTGCCGTGTCTTTAACGGCGCGCGGCGGTGGCTGTGGGAAGAATTCGATCACCCAGACAGGGCAAATGACGAGGCGCTGCGGCGTGGACAGAAGCGCGTGTCTCGCCAGCTCTGGCATCTCGGCTCCAAGATCATGCAGGTCGATGCCTTTGTCCGCGCAAATCCTTCTCTCGATATTCGTGAAACCCATCCCGAACTCGTGTTTCGGCGACTGAACCGCGGTGAACCGCTGCAGTCCAAGAAATCCGAAGCCGGAATCCTGTTGCGGCAAAAGCTATTGAAGCGGGAAGGCTTCGAAGATATCGAACGGTGGCTTACGCGCACCCGCATAGGTACTGGAGCGAAGCCAGATGATGTCTTAGACGCCTGTGCTGCAGCTCTCGCCGCGCATGACCCTTCGGGCAGCGTTCCCGAGGGATCGCCGCCCTTTGATGCGCACGGTTTATCCATGCAGATTTGGTTCTGACGCGCCGCGGGGCTCAGGCCCGCGCCCCCGTGAAGGGAAAGCTGCCCATCGGGCCGATACCCATTTCGCCGGACATGCTGTCGCCGGAAACCTTGCCGGTGAAGGCGAGCGTGAGCGGCATCGGGTTGGTGATGGAGATCTTCCAGGCGACGTCGTCGCCGTTGACGGTGCCGTCAAAGATTTCGCCGGAATTGCCGTCCGCTCCTTGCGTGCCCGTCAACGTGTTGCCGGCGCTTTGCAGCGAAAGCGTCGCCTTGCGCTCGCCCATCGGCGTGCTCATGGTGATGTTCCAATTTCCGTCCACGGCCATCTTTGTCTCCCGACATTTCTTCCCGGCAAACCGGAATGGTTTGCGGGGTCCCGCCAAAACTCGTGCGCGGTATAGCCTATCTCGCCACACAAGCCCAACGGTCTCAAGCGTCCTTTTGACGCGTATTTCTTTAGGCTTGCTGGACAGCGGCGCGAATTCGGCTGCCGACCACAATACGAAACGCGACGTATTGAATTGCGAAGGCGGCAATCTTGGCGCCTACCAGCACGACGGTCACATAGAACGTCCACAGCTTCATGTCGCCGGTCATCGCGACACCGATGGTGCCGGCGGCGAGTAGGAAACACAGTGCGGCCCAAGCATAGCCCGCGAAGGTGACATATTCGGGAACGGTCTGGGTCACGACGGAGGGCATGTAGCGCAACATCCAGCCGCGCTTGAGCATGATGACGCCGATCGCGAAATGCCCGATTGCGGGTTTCGCCAGCACGAAGCGGGGATCGTGGGTCAGAAGCGTCGCGCTGCCGAGCACGATGACCAGCGCCAGGCTGGCCCACGTCATGTACCCGAGCTCCTTGCCCTTGACGCGCGAGTAGATCACCTGGGCGATGGCGCCCGCGATTGCGACGCCGGTCGCCAGCAGCACATTGTCAGTCGCGAGGTAGATTGCGATGAACAGGATGGTGGAGAAAAAATCGGCGCCCAGTCTGGCGAATACGTCCTTCATCGTTTTGTTCTCTGCTGATGGGTTTCGGTTGGAAGCGTATCTAGTTGGCGCCGGGCAGGGCGTTCGCCGGCGGGACAACATGCTTCGCCCTGCGATATTGTGGATACCATGTCGTGAAATACGCGGCACTGTTGCGGGCGGCAAATGCGATGGCGAGTCCGATCCAGAGTGGGAAGCCCGGCACATAGATCGTCAGCATGTTGCCGACGATCATCAGGACGAATGCGCCGGTCCAGGCCCAGGTGATGATATAGATCGCCTTCATGAAGCCGGGCAGCTTGGCGGTCTCGTTGTCGACGGCTTCCAGCGCGTATTGCAGCACGAACGGCTTGCGGATGATGAGCGATGCCAGCGAGATCGCCAGCACGCCGACATCGGTTGCCAGCTTGACGGCCGAGTTGCTCAGGTTCGGGTCGATCAGCGTGACCCAAGCGCCTATCCCGGCGAAAACGACGACGCAGCCCGCGCCGAGCACCTTGATCGAACGGCCGCGAGCAACGTCGATGGCAACGACAGCAAGGCAGATCGCGGCCGAAGCGAACAGGCTGACCTGGGCCGACGTCACCAGCATCAGCAGGGCGAAGGAGCCGAAGGGAGCAAGGATCAGGAAGATTGTCATGGAAGCCTCTCGGGCTAATCTTTACACCGTAAAGATACACTAGGAGCCGGGCCGGGACTCGTCAAGCAAAATCTTTACACTGTCTAAATTCGACGGGGGCGGCGACGTGTGATTGTCTTTGCAACGGTTTGCGGGCGCTCCAGGCGCGCAATATCGCGAGCGAGAGCAACATGAGGGCGCAGGCGAGCAGCAAAACGAGCGTGATCGTGATCGTAACGCCGTCGACCCGGCCGATGCTTGCAACGTGGGGCGCGACAACGTCGCGCCCCGGCATCGCGGAGGCTATGGCTTAGGCCGCGCCAACCCAGTTGCCATGGATGCCGTCGGGGACACGATGTCCAAGCTTCACCAGTGCCACCGGCCCGGCGTTGACGTCGGTGGCATTGAAGACCGCGAGGTCGCTGCGGTTTTCGCGGGCTCGCCAGACCACCGACATCAGCCAGCCGTCACCCTCGCTGGCGTCATCGCCGCGTGGAACGAACACTGCTTCCGAGATCGTATCGCCGGCGGGCAGCAGGTACTGGCCAAGCCGCGATCCATTGCCGTCGACATGTACCAAGCCCGACAATCCGCCTGAAGTCGGCAGGTCGGGATTGGCGCAGGCGTACCATCCATGCCGGTTGGCTGAACCGACGCTTCGATCGCAGACGCGGGGGAATTCGCCGGTAATGTCGTCGAGCCAGGTTTGCGTGAAGCGATCGGTATTGCCTGCGAGATCGAAGGTCCAGCGGCACAGCCGGGCGCGCGACTTGGCGGGATTAGTGGGCGTGCCGTCGGGATGGGTGAACAGTGGCGGCTCCTCGTACTGCATGACGTCGGCAATGATGCGGTCGCCGTCCTCCCACGCGTTCATGACGTGGAAGACGTAGCAGCACTCGGCGCGAAACCAGACGATGTCCTTGGCGGAGCCGTTGCGCTTCATGACGCCAACATAGGCGCCCTTGTCCGGCTCCCAAGCATAGGGCGGCCGGCCCGTCATGGCGCGCTCGATGCTGCCGGTGAGCGGCAGGATCGGAAACAGCAGATGATTTTTGGTGACGATGAAGTCGTGCACCATGCTCGCATAGGGGGCCTCGAAGCGATCGAACCGTGTCACCACGCCCGCGGCGTTGACCGATCCGAAGGAGAGGGCGGGCGTGAGGGGGCCTGCGGCGTTGTAGCCGAAGAACACCATCTCGCCGGTGGCGGGATCGATCTTGGGATGGGCGGTGAAGGGGCCTTTGATCGCGCCGTTGTAGTCGCAATAGCCGAGACGATTGAGCGTGCCGGGCTCGATCTCGGTCGGCAGATGGCCTTCCTCCAGCGCCAGCAGTTTTCCGGCATGGAAGATGATATTGGTGTTGGCGACGCCGCCATCGTCGGTGGTCCCGGCCGGTGCGCCCGGCAGCTTGCGGCCGAAGCCGCCGAACAGCGCGCGGCCGGCGTCGTGCTCAGCCAGCCATTTCGGAGTGCGGACCCAGCGATTGCGATAGCTGGCGCGGCCGTTCTCCAGATGGAAGGCGTGCAGCATTCCATCGCCGACGAACCAGTGCGCGCCGGGCGCGTCGAATTGCGGGTTGGGGCCGTTGCGATACAGCGTGCCGTTGAGTTCGCGCGGCAATTCGCCGGTCACTTTCAGGAACGGCGCATCGCATTCCATCGGGATCGGCGCCAGATTGGTCTGGGCCATCTCGGTCGTTACCTGGTCGAGCATCGCGTTTCCTCCGGCTTCATCTTTACATCGTAAAGATATCAGTAGGGACGTCGCGAGCCGCCGTCAAGCAAAATCTTTACAGTGTAAAAATTGTGACTATAAGGGAATCGCATGGCAAGAACATCTCGAGAAACCAGGACGATCCGCCCCGGCGCAAGGCGGAGGGCGGCGAAACCCGTGGCGGAGAGGCCGGCCAGCCGGCGTCGTCGTCCGGCCGGCGAGACCCCGTATCATCACGGCGATCTGCACGACGCCTTGCTCGCCGCGGCGGAGCGGGTGCTGGAACGCGACGGGCTGTCGGGCTTGACGCTGCGGGCGGTTGCGCGCGAGGCCGGCGTGTCGCATGCGGCGCCGACCCATCATTTCGGCGATCTCACCGGGCTTCTGAGCGAACTTGCCGCCATCGGATTCCGGCGCTTCAACGAGGCGATGACCGCGGCGGGCGACACCGAAACGCAGCCGCTCATGAAGGCGTTGGCGCGCGCCAAGGCCTATGTCGCCTATGCGCAGGCGCGCCCCGGCATGTACGGGCTGATGTTCCGGACCGAGCGGCTCGACATGACGCGGCCCTCGCTGCACGAGGCGGCTACGGCCTCATTCCAAGGACTGGCCACCGCTGTGAGCCTCAGCCGCAACGAGAAACTCGCCGGCGAAGCGCTGGAGACTTTGTCGCTCGACCACGCCGCCGCGATCGCACGCGCGTGGTCGCTGGTGCACGGCTTCACCACGCTGCTGCTTGACGGAAGGCTCAAGGACATCCTGCACCGGCTGCCCGAGGGGACTGGCGTCGACCAGCTTCTGGATGCGATGCTGCGTTCGACAGTGCCGCGGCCGCCGGGGGCATAGGACGGCGGCGCTCTGCGGGAGTTCGCAGGCGGAATGGAGTTGCGCGGCGACGGTTGCGGCTGGCGTCCCGCTAGCAACCCCTGCAAATCTTGGTTTGCCGTGCGAGCCTTGCGTCGGCTTCCGCATCTTCGTTGGGTTGCCGCGTCCACTCGTCGTAGCGCGCTTTGGTGTCCGATCTGGGCGGGGCTTCGTTCAGGGGGCCGAGAATGATCTCGCGATTGCGGGCGGTTCTCCGTTTAGGGCGCTTGTCCTCGCCTGGCCCGTCATTTGCCGACGGCGGTTCACCCAACCCATCCCAGGCGATCGGCGCGCCCGCCATCTGCGTCGAGCAGCCAGTTCCGGAGGCGCAGCAGCCGGAGAGGGCGATGCCGACGATGAGGAGTGCCAGGAGTTTTATGTGCATCGCTGCCCCGGATGGTGCCGTGAAATAACTAGGTTTGACAAGGTTCAAGCACTCAAGCCTGAAGCTTTGACGTTAATGCGGCAAGAAAACGCCAGACTGCATCTACCATCACCGCCTTGCCAATTCCACCGCGCGGCCGCGCTCGCCAATCACCTTCACTTCGTCCTTGCCGCACTTGAAATCACGCGCAAATTCGTCCGCGGCCTGGCGCGCGAGCTCGTTGGCATTGCGGTTGGCCTGGCCATCGATATAGGCGACGTGGCAGACCGGCCCCGGCGGCAGTCGCGTCACCGCGAGCATCGGTTTCGTGATCGGGCTTCCGGTCTTGCCCAGGTCGTTGTTATCGGCGATCAGCCAGCGCTGAATGATCGCGAACGGCCTGCCATCGACCGCCCGCCATTCGACGGTGTGGCTGGTCGAATTGAAGGGGCCGAACCAAGCCTCCGCGGCCGGCTCCTTAGCGGCGGCCTCGCGGTTTCGCCCGACCGAGACGGTTTCACGCAGGTCGCCCTCGCTGATCAGTACCACCAGCCCCGATTTGCCGGGGCAGACCTGCGTCGTGCCGCCGTCAGACTGGGGCTTGCGGACCGTATGGCAGTCCTTTGGCGCGGTCGACGTGTAGCTGCTGCTGAAAGTCTGGGCGTTCGCCGGCGACATCAGGCCGGACAACAGAGCTGCGGCCGATGCGATCAATTGTGCGGAACGTTTCATCCTGCCACTCATTTCTTCTGGAACCTCGAAGATCAGACATGTGCAATCTGGGGAAGGTTCACGGAAACGTCGCGAAATACCTGACATTCGGTTGGAATCGTCCTAGAAGGGCGGCTTCTCAATTCCTCGTTTTTGCAAGCGTGCAGTCATCCAGTCGTCATGCCCTCTATTCCCTCAAATAAACCCTATCGCGTCGGCCGCTCCCGCACCGGACTTGGCCTTTTCGCCACCAAGCCGATCAAGAAGGGCACCAAGATCATCCGCTATTTCGGGCCGCTTCTTGATTCGAAGAAGAAAGAAGAAGACGCGATCGAGAACAAATATTTGTTTGAACTGAACGACCGCTGGACCATCGACGGCTCGGTGCGCAAGAACATCGCCCGGTATATCAACCATTCCTGCCGGCCGAACGCCGAATCCGATGTCAAACCTCGTAAACGCAAGGTGTTCATCCGCGCCATCAAGAACATCGAGCCGGGCGAGGAGATCAACTACGATTATGGCACCGATTATTTCAAAGCCTATCTGAAGCCGATCGGCTGCAAATGCGCAGCCTGCGAGAAGAAGCGCAAGAAGAAGCGTGCCGAAGCGCGGGCGGAGAAGGCGCAGCTGAAGGCGAAGGCCGAGCGCAAAGCGCTGAAGCAGGCGGAAAAACTGGCCAAGGCCGACTCGAAGCTAAAGGATAAATTGAAGGCGAAGGCTGAGCAGAAATCGAAAAAGCTCAATGGCCATTCGCTCAATGGTAAGCATCTGAACGGCAACAGCCGCGCCAGGGTTGCCGGCAAGAAGCCCGCCGGCCGGAAACAGCCGCCCTCCGCGCCAGCGCCGGCCCTCCAGGCATAGGGCTGCTTCGCCCTGATTGAATCCGAGCAAGGCTCTCGCCCTTTGTTTCGACGCGCTTCTTCAGGAGCGCCGGGGACTCACTTAGCGCGAAAATGACCCCGCAACGTCTGCCTTCACGAACGCCAGGTTTGTCCATGTGATGCCGGCAGCGCGATTTCTCTCCTGGTGGGATTCAGAAGCCACGTTCAAGACACAGTGCAAGCCGTGCGCCTGCGCAAGCGCGACAGTCTCCTCGGCGGGGATTTCAAACATGCGCCGCGCAGGCGGCGCGGGCCCATGCCGAACCGTCATAGCGATAGTGCCGCGTGATCCAATCAGCGAGGCCAGATTCGGCATCGCATATTGACGCTGGGTTTGATCGAGATGCATCCACACCGCAGTCAGCATCACGAGATCAAACGTCTCGCCGCGTGCCCGCAGGCGGACCAGATCGGGCAGGCTGTCGCCGAGCCATTCGATCAGGGGAGAGGGATGCAGCGCCATCGCGGGGATACGCAGGGCATCGGTAGGCTCGACGGCGATAACACGATGCCCGAAGCTTGCGAACCAGGCTGCGTCCCGCCCAGTTCCTGAACCGATATCGAGCACGCGGGAAGGGGCTTTCGGTATCAGATGGAGAACATGGCGGTGATTTTCAGCCGGCCGAATGCCGTCGTAGCGCTGGAACAACTGTTCCGCCTCGCTGGCATATCCTTCCGTGCCGCTGATTTGTGCTGATGCCATCTGTTTCCTGCACCGCTTTCTGAGCGTGCGGCGGTTTATCCGCCAGGCTTGCGCACCGATTTCGGCAACGACGAATCGCCGAAGTCGACCGCCGATCGTTGAACGATAGTGCCTGTTTCGTCGACCACGACGCGAAACCGCCGATGTGCGGACAGGAAGGTCAGCCGATGCCGGCCAAAGTCGGCATCGACGCCGCGCTCGGCAAAGCTCGTGATCTTGCCCGCCCGCATCTCCTTCTGAAGGGCCGGCAGCGCAAGGCCGAGGCCTTCGGCGACGATCGCGGCATCGATCTGCACGATGCCATTCTCGAATTCGATCGGTTTCATGTTCAAGTCCTGATGCTTCGGTGCGGGGCTCACGCGGTCACCGGACTGCGTCTGGGCTGCGCAGGATAGGCGCATTCCGCCAGCGTCGTGGCATCGAGCTCGCGCATGAAGGCTTCGCGGGCGGCGGCCAGCTTCGCTTTCAGCCGGCAGCGCGGCTTCAGCACGCAATTACCGCCGTCTTCGCGAAAACATTCGACCAGCGGCGGCCCTTCCAGCGCGCGAACCACCTCGCCGATGGTGATCGACTGGGCCGGGCGGGCCAGCATGAAGCCGCCGCCGACGCCGCGCTGGGTTGAGATAAAGCCGCTATCGGCGAGATCGCGCACTACCTTGGCCAGATGGTTGCGGGATATGCCGAACTCGGCCGCAATTTCATTGGTGGCAAAGGAACGGCCGGGTTCGCCCGCCAGCCGCATCAGGGCGCGCAAGGCAAAATCCGTGAACGACGTCAGGCGCATGGAGCCCTTCTCAAAAGATCTGATTGCAAATCATCTATAGCCGTCTAAATAAGTATTTGAAATACCTATTTAAGGGCAGGCGAAATGGAAGCGATCATGGCAGGGCCGGAGCGGCGCGAACGGCTCACGGCCGAGATCATGCAACGAACCGGAATTGACGAGTCGATGATCGAGCGCATGGTGCGCGGCTTCTACGCCAAGGTCCGCGGGGACGCGGTGCTGGGGCCGATCTTCGAGGCGCGTATCAAGGACTGGGAGCCGCATTTGCAGCAGATGTGCGCATTCTGGTCGTCCGTCGCGCTGATGACCGGCCGCTATCACGGTACGCCAATGGCCAAGCATATGCCACTGCCGGTCGATGCCGCGCATTTCGACCGCTGGCTTGTCCTATTCGAGGCCACCGCGCGCGAGATCTGCCCGCCGGAGGCGGAAGCGCATTTCGTGGAACGGGCGCGGCGGATTGCAGCGAGCCTCGAGCTTGGCATTGCCGGCGCCAACGGCGTCATGCTCGCAAACGGTGAAAGATTTCGACGCAATCAGGCAGGAGCAGTGTGATGGCTTATCGTGCACATGTCGTGACGAACAAAGAACCGGCCAACCCGTACTCGGGCAGCAGCCTGGTGCCGATGCTGGTCATCGGGCTGGTGCTGACTTTTGCCGGAATGATTGCGGCGGTGATTTTGAGCTGAGGCTTATCTCCGTCATTGCGAGGAGCGCAAGCGACGAAGCAATCCATCTATCCCCGCGTGGAGGCATGGATTGCTTCGCGGAGCCTGTCATCGGGCGCGCATTCGCGCGACCCGTTGCTCGCAATGACGGGTGTGGCCTAAGCGGCGATCACACCGCCACTCTTGCGCAGCCCAATATACTGCAACTCGGCAAACACGCCGGTTGCAATCGCCTGCGCCACGATGAAGACCTGACCGAGCAGGTTCGGCGACACCGCGCCGGAGAACAGCAGCGCAATGCTGCCAAGCGTCCAGGCCGCATTACCGATGATCACGAACAACACGAGCGCCTTCATCACCGTTGACCTCGTCGCCAACCAGCCGACCAGTGCCGTATAGGCAATCAAGAAGAGGCCGGTTTCGCGCAGCAAGACTTCCGGCAGGTTGAGGAACGGCGCGAGCGCGCCGGCGCCGACCGTCAGCGCCACAGCCGCGACGCCGCTGAAGATGGCGTCGGCGAGCAGGGCGCGGCTCAGGAAGGTGGACGGATGGATCATGACGTTTCTCCTTTGCTGGGGGACTTTGGGCGAAGTGGGGTCAGCGTTGCAACAGCGACCGTAGCCGACGCATCAGCCGCACCGGGCAGAGCGCCTTGCCGACCTTGTGCTCGATCGTCTGTACCTGGACGAACACGAACACGCCGGTGTCGTGCACCAGGGGCTCGGGCATGTTCAGGGAGCGTGCCACGAGCCAGGTGACCAGATTGCGTACCAAGGGGACCATGGCGGCGGCGAAGCGGAACAGTGAAAGCATCAGCATGGGTCATCTCCTGTGCCCCCAAGATGACCCAGCCCGCGACCCGTTTCGATTACCTCGGACGTAATGGAATGGACGAAATTCGCATGGTAGGTTTTCCAACATGAACGCACATGCTGCCACGGCCCGAGCCGAACGAACCCAACCCCTACATATTGGCGATCACTTGCGCGAATGGCGCCAGCGCCGCCATCTGAGCCAGCTCGATTTGGCCAGCGACGCCGAAATATCCGCGCGTCACCTCAGTTTTGTCGAAACCGGCCGCGCCGCGCCATCGCGGGAAATGGTGCTCAAGCTTGCCGAGCGATTGGAGGTTCCTTTGCGTGAACGCAACGTGCTCCTGGTCGCGGCGGGTTTTGCTCCGGCCTTTCCGCAACGCTCGCTGGATGATCCGGCGCTCAAATCAGCCCGGCAGGCGATCGACCTGGTGCTGAAGGCCCACGAGCCCAATCCAGCGCTGGCCTATGATCGGCACTGGAATCTGGTGACGGCCAACCGCATGGTGGCGCCGCTGCTTGAAGGTGTGCCGCCGCATCTGCTGGGGCAGCCCTTAAATATTATGCGGCTCGCCTTTCATCCCGAGGGGCTCGCGCCGCGCACGGTCAACCTCGCCGAATGGAGCGCGCATTTGCTGGAGCGGCTGCATCGCCAGTGCGAGGCAACGGCCGATCCCGAACTGCTGAAGCTGTATCAGGAGCTGAAAGCCTATCGGATGCCGGCGCGCTCGGGGCCGATCTCGGCCGACAATGTCGCTATTCCCTTCAAGCTGCGCCACAATGGCGATGTGCTGAGCTTCATCTCGACCACCATGGTGTTCGGCACGCCGGTCGACATCACACTGCAGGAGTTAGCGCTAGAAACGTTTTTCCCCGCCGACGATCTGACTGCCGAGCGGATGCGGAAAATGGCGGCGAAGCTGCCGTAGGATGGGTGGAGCGAAGCGATACCCATCATTTTGAGACCGGCACGGTTGCTGGGTTTCGCTTCGCTCTACCTATCTTACATTGTGCGGTCGGCTGGGGGAGTCGCCGATTTGCGCCGTCGTCAGCGCCGTGGTCGCGCTGCTCTGCAGCATATCGGGCGATAACCGCAGAGGTGAAGTGATACGAGACATGCGGCGATTGCCCTTGTCTCCTCGTCGGATCGGACTACCTTCCGGGCTTCATTTAGCGAAGGACGACCCCGATGAGCACCCTCAAACCTCTCAAGATCGACATCGTCTCCGACGTGGTCTGCCCCTGGTGTTACATCGGTAAGCGTCGGATCGAGAATGCGCTGGCGCTCGTGCCGGACGTTCCCGTCGAAGTGCGCTGGCGGCCGTTCTTCCTCAATTCCTGGGTGCCGCGCGAGGGCATCAGCCGCGACGAATATCTCACCGCAAAATTCGGCTCGGTCGAGGCCTACAAGGGCATCGCTGGCCGCGTCGTCGCTGCCGCGGGCGAGGAGGGACTGACCTACCGGCCCGAACTCGTAAAGCGCCAGCCCAACACCATCGATTGCCATCGCCTGATCCATTGGGCGGAAGCGCAGGGCAAGGCAGCCGAAATGAAGCAGCGCCTGATGGAATTGTATTTTCGCGATGGCGGCGATCTGACGGACGTGAACGTACTGGTACAGGCCGCGGCCGATGTCGGCCTCGATTCCGACGACGTCCGCAAACGGCTTGCCACCGATGAGGACGTCGCACTGATTTCCGGCCAGGCGCAGGAAGCGTCCGACAAAGGCATCTCGGGCGTTCCCACTTTCGTCTTCGCGCAGAAATATGCAGTATCCGGCGCCCAGCCGGCCGAGCAACTCGCCCGCGCGATCCGGCAGGTTTCCGGCGAAATCAACGCGCAGGCCGCGGAGTAGCCGAGGGTTCTTCTCCCTCGCCCCGCTCTTGCGGGGAGAGGGTCGGGGCCTCTCTCCGCACAGCGCAGCGTAGCGTTTGACAGGAGTGCTGCCCCAAACAACCAACAGCAAAAAACTTGGGGAGCCATCATGATCTACGAACTGCGCACCTACACCGTAAAACCCGGCACGCTCGGCGACATGATCAAGGCCGCCAGCACGGTATCGCGCGATATCCGCAAGGACGATTACGGCAAGCTCGAAGGCTACTGGTCGACCGAGATCGGTCCGCTCAACCAGGTTCTGCACATGTGGAGCTACAACAGTTTCGACGAGCGGGCGCGGCTGCGGGCCGAACTTGCGAAGAATCCGCGATGGACTGGCGAGTACGTTCCACTGATCCGCCCCTTGCTGGTGCGTCAGGAGGTTCGCCTGATGAACGCGGTGAGGCCTCCGGTTGCCCCGGCATCGACCGGCAATGTCTATGAACTGCGCAATTACCGCGCCAAGGCGGCTGGCGGCCTGAAGCAATGGCTCGATGCGTTCACCACCGTGCTGCCGGAGCGCGAAAAATACTCAAAGATCGTCGGCCTCTGGACGACCGAAGCGGGCCAGCCGAACGAAGCCTGCCACATCTGGGCTTATCCCAGCCTGAACGCGCGCGCCGAAGCGCGCGGGAAAGCGATGAAGATCCGGCCTGGCAGGAATTTCTCGGGAAGGGTCCAGGATTCCTCGAGGAGATGCATTCGACCATCATGCTGCCGGCGCCGCACTCGCCGTTGCAGTGAGTGCGGGGGAACTGTAGCCCGGATGGAGCGAAGCGCAATCCGGGGACCGGCACCCGGGATTCCCGGGTTACGCTTCCGCTTCACCCGGGCTACGGGCGCGACTACGCCCCCTTCAAATAATAGTTCGCGCGTTTCCCGAGCGCGATCCGCCGCAGCACACGGCGCATCGCCATCGAGGCACGCAGCGGCCTGATTGCGGTCGTCACGGTGCGATAGAACGCAAGCTTGAGCGCGTCGAGCACCGGCTGATTACCCGGCGGCTGCTGCGGCAGACCGATGCTGCGCAGGATAGAATTGAAGAAGTGCAGATCGTTCATCCGGCGCACCTCGCGTGTCTTCCAGGTGATCGCCATCGAGATCGAGAACGAACCTGCGGTGCGCACCCAGTGCGGCCATTGATACGGCACATAGCAGCCGTCGCCTGCGAACAGGTGGAATTCCTTGCCCAATGGCGCAATGCTCTCGTCATATTTCAGGTTGCGATGCTTGGTCATCGAGCGCTCGATCTCGTCGTCGGAGACGATCGAACGATCGGTATTGTCGAAGATCGTGAAGAATTTTTCGCCGTGGATGTGCACGAAGAAATTGTCTTCGCTGTCGAGATGAAATGGCGTGGTCGAATTCGGCGAGGACACGAACAGGAACCCCTCGACGTGCTCGAAACCAGCATCAGCCAAGCTGTTGAAGCCACGGGCACGGGCGACCGACAGCAGCGTATCCTCCAGCAGCGCCCGATATTCCGGCGAATTCTCGACGCGCTTGAGCACCATCCAGGCGCCGGCCGTCTCAATGCTTTTCACGACTTCGACGGGGTCGAGGTTGACGGTCGGAATCGCGTCCGGATTCTGGCTGATAGCGACCTTGCCGGAATTATATTCGATCAGGTCGCGCGGCAGCTCGGAAGCCAATTGCGCGATGCGTGGCAGCGTCAGCAGCGGATGGCCGGCGAGCTTGTGGCGGATCGCGAACGGTTTTAGCGGAAAGTCGCGGCGGAGCGCGTCATGGTCGGCCGTAATGACGGGTGCTATGGCGGTGAGCGTATTCATTTAGGATTTCTCCTGCCGTGCTCTGATAAAATGAACGATGCGGCGTACCGGTTCACGGATCGCGCCGCGCAAGCGGAGCGCAACGCGAATCAACGCCACGACCGGATCGTTCCGCCGCAGCGGAATCAACACGTCGCCGATTGCAAGGCGTCCGCGCCAGATCGGGTTGATCATGGGATGGTCGGGATTTGCGGTGGAATCCACCATGGCAATGGCTGGATCGGCGCAAAGATGCTGCGTCAGCTCCAGCGTCAGTTGCACGCCCGGCGAAAACTTCGCAAAGCGCTCATCGACGCCGAGCTTGAAATAGAAGGCGCGATCCTGATGGCGCAGCACGATCGCTGCCGCCAGCGGCGTCTCGCCGGCACGCAAGGTCACGATCTCGCACTGGCCGGTTCCAGCCAGCTCCGAAGTGGCGCGGCGGATGAACGCCGCATCGCCTTCGTCCTGGCCGAGCGCGGTGCCACGCTGGCCCTTCCAGCCGCTGGCCTCCAGTTCCAGGAATGTTTCGACGGCGGCAGCGATCTCAACGGGCGTCCGCGCCACGTCGAAGTGGACGGCGCCGTGCTCGGCGAGGCGATTGCGCTGGCGGCGCAGCTCTTTCAGTTTCTTTGCGCCGAGCGCGTCGCGCAGTACTGTATCGGCGTCGGCCGTGGCATCCAGGCAGGCGCGGACATGCGACTGCAGCACCAGCGGCTGCATGCCGCCGCGATGCAGCACCTCGGTAAAGGCCTTCATGGCTGCGCCATCGAGCGAGGTGGCGCGGAAAATCAGCGCATGTGCGCCGGCCCGCCGGGCCCGGCGCAGGATGCTTGTGACGGCTTCTTCCGCCATTTCGCGATCGAGCAGCGGCGTGCAAAGCGTGCCGTAGGGATCGGCGCTCACCAGAGCGGGGAGCGGGATCTTGTAGGCGCGCCACATCGAGATCACGGGCACGAGGCCGATCAACGTGGATGCATCGCGCCACGCGCCGAGCGCGGCGGCGTTCATGCGACCCCGCGCCGAAGCATTCACCGCCAATTCCCATTCGGGCAAGTAATAGCCGTTCGGCTCGGCGGCACCTTCGGTGAGCGCGCGCCACTGGGTCGCGGAGATGCCGGTAAGCGGCGTCAGTGCCTCGCCAATGTCTGGCGCGCGAGCGTTAATTTCATTGCTCGATGCTCGGCGCACCGTCGATGTATCGGTAATATCGGCCACTTCCCCGAATCCCCGTTCGCGATTTTTGTACGGGCGACACCTTGAGAGCGTCGTTGGTTCATCGCGTTCACGGGGCGACGCTAGTGCAAAGAGGTGGAAAATAGCGTTGTTACGACGCTCGGATTTGAGGTGTCGCATTAACCGATCGTTCAGCCTGATCAGGCGGCCCGGCCGTCACGCCACCTCGGCGGTCGCGGGAGCGGTCAGGAATCTGGCTTCGAAATCCCGAGCGGGCATCGGCTTGCCGAAGCAATAACCCTGTCCCTCTTCGCAGCCCATCCTGACCAGGAGGTCGGCCGTTGCGCGATCCTCGATGCCTTCGGCGATAACGGACAGGCCAAGTTGCTTGCTAAGTCCGATCGTCGAACTGACGATCGCCGCGTCGTCTGGATTGGTCAGCAAGCCCAACACGAAAGAGCGGTCGATCTTCAGCCCGTCGAGCGGGAATTTCTTCAGATAGCTCAAGCTGGCAAAACCCGTCCCGAAATCGTCGAAGGACAGGCGAACGCCAAGCTCCTGAATCTCGAGGAACGTATTCAGCGCGGCCTGCTCATCGTGGAGCAGGATGTCTTCGGTGACCTCGAGCTCGAGGCTGGTTGGACTCAAGCCGGTGCTGGCGAGCACCTGCGCGACCGAGACCGCGAGGTCGCCAGACTCCAACTGGGACGGCGAAAGGTTGACACCGACGCGGAGCTTGTGTCCCGCGCGTTCCCAAGCGGCTCCCTGGGTGCAGGCGGCTTGGAGAACCCATTCGGCGATCCGCTCGGAAATCGGAGAGGTGTTGACGACCGGCATGAATTCGCCCGGCGAAACCAGGCCCCGCTCGGGATGACGCCAGCGGATCAAGGCTTCGGCGCCGATCAATCGGCCATCGGCCAGATGAAATTGCGGTTGGTAGAACAATTCGAACTCATTGCGTTCCGCGGCCAGCGCCAGCTCCGCTTCCAGCGTCAGGCGCTTCTCAAGTTCGCGGCGGATCGAGTCTTCGAACAGCACGTAGCCGCCGCGGTTGATCGCCTTGGCGCGGCTCAGCGCCAGATGGGCGTTGCTGAGGAGTTCGTCCGCCGTTCGTCCATCGCCTGGGCAAACGGCGGCTCCAATGCTGACCTTGACGCGGAGGTGGCGGTTTCCGGCCAAAAGCGGCGCGTCGAAGCCGTCGCCGATCTGTTCGGCGAAGCGGCTGAGGTTTTCTCCGATGTCGCTGGTCGGAACGGCGATGGCGAATTCGTCTCCGCTCAAACGAGCGACCAGACCCGCCGACGGAATAGCCGCCGTCAGTCGCTGCGAAATGGCGTGGAGCACGAGATCGCCACAGGTGTTGCCCAGCATGTCGTTGATCTGCTGGAAGCCGTCGATGCCGATCACCAGCAGCGCCACCTTGCGGCCGTCCGTCTCGGCCGCGGAAATCTTGGTCTCGAGCTGGGCGTGAAGCGTGTTGCGGTTGATGAGTCCCGTCAGCGTGTCGTGTTCCGCCAGATATCTCACTCTCTCGGCTTCGCGCTTGCGTACCGAGATATCGCGCAGAATCGCGCCGAATTGAAACCCGTCGGTGCCTTGCCAGCCGGAGAAGGAGGCCTCGACCGGAAACACCTCGCCATTGCGGCGACGTCCGTCGAACTCGACCACCGATCCGGCAGCGAGATGAGCAGCGTTCTTGATGGAAAAGCCAGATGTGGCGAGGGCTTCGTCACGTGCGCAAATCTCGTCGAACGGCCGGCCGATGATCTCTTCGGGCAGATAGCCGAAGATCGCGGTCGCGCCCGGATTCCACACCGTGATCAGGTAGTTGGAGTCGGTACAGATCAGGCCGTCGCCGAGCGACATCGCCACGCGCTGAAAGCGGCTCTCGGCGACCCTGCCGAGCAGGTCCCGGATGTCGATTTCATCGAGGGCGATGGCCGCGACGTAAACGATGATGGCGATGTGAAACAGCGACGTATCCAGAATGAGCGGAAACGCCGCCTGCAGGGCAAACGCCCCGGCCTCGAGGGTGCCAGCCGTGGCGCCGAGCAGCGCCAACCGCTTGCCGGCGGAGAGGCGGCGCCATGAGAACAGCATCAGCAAGGCGAGCAACGCCAGGCCGGCCGCCGTGACGACGCCCGAGGTCCATTGCAGCGCGCGGTTCTGCAGCAGCGACTCCGCAGCCAGTGTCTGCAGTACCGGGCCGGACAGGATTACACCGTTCGGCACGCTGAAGCGGTCGCCGAGTTCGAGCGCCGTGCCGCCGATGACGACCTTCTTGCCCCTGAGTTTTTGCAGTGTCGCCGGGTCGCCGCTCAGAACGTCGGCAAAGGACACTTTGGGGATTCCGGTCGTTCGGATGCTGAAGTCGATCAGAAAGGGCGTGCGCTTTTCGGCGTATTGGCCGGCGAGCACGGCAGCCATCGAGGGTACGAATTTGCCGTCCAGCTTCTCACCGAACGGATAGCGCCGGACGAGGCCATCGGGCCCGACCTCGACATTGACGATCGCCGACCACGAATGTTCGGCGAATTGCTGCAACGGGCGATTGATGTGAAGCGTCGTCCTGTCGGTGCGGGGTTGCTGGAAGGACGGCAGCACGATCGATCCGCCGGCGCTCCGGAGAGCTTCGGCAAAGCTTCGGTCCGACGACGCGTCGGAGGGCGTGGAGAAGTCGACGTCGAGCGCGATGTCCTGGACGTCCGCCCCCTGAAGCTGCCGGATCAGTTCGGCGTAGAGCGGACGCGGCCACGGCCAGACGCCGATCCTGTCGATCGACGATGCGTCGATCGCGACCACCACAACATCGCCAGAGGCCTGTCGCGACTGCCAGGCGAACCGCAGGTCGGCCAACGCGTGACGAAGCGAGCTATGCCAGCCGCCCGCCAGGACGACTGCCAACGCAATCATCACGAAAATATGCGGCCGATATCGTTTCACGTGGTCACCATTCTGGTGTTTCGAGTTTGATTGCCGTTGGCTCGTCAGCCAGCAGACTTGTACGGTTCGTACCGGTTTCTACTTGCCCTTCCCGATGCCGATGCCGATGCCCGTTCCAAGGCCGAGGGCGATGCCTTTTCCGTTACCATTCGCGTTACCGTTCGCGTTGCCGTTACCGATGCCGAGAGCAAGGCCGTTTCCATTGACGCCGCCCGAACCGCTGACGGCTGCAACGGTGCTGCTCACGCCAGATGTGGCGGCGACACTGTTCACCGTGTTGCCCTGACTATTGTTGGCCAAGGTCGAGTCGGCTCCCGAACCGGAGGAACCCCAGATCGTATCCTTGTTGGCGGCGTTGCGCAGACCGCCATGCATCGCCGACTTGTCGCGGGCGAGCCCCTGCGTCACGCGGTGGACATTCAGCCGGACTTCACCGATCGATGACGAGATGCGGGTGACGCCATGCCTTGCGGGCTGCACGCTTGCTTGACGCGACGGCTGGACGCCCGGTCCATTCGTGGCGTGGCGGATGGCGGTAAAGCCTCCGCGCGGCACCGGAACGCGTTCGACGGACGGCGCGCGGGGCTTGCCTTGCTCGATCGGGGCGAGGGCGCCGGCTCCGCCCAGCGAGAGACCCGTCTTGCCGTTGGCGAAGGCCGTCGCATGTTGGCCCGCCATCACCTGAGCGATCTGGCCCGATTTGAAATCTGCGACCTCAACCTGACCGCGGACCACGTCGACGGTGGTCTTGCCTGCGTTAACGGTGACGCGGAATTGCGTGCCCTTCACCACGGCTGCGAGATAGGGAGTCTCGACCTCGAAATGCTTGACGTTGCGCTTTTCAACGTCGAGCAGGATCGAGCCGGCCTGCTGCATGATCGTTGTCGAGAGCCCGTCCTTCTTCTGGGCGGGGACGCCGACCACGGAATTCGGCGAAACCAGGATCATTTCGTCGCCGCGCTTCAGGAGGACGCGTCCGGTGCGGCCGGTGCGAACGGTATCGCCCGGCTTCAACACGTCTTCCGTTTTTAACGATGCTTGCTGGACGTCGCTGCCGCTGAGCCATACCTCGCCCGAGGACCTGCTGACGGTCCAGTCGCCGCCGTCAGCGGCGAAAGCGACGGAAGCCGTTGCCAGCATGAACATGGTCGCGAGTGCTCTTGAGACGTGTGTGATCGCACGCATGAAACTCTCTCCGATTGCCGCTTTATCCCGGACGCTATCGGAAAGGTTTCAACATCGAGTGAGTGGAAGCCGTGCTTCTGCGGGGAGTGCGTTAATCTTTCATTAACTATAAAAAACTATTAAAATCAGATGGCTAGCGGCTCCACCCCCGATTTGGGTTCCATATCCGTACAAGTACGGAACCGGGCGTTTTCATCTTTGTCCTGCTTGGTGACGCCTGGCCTTGCCATGTGGACACTGATCGCCTGCTTTCCGGCGCAAGCGCAGCACGCGAACCAACCCGGTTACGATCCCAGGCAGACCGAAAAACGTTTCGACGACCAGCAATCGAGCCAGGGAGCGAACGGACGGCCCCGATTACCGTCGCCGCAATTCGCCCGGCCGGAGGGGCAGGGGGATTCCAAGCCGCTGTTCGTGCTTCGGCGCGTCTCGATCACCGGCGCCGTCGCGATACCGCAGGACCGGCTGGTGACGGCGTATCAACCCTATATCGGGAAAAAGGTGTCGCAGGCGGATTTGGCGGCCATGGCCAGTGCAGTCAGCGAGGTCTATCGCGCCGCCGGCTTTCACCTCAGCCGGGCGATCATCCCGCCGCAGGATATCCAGAGTGGCGAGCTTCGCATTCAGGTCGTCGAAGGCAGCATCACGGAGTTGACGCTGAAGGGGGACGGCGCCGACGAATTCGGCGTCCGGCCCATGCTCGATGCCGTGCTGGCGGAGCGGCCCTCGCAGCTTGCAACACTGGAACGGCAATTGCTGCTGATCAACGGCCGCCCAGGCATGCGGATCGTGGACACCGCGATCGACGAGATCGGCACGACAACCGGCCATTTCCGCCTGATCCTCTCCGTAAAGACCTGGCATGTCTTCACATCGTTCGGCATTGACAATCTCGGATCGTCGTCGGTCGGACCGTGGCAAAGCTATGGGACGGCGGCGTTCAATTCCTATCTCGCGCCCGGCGATTCGCTCGTGTTCAACCTTTCGACCACACCCGGCGATCCGAGGCAGCTCGCGTTTGGCCGCCTGTCCTACGAAGTGCCCGTCGGCACCGACGGCGCCCGCATCGGCGCGTCCGGCTATTACAGCGAAGTCTGGCCCGGTGATTACCGCCGTCTCTACAGCGACAACATCAAAACCCATTCGTTCGAAGTTCGCGGCAGCATCGCTCCGGTGCAATCGCAGAAGTCCAGCCTGACGCTGACCGCGGCTGCAGGATTCACCAACGCCACCGAAAACGACGTGTTCGGCCTGATCTATGCCGATCGCATCCGCACCGCGAGCCTCACATCGGACTACCGCCTGCAGGACCATTTCGGCGCTATTAATTATCTGATAGTGAATTATCGCCAGGGGCTCGACATTCTCGACGCCTCGCACCGCGGCGACGACTACTTGTCGCGCGTCGGCGCATCCGGCACATTCTCGGCGCTGAATTTCTGGTTCACGCGCTATCAGACGCTGACGGATGCATGGTCGGTGAAGCTCGCCGCTGCCGGCCAGGCGGCATCCGGCCCGCTCTTCACCTCGCAGCAATTCTATCTCGGCGGCATCGCGTTCGGGCGCGGCTATGGCAGCGCCGAGATCAGCGGCGACAATGGTCTCGCAGGCACGGTCGAACTGCGCTTCGACCAGAAGACGAACCTGCAATATCTGAGCGGCTACCAGTTCTACGGCTTCGTCGATAGCGGTGTGGCCTGGAATCGCGGGTACCGGCTCAGCGACGGGCTGTCGCTGACCTCGGCTGGCGGCGGCGTTCGCTTCTTCCTCGCCGAAGGCCTGCAGGCCGATATCGGCGCCGCCGCGCCGCTCAGCTATCGCGCGCCTGATAATCCCACCCGGGGCGCGCGCGTGCTGTTCTCCCTGACCAGCGCGCTGAAGCTCTGCCCGGTGCGGGCGACGACGCGCTGTCTGTAGGGCTAGACCGGCTCGTAGCTCTCGGTCGCACAGGTATCCTCGGCTTCGACCTTTTGGCGATCGGCGATCGCGCCGTCGGAAATTTCGATCCGATAGGTCTGCGTGCCCAGCGGCTTGCCGGTCACCGAAACGACTTCGGCCTTGACGCAGGCGGTCCAGCCCGGGCCGCGGAGGTTCGGGCGCGGCTCGGAAACGCGGACCTGGGTCGGCTGCGAGGCCGCGACGAACACCGAATCCAGTTTCTGCCGCAGCAGCAGCTTGACGTCCGGCGGCGTTCCCAGCGCGGGCGGGTCGGGCGCCTTGCCGCGCATGAACTCCGGCACCGGCGCGCGGACGTCGGCAAAGCCGCAGCCCCCAAGCGTCAGCGCTGCGCCCGCCACCAACGCTATATGTACCACGATCCGCCGCATCGGAGGTTGTTTGTATCGCGAAGACGGCGTTCCGGACAGGGCATTGCGGTGCAATCAACATAACGATTCCGAGACTGTGATGCAGATCACTGCCGAGGACTTGGGTCTGCGACAAGATCGCCGTTGAATCGGGCCATCGTCACGCCTCACATGGCGCCGCCGGCCTGAACCTTTGGCTGCGGGGGCACGACCAATCCACAGCCTGTATTGTCGGGAGGTGGCATCATGCTCCGTCACGCGCTGTTTGGGTTGATCGTTCCCGCCGCGTTGCTTCTGGGTACGCATTCGGCCTCCGCCGAAAGTCGCCTCGCACTGGTGATCGGCCAATCCGCCTATCGCTCGGTGCCTGCGCTGCCCAATCCAGCCAATGACGCCAGGGCGGTCACGCAATTGCTGACCGATTCCGGCTTCGAGGTTTCGACCGCGGCCGATCTTTCGCAGAATCAAATGCGGGAGGCGGTCAGCGAATTCGCCGGCAAGGTGGCTGCGAGGGGCGCCGATACGGTCGCCCTGGTGTTTTACGCCGGCCATGGGCTGCAGATCGACGGCGAGAATTTTCTGGTCCCGGTCGACATCGATCCGAAGCGGGAAGCCGACATTCCGATCCAGGCGGTGCGCCTCAACGACATCCTGAACACGCTGACATCGGTGCCGAGCAGGATGCGCATCCTGATGCTCGATGCCTGCCGCAACAATCCGTTCCCCGATCTCAAGACCGCCGGCAGCGGGCTTGCGCTGGTCGACGCCAAGGTCGGCTCGCCCGGCACGTTCCTGTCGTTCTCGACTTCGCCCGGCGCGGTCGCGGAAGACGGCTCCGGCTCCAACAGCCCGTATACGACCGCACTGCTCGCGGCCGGCAAGGAGCAGGGGATTCCAATCGAGGAGACCTTCAAGCGCGTGCGCCTCGCCGTGAACAAGGTCACCGAGGGGCGGCAGACGCCGTGGGACAGCTCTTCGCTGACCGAGGATTTCCGTTTTTCCGGCGCTTCGGTTGCGGGGCCCAAGCCTGCCGCGCAGCCCAAGAAGACGGTGGCCGAGTGGACGCGCGATCTGAAGGGCAAGCCGGTCGAGGCGGCGAACGAGTTGATCGTGGCCGACGGTACCGACGAAGCCTATGAAGCCTTCGCCGGCCTTTACCCGCAGACGACGCTCGGGCGCCTGGCGCGCGACTGGCTGGTTCGGCACCGGCGCATGGTGGCGTGGAATGAGGCCGTGCTCATCAACACTGCGGCCGGATATCGCTCGTTCTTGGCGAAATTCCCCGACAGTGATCTGGCCGCGACCGCGCGCAAGCTGGAACAGCGGCTGCGCAACCGCCCCGACTTCACGCCGGCGGTCGCTGCCGCCAACGCCGCCGTGCCGCAAAACGTCGCGCTGGCCGCGCCGATGTGCCCCTGCAACGTGCAGCCGCCGCAGCAGCAGCCGATCAAGGTCAACGCGCCGGCCCGGCGCGTCGAGCCCGATCCGCCGAAGCGCGTCGATCGCAAGCCGCCGCGTCGCGTGCGTGAGGTAGATGAGGACGTCGTAGTCGTTCGCCGTCCGCCGCCGCGCGTGGTCTACGAGCAGCCGCCACCGCCGCCGCCGGTCAGCATCGGCATCGGGATCGGTCTCGGCGGATTTGGCGGCGGACGCGGCGGCAATTATGGCGACCACGGCGGCCGGGGTAGATACTGACATGCCGATAGGGTAATCGATCCCGCAAGCGTTGCGTTGCGCTTGCGGGGGCAGGGGATGCGAAGTCCGGTTCGTCTGTTCACTGTCGTCGTTGCCATCTTCATCGGTATCTCGATTCCGGCCTCCGCCTGGGAGCATTGGGGCGGCGATCGCGGCGGGTCGCGGTTTTCGCCGCTGAAGCAGATCGCGCCCGACAATGTCGGCAGTCTGGTTCGCGCCTGGGAGTTTCGTACCGGCGACCTCGATCGCCGGCCGGTCGAGGCAATGAAGCGGACCAAGTTTCAGGCCACGCCGCTGCTTGTCGAGGACAGCCTGATCTTCTGCTCGCCCTTCAACGAGGTCATCGCGCTCGATCCCGGCAGTGGTGTGCCGAAGTGGCGATACGATCCTGGTATCTCGACCGCGCAACGCCCGGCCAACCGCTACACTTGCCGTGGCGTCGCCTATTGGCTCGACGCGCGCGCCACGGAGACTGCCGCCTGCCGTGCACGGATATTCATGGGCACCAACGACGTGCGCGTAATTGCGCTCGACGCCAGGACCGGCGTCCCTTGCGCCGATTTCGGCAACAATGGCGAGATCAAGTTCGCACTCGGTCCATTGGAGTGGCCCGGCGAATTCCAGATCACGTCGGCGCCCGTCATTATCAGCGACACTGTCATCGTCGGCTCCGCAATTGCAGATAATCGCCGTGTCGACGCACCGCCGGGCACGGTGCGCGCTTTCGATGCGCGAACCGGGCAACCGCGCTGGAGCTTCGGTCCGCTGGTGCGTGATGGCGTGATTGCCGGCCACGCCAATGTCTGGGCGCCGATGTCGGTGGACGAGGAGCGCGGCCTGGTATTCTTGCCCACGTCCTCGCCGAGCCCGGATTTCTGGGGCGGCAAGCGGCCCGGCAACAACGACTACGCCAATTCGGTTGTGGCGCTGCGCGCCGAGAGCGGCGAGCGGGTGTGGTCGTTTCAGACCGTGCACCACGATGTCTGGGATTACGACCTGCCGGCGCAGCCGACATTGGCGCGTGTCGATACCGGCCAAGGCCAGCGCGATGTCGTGATCCAGCCCACCAAACAAGGTTTTGTGTTCGTGCTCGACCGCGATACCGGCGAGCCGGTGTGGCCGGTGGAGGAACGCGCGGTGCCGCAGGGCGGCGCCGAAGGCGAGCAGCTCTCGCCGACGCAGCCGTTCCCGACCCACGTCCCGGCGCTGCTGCCGCAACAGATCTCGACCGACGAATTGTTCGGCCTGATTCCGTTCTGGGACAGCGGGGCCTGCCGCGCGCAGGTCGCGTCGGCGCGCAATGAAGGCCTCTACACGCCGCCGTCCACGCAGGGCACCGTGCTATTTCCGATGACCGGCGGCGGCGTGAACTGGGGCGGCGCCGCGTTCGATCCGGTCAGCCAGATCCTTTACGCCAATACGACGCGGGCGATTCACATTATCAAACTGCTTCCACGTGCCGCTGTGGCCGATGGCTTCAACCCGCCGCCCGGGCACGACTTCGGACGGCAACAGGGCACGCCATTTGCGATGACGCGCGCGGTCGCGCTGTCGCCGCTGGGGCTGTTGTGCAACAAGCCGCCCTGGGGCGAGATGGTTGCGGTCGATCTGAAGGCGGCGAAGATTCTCTGGCGATCCAGGGTCGGCACGACGGAAGATCGTGCGCCGCTCGGCATCGCCTTTCCGTTCGGCACGCCGCTCTTCAGTGGCGTCGCGATCACCGCCGGCGGCCTCGTCTTCACCGGCGCGATGGACGCATATTTGCGCGCCTTCGATGCGCGATCGGGACAGGAGCTGTGGCAGGGGCGGCTGCCGGTGCCGGGTGTCGCCAATCCCATGACGTACATGTGGAAGGGCGAGCAATATGTCGCGATCGGTGCCGGCGGTCATTCCGAGTCCGGCACCACGATCGGCGACAGCGTGGTGGCGTTCCGCCTGGCGCGTCCGGGCGAGGCGCCCTCGCTGTGGTCGCGCACCATCGACCGGCCCGGCGGGCGATTTATGAGCGGGGCGATTGCGGTTGGGCTGGTTGTGCTGCTGACTGTGATTGCGTTGTGGCGCTGGCGGCGGGGAAGGGTGGGGCGAGCGTGAGTGCACGCACCCTCTGCTGTCATCGTCCGGCTCGCTGCATTCGCTCTACCCATCCTACGCAGGCTGTCATCCCCGCGAAGGCGGGGATCCAGTACGCCGCGGCTTCTCGGTTTAATCACTGGCGTCTCTGGAATACTGGGTCACCCGCCTTCGCGGGTGACGACAACGGAATATGAAGTGACATTCTCGCGACGCATTGCGCCCGAGGTTTGCTTTTCACTTCCCGCCCTCCTCCAATCAGAGGGCGCAGGGAAGACCGGGTGCGCGCCGCACCCGCGGTCTCGTGTGCAATTTGCGCACTAAGAACGCGCACACGAGCATACAGGTACAGCGGGAGCATCCCGGCCTTCCCTGCGCAATGGCTTTACGGCTTACTTCGAGCTCTCCCCGGTGAACGGCTTTTTTGCCACCGTCGCTCCCGAGAAGCTTCGCTTCTCTCGGACTTAATGCCAGCACCGCGACATCAGGACCACACGACTTCGCCGTACGCTTTCTGCGCCTACGTCTTGCGCATTCAGCGTCCATCGCATCTCACCGCACGTTCGTGACGATCGCGAGCCGCCCCTCAATCGGGTGAGACGAGCGAGTTATGCAGATGATTTGCGTGACAAGTTAAGCGGAATATTTTTGCGCGAAGGGCTGGACAGGTTTTTAGTGATTTGCCCGTCGTGCCATCGTGTCGCAGGCCGCTGCACGAGATTGTGCTTGTACGCGCAGCAAATCAGCTCGCAGCTTGTGGGGTAGGCAAAGCGCAAGCGTGCCCACCATCATTTGCACCGGACGCTGGAATGGTGGGCACGGCGCAAGAGCGCCTTTGCCCACCCTACGGCGCTACAGCATCGCGAACGCGCTCGAGACCATAGCCACCGGCTTGTTGTCGGCGCCGGAAAGCAGCGTGACGCGGCCGAAGCTCATGGTGCGCCCGAGGCGGACCACGCGCGCATCGGCCAGCACGTCGGAGGCGGAGACCGCGCGCATGAAATGCGTGGTCTGGTCGACCGTCGTCATTGCGCGGTAGCCGCGGTTGGCGGCGAGGTTGGCGATCACCATCGCGGTGTCGGCGAAGGCCATGAGCGCCTGGCCCGAGACCGTGCCGCCATTGCGGCACAGCCGCTCCGAGAACGGCAGGCGCAGGATCGCACCCGGCTGCCAGTCAGCGGCATCGCCGGGCGGGGCAGAGTCAAAGCGCTCGATCGACAGATTGAGATCCATCACCCATGGCGCAAACACCTCGCCAAGCACCCGCCTGGCTTCAGCAATGCCGAACTCCGTTGCTTGTGGCTGTTGTTGCATGAACGCCCGTTTCCTTGCCTGATATTATTGTCTGCGCATTGTAGTGGCCATTGCGGCGAAGGGAACACCGACGCCGCGCCCCAAATACGGCGCGATCCGGAGCGATTGGACGCAATCGCCGAAATCCTGCAAGTGCACGCCTGCGCCCCGCGCCGAGCTACGTCGACCAAAGGTGAGAGCCGCCGTGCTTGGCGGCCCGGTTGAGGGGGTGGTACATTTGCGAAAACGTAAAAGGAGAGCGTCATGAGAATGCTGAGCGCGGCCGCGATGGTGGTGTTGTTGACGGTGTCGGCCTACGCGCAGATGTCGACCCCCAACATTAACCTGATGCCGGAATTCCAGTCGAAGACGCCGGAGGAAAAGGAGCAGGATGCGATCAGGGAAAAAGCCTACAAGGACTCTTTAAGGAAGATTCCCGATGCCAAGGCTTCTTCCGATCCTTGGGGCGCGGTGCGCAGTACCGAGGCGCCCAAGGCCGCCGCGCCCGCCAAGAAGAACAAAGCCGGCAGCAGCAGCCAGTAGCTCCCTCGCCAAAGCCGGGTAGGATTCGTTCGCCGCTACCACTATATTTGACCTGTCGTCATCGTGTCTGGAGTTACGACATGGTCTTTCGTCCGCGCGATCTCGCGAGCCGGATGGCCGGCCGGCGCAAGGCGGGCGACGGCTATCTGCGCGAGACGTTTACGCTGCCGCGCGACGAAGCGAGGGCGAGGGCGCGCGACTTCCTCAACCGCTATCCCAAGGCCGCCTATATGAGCTCGGTCGAAAGCTGGCGCGAGCTGCCCAGTGGCGACATCGAATTCACCATGCGCCGGCTTGCCAGCGCCGATTAGGCGACGCAGCTCACCTCCCGCCGGAATTAACACCGACTCCTCGATTTTTGCCGGATTCCAATAACCCGGTATTCAGGTATTCCGCCTAGTGTTCTCCGCTCAGGAGACATCATGGCGAGAGACCGCAAAGACCTTGGTGCCCGCAAATTCGTTCGGGTCGACTTGCGCAAGCCAGGTTTCCTGATTCCGGCGCCGGATGCGCCATGGATCGAGTGCTACATCCTCGACATTTCCGAGAACGGCGCCTCCCTGGATGTGGGCGACCTTGCGGTTCCCAGGGTGTTCGGCCTTTCTCTCACCGCAGGCGGCGAGGTGCGGCGGGTATGCACGCTGATCTGGCGCAGGGGCGAATTGGTCGGCGTCCGCTTCGTCTCCGCCCGGAAGCTGCGCAATGGCGTCGCGCCGCCAAGTGAACCCGATGCGGCTTCCCGGAAGGCCCATGCCTGACTGATCTGCCTTTCGTTTAATCGGCATCCTGCAGCGTCTCGGCTACCAGGCGAATCCGGAATATCGGCTTTTTGGATTCATCCAGCAATTCCATCTGCCACTCGGCGTTTTCGGGCAACTTGCGGGAAACGTCCGCGATCATGTCGCCGCAGACCCGGTCATTTCCTTCCACGCGGCGTTGTGATCGGCAAATTCCGCACCGTCAGTGCTGACACATGCATCCTCGCCATGTCTAACGCTGAAGAAAAAGAGCGGCATGGCAAGCTGACCAAATGCAAAAGGGGCCGCCGTTGGCCCCGAGATCCCCGTCCGCCGGGAGTGGATGCCTCGCGTATTGAAAGATCAACTCCGGGCTTTTACGGGCCCAAGCACGTTATCGGGCACGTAAACCGGGTTATCGCTCGGCTCTAAGCCGATGAGTTGCGGAGAAATTTCTCCGGTGGAAGGCTGCGGAAGCGGCCGCCGAGTGGGTTATTCCCGTTTGGCCTTTTTCAGCTCCCGATCAATCCGGAGCTGGACCCGCCGGATGGCAAGCAGATTGAGCTTGGCTTCGGTCTTGCCCGTGACGACCCTGTCCCCGATACGGAATTGCCATTTCCAGATGCCCGGAGCGACCGCCGTCACGGTGTATTCGACGCCCTTGTGGATCATATGGAAATCCCGCTGCGGCTCTCGACCGCTTCAAACCGGACCTCTCATTTAAAATTGGAATTGTTACAGCCGCTGACAATGCCTTTGCCGCGACGCACATGGCCGAAATCCGCTCCCTCCCATCGACAACCCATGGGCGTGACCGAATTCCCTTGCCGAATTCCCTTGCCGCCCCAATTTCCGCGACGCACAAAAAGCACTGCGCCGCGCAAGCGGAGTATGGTCGCTTGGCGGCGCAGGCCTATTCCCCGAGTGATGCAATATCCCAGGCAAGAATGTTGTCGGGGGCGATAGGAAAAAGGTTCAACGCGCCCGAGACAAATTTACTGGGCGATGAGCACGCCGAAGGGGGCCGCGTGGGGAGTACCTGCCCGCTTGGACGGCCATCCGGGATGTCCGGGGTGCCCGGCTTCCTATTCCTGCCGCGATGGATAAGGCTGCCGCGGCGGAATATGGGTTCGCGATGGCGCGTCCGGCCGGACGGGCTGCGGCAGCCTTGACGGCTCCGGCGTGCGGCTGAGGTTCAACAGCCATGTGAGGAGATCAGCGCCATGGTGTTGAAGCGTCGGCAGGATGGGTTCGTAGGCAAGGGCGGCCACGGGGCGGTCGTTTGTGTCTGCATGCCGCTGAGCATAGCGTGCGGCGCCTTGATGGACGGTTCAGATCTAACCGCAAGCACGCCTAAAATTGTAGGCGATGTCACCACGTCCCGATTTGCAGATCGGACACGATGAGGCCGCCGTTCGGCGGCCTCATCGCGAGAGCTAGCTTTCCGGCTGCTCTACATCAGGCGCCCGGGGGCTGGCGTCGGGCGCCCCTTCACTTCTGGCCCGAAGGTCGGCGGCCTTATCGAGAAAGCCCGCGGCGACCTCCGGATCCGTAGTGGCCATTGCAAATTTGAGAAAGGTTGCCGCTTGTTCCGTGAGGTATTTCTTGCCCGGCACAATACTGGTTCCCCGTTTACTACTGTCATTACCCGTCACACCTGCTGCGAATACGCATTGCGGCGAAATCCGTTCCGGGGAAAAGTACGAAACTATACTTAAGTCGGTGGTCTCACGCTGATCGTGCGTCCGGACTTGGGGCCGGGCGCGGAAGGCGCCAGCCCAGCGAGGCAGGGTGGGGCGCGATGTCAGTCCTCGCCCAAAAGCTTCCCGGTTTCCTATGGACCAAATGAAGCCGGGTACAGGCGAGGCAGACGACGGACACATACGAATTGGGCTCGCGAATTGGGCTCGCCGTCCGGTGCGGTCGCCGGAAGCCGATGCTGCACTTCGTGCCCAGCCGTGGGTTTGCGTAGTTGGGGGACCGTCCGGCCAACGAAAGGCGAAGTGCGGGGGTGGCCATCTGCGTCAGGACATGCCGCGAGCTGGGATTGAAGATTCGAAGTTCCGGTACCGAAACACCGTGGTGTTACGGACTCCAAAAATGCGTGTGGATGAATCTATGCTTAATGTCGCCGGGGCTGCTTTTCATTCCGAACCAATTTGTACCGGCAGAGGGCCGCCGAGAGGCGGCCCTCTTTTTATTTTGTACGGGCGAAGGACTCGGAAATGAATCCGGCGAAAAGAACATATTGCGAACATGGAACAAAGGTGGTACAAATCTTCTAAACGAAATCGAATCCTAAAAGCTGCTCACCGCCGTTTTCCCGCTCGCGAATCCCCGCCATAAGGAGCACGTATTATGTCCGCTACTGCCCTGCGTATCGTTGAAGGATCCTCCATGGATAAGACCAAGGCCCTGTCCGCCGCGCTCTCCCAGATCGAGCGCCAGTTCGGCAAGGGCTCGGTGATGAAGCTGGGCAAGAACGATCGCTCGATGGACGTCGAGACGGTGTCGTCGGGCTCGCTCGGGCTCGACATCGCGCTCGGCGTCGGCGGGCTGCCGAAGGGGCGGGTGGTCGAAATCTACGGGCCGGAATCCTCCGGCAAGACCACGCTGGCGCTGCACACGGTGGCGGAAGGGCAGAAGAAGGGCGGCATCTGCGCCTTCATCGACGCCGAACATGCGCTTGACCCGGTCTATGCGCGCAAGCTCGGTGTCAACATCGACGAGCTCCTGATCTCGCAGCCCGATACCGGCGAGCAGGCCTTGGAAATCTGCGACACGCTGGTGCGCTCCGGCGCGATCGATGTGCTGGTGGTCGATTCGGTGGCGGCCCTGGTGCCGAAGGCCGAACTCGAAGGCGAGATGGGCGATGCGCTGCCCGGTCTGCAGGCGCGGCTGATGAGCCAGGCGCTGCGCAAGCTCACCGCCTCGATTAACAAGTCCAACACCATGGTGATCTTCATCAACCAGATCCGCATGAAGATCGGCGTGATGTACGGCTCGCCTGAAACCACCACCGGGGGCAACGCGCTGAAATTTTACGCCTCCGTCCGCCTCGACATTCGCCGCATCGGCGCGATCAAGGAGCGCGACGAAGTCGTCGGCAACACCACCCGCGTCAAGGTGGTGAAGAACAAGCTGGCGCCGCCCTTCAAGCAGGTCGAGTTCGACATCATGTATGGCGAGGGCGTCTCCAAGATGGGCGAGATCCTCGACCTCGGCGTCAAGGCCGGCATCGTCGAAAAATCCGGCGCCTGGTTTTCCTATGACAGCCAGCGGCTCGGCCAGGGACGCGAGAACGCAAAAGCCTTCCTCAAGGCCAACCCTGACATGACTGCCAAGATCGAGATGGCGATTCGCCAGAACTCCGGCCTGATCGCCGAGCAGATTCTGGCCGGTCCCGCCGAGCGCGACGCCGAGGGCGAGGAGCCGGCAGACGAATAAGCTTTGGAAATGCTTCAGGGGTTAAGGCCTGAAGTGACGGACGGGCGCTGCGGACGTTGAGTTGCCGACGTTCTCAGCGCCCGTTTTGTTTGGTGGTGTGGGTGGGTGTGATGAAGCCTCTGATCCTGACCGGCTGGCTGATCCCGGAATTCACCAAGTCGGAATTCGCCGATCTCGCGCTTACTTTCTTCTTTCGCTTCGGCTGGGGACCGTTGCCTTCGCCGGACGAACTCGCAACCTGTCTTGGCCCGGGCACGTCCGATGTCGCACCGGGGCATCACTGGTCGGACTTTGCCACCGGGTGGAATAAAACCAAAAACAGAAGTCGCAGGGATCTCAGTCTGGCTGAATTCTGTCAGCACTACGAGACCGTCGAACTATGGTTCGACACGCAACCCAATGCGCAGTTGCAACTGATCTGGCTGCTCGATTATTTCCGATCTTATCCGGAGACTGTCGCGAAGTTGAAGTTTCGTCTGGTTGACCTCGCGATGATTGAGCTTGAACGGCTCGGCAGGTGGCAGCCGCCGGCCGTTGACATCACGGAAAAGGAATTGGCGACAGCGAGCGCGGCCTGGCAGGCCTATCGCGCGCCGACGCCGGAGGCCTGCTTCGATCTGCTCTACAAGGACTTGAGCGCTCTTCCGCTGCTCAAGCCGGTCCTGATCGATCTGCTCGAAGAATTGCCGTCAAGTTCAACAGGCCTTGGCGCCACGGAAATGCGGATGCTCGAGCTGATCGCGCGGGGGTACTCGCTCACGAGTGCGCTTTTCCATCTCTACCAACTGCGGCAAACGCGCGTCTTCAACGAGTGGGAACACGGCTACTTGCTGGATGGGCTTGCGCACGGCCCGCGTCCGGCTGTGGCGGGCCTCGACCAGGAGCTGCGCACCCTCGACCGCGAAAATTTGCGGGACCGGCATGCGGCTTATTTGCGAAGCAGACTCTCGATCACCGAATTCGGCGAGGCTGTTCTCGCCCACAAGGAAGACTTCAGTCGGCACAATCCGATCTACCGCTGGTGGGGCGGCACGCACCTGACCAACGACAATCTCTGGCGCTGGAATCCGGCGCTGGTGAAGCCCGGACGCGCGCGGGCTGAACGAGGCGTACCATGACGCGCCTGATCCTGACGGCCGATTCCTCAAGCGCGGGCGGCGTCGTATCGGCCGGTCATGCCGATCTGGCTGTCGCCATCGAGCTCCGGATGGTTTGGGGCCACCGCCTTCCGATGCGGAGCTTGCAGCGTCTTTGGCGACGAGGACAACCCAAAGGCCGGATTCGCATTGGCTCGATTCGGTGCCGCCGCCGCGCCTGCAGAAATTCGGAATCAACGACCTCGGATTGATCGAGGCTTGCGAACGTTTTGAGGCCGTCGAGCTCTGGATGGAAGCGGCGCCCAATGCTCAACTGATACTGATCTGGCTGTTGGATTATCTCGGCCCGCAGGCCAAAAGCTTGGATATCATTCTGCGACACGTGGACGCCTCCCTTAACGAGATAGAACCGGCGCGTCTTGCCGAATTGAATTTCCCGGGCGTGGAGATAACCGACGGTCATCTTGAAGTCGCAAGCCTTGCCTGGCAGGCCTACCGTTCACTCACGCCAAAACCGTGGTTCGATCTGCTGAGCAGGGATCTCAGCATCTTGCCGCAGCTCAGGCGGTGTGTTCTGGAAATGCTCGAAGAGCTTCCAGGACGCGCAACCGGGCTCGGCGCCTCCGAACTGCGGATGCTGGAATTGATCTCGGCCGGCTACGGGCATCCCTTTGACGTCTTTCCCCATCACAGGCAGCGCTTTCAGCGACGCGTGTTCGGTTACTGGGAAGCCGGTTTGCTGCTGGAGAGACTTGCGCTGGCACCGATCGCGGCTGTGTCGGGCCTCGCCGAATGGCCATTCACTCTCGAGATGCACGACGAGCATGAGCGTTTCGCGCGATATAAGGATAGCCGGCTATCGCTCACCGCGCTCGGCAAGGCAATTTTGGCCGGCACCGAGGATTTCAGTCGCCACAACCCGATCGACCGCTGGTGGGGTGGCACGCACCTGACCAACGATAATTTGTGGCGTTGGGATCCGGTGCTTGTTGCGCCGTAGCGGCGCGACCGTAGACCGTAGCATGGGGAGAGCGCAGCGAAACCCATCCTACAAGAGCGTCACTCCGCCGCCTGCGCGTAGTCATTCACCGGCGGGCACGAGCACACCAGATTGCGGTCGCCATAGACATTGTCGACCCGTCCCACCGGGCTCCAATATTTGTCGGTGCGCGAGACGCCATCGGGGAAACAACCCGTGGCGCGGCTATAGGCGCGGTTCCACGCATCATCAACAATGTCATGCACGGTGTGCGGGGCGTGGCGCAAGGGCGAGGCTTCGACCTTCCAGCGGCCGATCTCGATCTCCGTGATCTCGCTTCGGATCGCGATCATGGCGTCGCAGAATCGGTCCAGCTCCGCCTTCGATTCCGATTCCGTCGGCTCGATCATCAGCGTGCCCGGCACCGGAAAACTCATGGTCGGCGCGTGGAAGCTGTAATCGATCAGGCGCTTTGCGATGTCGTCGACGGTGACGCCGCTCGTCGCCTTCAGCGGGCGCGGATCGACGATGCATTCATGCGCGACGCGACCCTTGGCATTCTTGTAAAGCACTGGGAAATGCGGATCGAGGCGGCTCGCAATGTAATTGGCGTTGAGGATCGCCATTTCAGTGGCGCGCGTCAGGCCTTCGCCACCCATCATCAGGATGTAGATGTAGGAGATGGTCAGGATCGACGCCGAGCCGAACGGCGCCGCCGACACCGGCCCGACGGGATGCGGCACGGCGCCGTCGGTCGTGGGATCGCAATTTGAGGGATGACTCGGCATATAGGGCGCGAGATGCGCCTTCACGCCGATCGGGCCCATGCCCGGGCCGCCGCCGCCATGCGGGATGCAGAACGTCTTGTGCAGGTTGAGATGCGAGACGTCGGCGCCGTAGTCGCCGGGGCGCGAGAGGCCGACCTGCGCATTCATGTTGGCGCCGTCGAGATAGACCTGACCGCCATGGCTGTGCACTATGTCGCAGATCTCCGTGATGTGCTCCTCGAACACGCCATGTGTCGAGGGATAGGTGATCATCACGGCGGCGAGATTTTTGGAATGCTTCTCCGCCTTGGCGCGGAGATCGTCGACGTCGACGTCGCCCCGCGCGTCGCAGGCCGTCACAACTACCTCCATGCCGACCATGCTGGCAGACGCCGGATTAGTGCCGTGCGCGGAGGAGGGGATCAGGCACACCTTGCGGTGCGGCTCGCCGCGCGCGGCATGATAGGCGCGGATCGCGAGCAGCCCGGCATATTCGCCCTGCGCGCCAGAATTCGGCTGCAGCGAGATCGCGTCATAGCCGGTGATGTCGCACAGCCATTTTTCCAGCCGCGCAAACAGCGCGTGATAGCCGGCCGCCTGCTCGCGCGGGGCGAACGGATGGAGCGAGCCGAACTCGGGCCAGGTCAGCGGGATCATTTCCGTGGTCGCGTTCAGCTTCATGGTGCAGGAGCCGAGCGGGATCATGGCGCGGTCGAGCGCGAGGTCGCGATCGCTGAGCTTGCGCATGTAGCGCAGCAGCTCGGTCTCGGAGCGATGCGTGTGGAACACGGGATGGACGAGAAAGGCGCTGTCGCGCTTCAGTTCGGCGGGCAACGTTTCGCGCGCGCCCAACTCGACATCTGCATAAGACAGCTTGCCGCCGAAGGCGCGCCATACCCCCTCAATCGTTGCGGGCGTGGTGGTCTCGTCCACCGCGATGCCGAATATGCCGTCACCGATGCGAAGATTGATCTTCTCGGCGAGCGCGCGCGCGACGATCTCGCTTTGCTTCGCGCCGGCCGCGACGGTAATGGTGTCGAAGAAGGCGTGCGATTGCGGCGCATAGCCGAGCTTTGTCAGCCCCGCTGCCAGCACCGCGGCGCGGCGATGCACCGTGCGCGCGATATGCGTCAGCCCCTCGGGGCCGTGATAGACCGCGTACATCGAGGCGATCACCGCCAGCAGCACCTGCGCGGTGCAGATGTTGGAGGTGGCCTTTTCGCGGCGGATGTGCTGCTCGCGGGTCTGCAGCGCCAGCCGATAGGCCGGCTGCCCCCGCGAATCCACCGACAGTCCGACGATGCGGCCGGGCAGCGAGCGCTTTAGCGCGTCACGCACCGACATATAAGCCGCGTGCGGGCCGCCATAGCCCATCGGCACGCCGAACCGCTGCGTCGCGCCAATGGCGATGTCAGCGCCAAGCTCGCCGGGGGAGGCGATCAGCGTCAGCGCCAGCAGATCGGCGGCAACCACGGCAAGCGCACCCTTCGCGCGCAGGGCCGCGATCGCGGGCCTGAGATCGCGCACCGCGCCCGTCGTTCCCGGATATTGCAGCAGCCCGCCGAACACGTCAGCGCTTTCGAGATCGGCGAGGGGATCGCCGACGACGAGATCCCAGCCCAGCGGCTCGGCACGGGTGCGCAGCACGGCGAGCGTCTGCGGATGCACTTCCGCATCGACGAAGAACGATCTTGTTTTCACCTGCGAGGCCCGCTCGGCCAGCGCCATCGCCTCCGCCGCGGCGGTGCCTTCATCGAGCAGCGAGGCGTTGGCCACATCGAGTCCGGTGAGGTCGCAGATCATGGTCTGGAAGTTGAACAGCGCTTCCAGCCGCCCCTGGCTGATCTCCGGCTGATAAGGCGTGTAGGCGGTGTACCAGGCCGGGTTCTCCAGAATGTTGCGCTGGATCACCGTGGGCAGAATGGTGCCGGAATAGCCTTGGCCGATCAGCGAGGTGAACACCTGGTTCTGCGCGGCGAGCTCGCGCATGTGCGCCAGCGCTTCGGTTTCGCTCAGCGCGGGGCCGAGATCCAGCGGCGCCTTCTGCCGGATCGTCGACGGCAGCGTCTGGCTCATCAATTCGCCGAGGCTTTTCGCGCCGACGCTCTCCAGCATCGCGCTGATGTCGCGGGGCGAGGGGCCGATATGCCGGCGCACGAAATCGGTGGCGGCTGCAGCGGTGGTCTTGAGCGGCGCGTTCATCGCAATTTCCCTTGTTGATCGTCATGCCCGCCTCCGGCGTCATACCCCGCGAAGGCGGGGTATCCAGTACGCCGTGACGTCAGCGATTGAGCCGAGACTTCCCGGCGTACTGGATCGTCCGCCTTCGCGGACGATGACAGCGAGTATGAGGTTGCCGGTTGCCTCATCATCCTCACGCCGTATGTGCCTTGTAGGCAGCCTCATCCATCAGGCCGCCGAGTTCGCTTTTGTCCCCGATCTTCAGCTTGAAGAACCAGGCCTTGCCGCCGGCATCGGAATTCACCAGCGCGGGCTCGGCGGCGAGCGCTTCGTTGACTTCGATCACTTCGCCGGAGATCGGCGCGTAGACGTCGGAAGCGGCCTTCACCGACTCCACCACGGCGGCGGCTTCGGCCTTCTTCAGGGCGCGGCCGACTTTCGGCAATTCGACGAACACGACGTCGCCGAGCTGCGATTGCGCGTAATCAGTGACCCCGATGGTGGCGACATCGCCCTCGATGCGGAGCCATTCGTGGTCGGATGTAAACAGCGTCGTCATGAAAACTTCCTTCAGCGTTTGCAGGTTCAGCGTTTGCAAGTTCAGCGTTTGTAAGTGTTGGGAACGAAGGGCATGGCTGCGACCTGCAGCGGCAGGCGCTGGCCGCGCAGTTCGGCGAAAACCTGCGTGCCGTTTGCGGAGAGCGCGATCGGCAGATAGCCCATCGCCACCGGCGCATTGAGGCTCGGGCCGAAGCCGCCCGAAGTGACATTGCCGACGGCCTCGCCCGATGCCACATCCGCAAACAACAGCGCGCCTTCGCGAACCGGCGCGCGGCCCTCGGCGCACAAGCCGACGCGGCGACGCGCTGCGCCTTTTTCAAACTGTGAGAGGATTTTTTCTGCACCCGGAAAGCCGCCCGCGCGGGCGCCGCCGCTGCGGCGGCTTTTCTGCACCGACCATTCCAGCGCGCCCTCGACCGGCGTCGTCGTGGTGTCGATGTCGTGGCCGTAGAGGCAGAGCCCAGCTTCCAGCCGCAGGCTGTCGCGCGCGCCCAGGCCGATCGGCAGCACGTCGGCATTTTCCAGCAGCGTCGCTACCAGCGCCTCGGCCTGTTCGGCCGGCACCGAAATCTCGAAGCCGTCCTCGCCGGTATAACCGGAGCGAGAGACGAAGCAATCGAAAGCGGCGACCTTACGCGGCCCGCTATCCATGAACCTCATGGCTGTCACGTCTGCACAAAGGTTCGCCAGCACCGATTCCGCCTTCGGTCCCTGCAGCGCGATCAGCGCGCGGTCGGCAAGCGAATCGATGATGCAGGTATCCGAGAGATGCGCGCGCAGATGCGCTTCGTCCTCGGCCTTGCAGGCGGCGTTGACGACCAGAAACAGGTGGTCGCCGAAATTCGCCACCATCAGATCGTCGAGAATGCCGCCGTCTTCATTGGTGAACTGCGCGTAGCGCTGCCGTCCCGGCGCAACCGCCAGGATGTCCTGCGGCACCAGCCGCTCCAGCGCCAGCGCCGCGTCCTCTACCTTGCCGGATTTCGCCCGCAGCGCGAGCTGGCCCATATGGGAGACGTCGAACAGGCCGGCGGCGCTTCGCGTATGCAGATGTTCCCTGAGCACGCCGGCCGGGAATTGCACCGGCATCTCGTAGCCCGCGAAGGGAACCATTTTGCCGCCCCGCCCGACGTGAAGCGCGTGCAATGGGGTGCGTTTCAGGGGAGATTTGTCGTGTGCCAGCATCCGTCAGGCCCTCATGGGTTCCGGAGACCAGCCTCCGAGAAACCCAAAGAAAGCCCCATCTGTCGCTGTGCCTGAGAGTATTATCCCGTCGGCGGACGCCCTGGGCACATGTTTGCCCGGCGTCTCTTTCCAGATGCTATTTCATCACGCGGTCCGTTTGCCTGAGAGTTTCCGGGGCGGTTGCTCCTTCGGCGCCGGCGCTGAAGCCGATCTCTCCCGACGTGACGTCTTACAGATAAGAGGGAAACACAGCCCTGCCAAGCCTGTCAACGCAGCCGCAGCATTATCAACGGGACTTGCGCGCCATCTTGTGTGCTGCGGCAAGCCTATGATCCGCCTGCACAGTTTCTGGACACCGCGACGGCCCTTGTCTAAAAGCGTTCGGCCGGAAGATTGGGCTATTTGCAGCCCAACCCGGCCATATTTCCGATTGGAATGGACATGAGCGGCGTTAACGAGATCAGGTCGAAATTTTTGGACTTCTTTGCCGAGAACGGCCACGAGATCGTGCCGTCCTCGCCGCTCGTGCCGCGCAACGACCCGACGCTGATGTTCACCAACGCCGGCATGGTGCAGTTCAAGAACGTCTTCACCGGCGTCGAGAAGCGGCCCTACCAGCGCGCCACCACCTCGCAGAAATGCGTGCGCGCCGGCGGCAAGCACAACGACCTCGACAATGTCGGCTACACCGCGCGGCATCTCACCTTCTTTGAGATGCTCGGCAATTTCTCGTTCGGCGACTATTTCAAGGAGCGTGCGATCGAGCTCGCCTGGAACCTGATCACAAAGGAATTTGGGCTGAAGAAGGACAAGCTGCTGGTCACCGTCTACCACGACGACGAGGAGGCGGCGCGCCACTGGAAGAACATTGCCGGGTTCTCGGACGACCGCATCATCCGGATCGCCACTTCGGACAACTTCTGGGCGATGGGAGACACCGGCCCGTGCGGTCCGTGCTCCGAGATATTCATCGATCGCGGCGAGCATATCTGGGGCGGGCCTCCGGGCAGCCCGGAAGAAGACGGCGATCGTTTCCTTGAATTCTGGAACCTGGTCTTCATGCAGTTCGAGCAGGTGACGAAGGACGAGCGCGTCGCGCTGCCGCGCCCGTCGATCGATACCGGCATGGGGCTGGAGCGCATGGCCTGCATCCTGCAGGGCGTCGACAGCGTCTTCGAGACCGATCTTTTCCGTCATCTGATCGATGCCGCCGCTTCGGCCCTCGGGCATGGGCCGGAGGAAAAGAACGTTGGGTCGTTCCGGGTCATCGCGGACCACCTGCGCTCTTCAGCCTTCCTCGTTGCCGACGGCGTGCTGCCGTCGAACGAAGGCCGCGGCTATGTGCTGCGCCGGATCATGCGCCGCGCGATGCGCCACGCGCAGCTCCTCGGCGCGCGCGAGCCGCTGATGCATCGTCTGGTCTGGGCCCTCGTGCGCGAGATGGGCCAGGCTTATCCGGATCTGGTGCGCGCCGAAACGCTGATCGAGGAAACGCTGCGGCTGGAAGAGACCCGCTTCCGCAAGACGCTGGAGCGCGGGCTAGCGATTCTCGACGAGAAGAGCGCCGGCCTGAAAAAGGGTGACATGTTCGATGGCGACACCGCTTTCACGCTGTACGACACCTATGGCTTCCCGCTGGATCTCACGCAGGACGCGCTGAAGTCGCGCGGCATCGGCGTCGATCAGGCGGCGTTCTCTGACGCCATGGAGCGGCAGCGCGAAAAGGCGCGCGCGTCGTGGGCCGGCTCGGGCGATACCGCCAGCGAGGCCATCTGGTTCCCGTTGCGCGAAAAACTCGGCGCCACCGAATTCCTCGGCTACGACACCGAGAGCGCCGAGGGCGTGGTGACCGCGCTGGTCAAGGACGGCAAGGATGCCGACAGCCTGAAGGCCGGCGAGACCGGCGCGATCGTGCTGAACCAGACGCCATTCTATGCGGAGTCCGGCGGTCAGGTCGGTGACACCGGCTTGCTGACGGGCGAGGGCCTCAAGTTCCGCGTTACCGACACGCAGAAGAAGGCCGGCGATCTCTTTGTGCATCTCGGTACGGTGGAGCAGGGCACGCTGAAGGTAGGCACCGCGCTGCAGCTCGAGGTCGATCATGCGCGCCGGTCATCAATCCGCGCCCATCACTCGGCGACGCATCTGCTGCACGAGGCGCTGCGCCAGGTGTTAGGGGATCATATCGCCCAGCGCGGCTCGCTGGTGGCGCCTGACCGTCTGCGCTTCGACTTCGTGCATCCAAAACCGATCACGGCGGAAGAACTCGCCCGCGTCGAGGACATCGCCAACGAGGTGGTGCTCGAAAACGACGAGGTGACGACGCGGCTGATGGCGGTCGATGATGCCCGCGAAGCTGGTGCGCGCGCCCTGTTCGGCGAGAAATACGGCGATGAGGTCCGCGTGGTCTCGATGGGCAAGCAGGCCCGCGCGCACGGCCAGAACGCGCTCGGCTGGTCGGTCGAATTGTGCGGCGGCACCCATGTGCGCCGCACCGGCGATATCGGGCTGATCTCGGTGACCGGCGAAAGCGCGGTGGCCTCAGGCGTACGGCGCATCGAGGCCCTGACCGGGCGTCATGCGCGCAAGCACGCCAATGATACGATAGCGATCGCGAAGACGGCGGCGTTGGAGCTGCGCACCTCGGTTGACGACATGCCGGCGCGCATTGCGGCGCTGATGGAAGAGCGCAAGAAGCTGGAGCGCGATCTGTCGGATGCGCGCAAGAAGCTCGCGATGGGCGGCGGCGCGGGCAACGGCGCGGCGGCCGGCGGCGTGCGCGAAGCGGGCGGCGTCAAGCTGCTGGCCCGCGCGGTCGAGGGCGTCGAGACCAAGGATCTCAAGAGCCTGGTCGACGACGGCAAGAAGCAGATCGGCTCCGGCGTCGTCGCGATCGTCGGCGTCACCGAGGACGGCAAGGCCGGCATCGTCGTCGGCGTCACCGCCGATTTGACCGCGCGCTTTAACGCCGTCGAACTGGTGCGCAAGGGCTCGGAAGCGCTCGGCGGCAAGGGCGGCGGCGGCCGCCCAGACATGGCGCAGGCCGGCGGTCCCGATGGGGCCAAGGCGAACGCGGCGCTATCGGCGATTGAGCAGGCGATGGCTGGGGCCTGACCTGCCGCCATTTCTGTCATTGAACCTTGCGGCGTCGCATTGCCGCTCGTTATGATGCTCGGCCCGTTCGGCTCCAGTCAGGTCGCCGCCATCTGATCGATTGTCATGGTGCTGGGCGCAATCGTATCGCTCGGATCGAACGTCAGTACGTTGCGACAGGCGATGGTCGCCATGAGCGCCGCCGAGGTGCGGCGATCGGATCTCATCAGCAGGATCGAGCTTCGAGTGGTTGGTGACACGAGAATGAAACGGATCTGAGGTGCTTGCATGTGCAGGCTCCCGGTTTGGGTAGGAGCCAGCTTCGCCAGTCCGCTGTGCACCTGGCTCGGAATGCAGGATATTGCCTTGTAGGCGCCCCCGGGACCTTCAATCAGTCGGGACGAACCCTGTTGCTTGAACGATCGCTTTCCATCGTTCGGATTGCGATGCGATCAGCCGGGCAAAGTCCCCCATGGAGATCGCGTCAAGTTCGACTGCCAATTTTGCCATGCCGGACTTTACCTCGTCGGTGCGCAGGGCCCTTTGGATAGCAGCATTGAGCTTTTCGACGATATTCGCTGGCGTCTTCGCTGGAACGAAAACCCCATACCACGTGAGGTCCTCAAGCGACGGATATCCAGCTTCTCCCACCGTTGGCACAGCGGGAAGAAACGGACTGCGGTGCGGTCCGGTGGTTGCCAGTGCGCGAAGATCTCCGGATCGGACGAGGCCCAGGGAGCTGCCGACTGGCATAATGGCTGATGCGATCTCCCCTTTGAGCAAATCCTGGATCGAGCCGTTGCCTTGATAGGGTACGTGAAGAAAATCGAAGCCGGCGGTGCGGCCCAGCATCGCACCGAGGAAATGCAGCGTGGTGCCGGCACCCGCCGTGCCGTAGGTGGCCTGCTTTGGGTTGGCGCGGCACCAGGCGACGAAATCTGCAAGGGTCCTTACGTCACCCGGCACCTTCGGACCTACCGTCAGCAAGGTCGGGGTTGAGGCGACGGTCGACACTGGGGTGAAATCCCGCGGCTCGTATCTGAGTGTCTTATAGACGTGTGGAAAGAGCATCATGAATCCAAGCGGTGCGAGCAGCATAACCGTTCCGTCGGCGTTAGCAGTCTTCACGGCCTCGACCGCAACACGACCGGCTGCACCGGGCCGGGTCTCGACCACGATCGTCTCCGCATAGTCTTTCATCTGGCCGGCAACGAGCCTTGCCAGGGCGTCCTGCAATCCGGGCGTGAAGCCTGTCAGTATATGCGCGGTTCTTGCGAGCGGTTGTGCGGAAGACCTCTGCACTAGATCCGTGGCGGACAAACAGACACCGGCCGCCGACACGGTCAACAAGTCACGACGTGTGATCATTAACTGTCTCCCCGACTCGTCTCATTTCTTCAGCGTGGGCTCTACCTTCGGGTGTACCATGGCAAGGATGGACATACTTACGCACCAGCTTACTTTTTCCTTACCGACAGCTTATTATTTCGCTCAGGCACTGGGACTTCGACGGTTGGACCGCCGTGCAGGGAAGCGGCTTGCGCTATTTCTTTGATGATTTTTCATTCGATACCGCCCGGCGCGAGTTGCGTCGCGGGACGGATGTCATCGCCGTCGCGCCACGAGTGTTCGACTTGCTGAATTATCTGATCGGCAACCGGGAACGCGTCGTCAGCAAGGACGAACTCATAAGAGCCATTTGGGAAGGTCGCATTGTCTCGGATGCAGCTCTCGATACCCGCCTGAATGCGGCGCGGAACGCGATCGGTGATTCCGGAGATGAGCAACGCCTCATCAAGACCTTTCGGCGCAAGGGCGTCCGTTTTATCGGTGCGGTACACGAAACGCCGGCGTCAACGGGAGCGACCGTCACGACCAACTCGCCGACCCCCGCTTTTGCCGCTCCAGGTAAACCCTCGCTCGTCGTTTTGCCGTTCGCCAATCTTAGCCCCGATCCCGAACAGGAATATTTCGTCGACGGCGTGACCGAGAGCCTTACCACTGATTTGTCGCGCATGGTTGGAATCTTCGTGATCGGCCGAAACACCGCTTTCACTTACAAGGGTAAGCATGTCGATTTGAAGCAAATCGGTCGAGAACTCGGCGTTCGCTATATCCTTGAGGGGTCCGTGCAGCGTGGGCAAGGCCGCATACGCATCAACGTCCAGCTCATCGATGCCGGAAGCGGCAATCATCTGTGGGCCGAACGATTCGATAAGCCAATTGCCGATTTCCTCGACATGCAGGATGAAATTGGCGCGCGTCTCGCCAATCAGCTCGGAACCGAGTTGGTCACGGCCGAGGCACGACGGGCGGCGCAGGCGCCACATCCGGATTCGATGGATCTGTATTTTCAGGGCATGGCGAGTGTGCATCGGGGATCGGACCCCGCAAACCTATCGCAGGCGCGTAAGTTCTTCGAACGAGCCATCTGCCTTGACACCAGCAACGCTGAAGCAGTGGTTGGCATGGCGTTCGTCGATGCGATACGAGGAACTTCCATGCAGACCGGCGACCGGACAGCACGCCTCCTGGCGGCCGAAACGTCTTTGGCCAAGGTGCTTGCGCACCTGCCAAACCATGCCATGGCGCATTGCCTCCTTGGCGTCGTCCAGATCTTTACCAAACGTGCTGCTCAGGGTATCGCCGAATGTGGGCGTGCATTGGCGCTAGATCGAAATCTAGCCACCGCTTACGCGTGGATTGGGCTCGGCAAATGCTACCTGGGTCGAGCCGAGGAAACCGAAGCTTGCGTCATGCAGGCATTTCAACTTTCTCCCCGCGACAACAGGGCGTTCACCTGGATGATTAATGCCGGCGTCGCACAGTCGTATCTTGCGGTCGATGAAGCTGCTGTCTACTGGTTCAAGCGGGCCATCGAGACCAATCCGAATGTCGCCGCGTTCGTTCACGTCTACCTTGCCGCGGCGTTGGCTCATCTCGGGCGGATCGAAGAAGCGCGGGCTTCGATACAGATGGGACTGGCCATCGACCCCAATTTCACTCTCGCCCACTTCCACGCCAGTTCGCCAACGGACAACCCGACCTGTCTCGCACAACGGGTGCGGATTGCCGAGGGCATGCGCAATGCGGGGCTACCGGAAAGGTGATTGGCAAACCGGCATTCTGCTTCGAGATGGGTCAGTAGGATTCCACGTACAAATGACTGCATTTGGCACATCGCGTCATTTCACAGCGCTGCGGAATTTGGTCGCTATTGAAGCAATAGCGGACGTGTTCCTACAGCCCAGGCAGCGCTGCCTGTTCTCGACCTTAGAGGCTAGTTTGAAAATGGAGTGGCCAATTTCGTTTTCGGCGAACCCGTGCAAATACGGACAGCATTAGTCCGATCTGAACTTTCGTCGGATGGCTGTCTAGAGCATCCAGCGCGGTGAGTATTAGTGGCGCACCCCATGGAGTGCTTCATTCACAAAGAGAATATCCGTCGTGTCAAACCGACGCGAATGACCTAACGGGAACAGCGGTGACGCGGATCCGCAAGTCCTTGACGTCGTCTCAGTTCGTGTCCATATGTCGGGAAATCGACACTTGGGCGGACGACTGGCCGCTTTGCCTTGTTCCTGACAGGCACGCACGTTTCAGACCCTTCTCCAAAATCGATCAACCGACGAAGCTGCCGATCCTTCGGCGCTTCGATCTTACGTGCACCTGTCAGAAGGGGATATCTCTGTGCCTAAGAGCACTGTGCAGCGGTCCAACGGGCAAGAGGGCTTCGGCTTCATTCAATCTCCCTCCATTCAACCTCCCTCCATTCAACCTTCCAATGACGGCGATGACGCGCTCGACGCCCGGCGTTGGAAGCGCATTTTGGCCAGCTACAGCACGCCAACTCGGCTGCGCAGCATTGCCGAGTTGGCGATCACGGCCTTGCCGCTCGTAGTGCTTTGGACCGCGGCCTGGTTCACATTCTCCCTCGGCTATGCCTGGGCTTCATTGCTTATCGCGATTCCGGCTGCCGGCTTTCTCGTACGCCTGTTCCTGATCCAGCACGATTGCGGTCATGGCACTTTTTTTGCCGGCCGCCTGGCGAATGACTGGGTCGGCCGCGTCCTTGGCGTGCTCACGCTCACGCCCTACGACTGTTGGCGCCGCACGCATGCGATTCATCATGCCACCACCGGCAACCTCGATCGCCGCGGTATTGGCGATCTCGATACGCTGACAGTGCGCGAATACCGGGCGCTTTCCTGGTGGGGTCGTCTGAAATACCGTCTCTACCGCCACCCGCTGATCATGTTCGGTGTCGGACCAGCCTATCTGTTTCTTTTGCAACACAGGATTCCGGTCGGCCTCATGCGCAATGGCTGGCAGCCCTGGGTCAGTACGATGGCAACCAATCTCGCGATTGCCGTCATCATCGCTACGCTCACGTGGTTTATCGGCATCAAGGCGTTCCTGCTCGTGCATCTTCCGATTATGCTGCTCGCCGCCACGGCCGGCGTATGGCTGTTCTACGTACAGCATCAATTTGAGCACACGGCGTGGGAGCGCGACGAGAGCTGGAACCTGCATCAAGCCGCTCTGCACGGCAGCTCACATTACGATCTGCCGGCCCTGCTGCGCTGGTTCACCGCCAACATCGGTATTCACCATGTGCATCACCTCTCCAGTCGAATTCCGTATTACCGGCTGCCGCGCGTGCTGCGCGACTATCCTGAACTGCGCGACGTCGGTCGCATAACGCTGCTGCAGAGCTTCCGGTGTGTGCGGCTTGTGTTGTGGGACGAGGCGCAGCGCCGTTTGGTGTCGTTCCGGGAAATCAGAACCCGGGACTTTTAGGAAGCAGCGCCAGATCTCGCCGCACCATCGCGGTGGCGACTGCGAGTTCTCGATCCCCCGATAGCTGCGATCAGTCGAGATCGCCGTCGGGCGCCGAAACGAGAAAGACTTTTGCGACATCGCTCAGCCGTTCCACCCAGCCTTCGCCAGACCTTCTTCGATGCGCTGGGCGTAGATAGCGTCTCGAAACGGAAGCCTCGCGCTATACGCGCTTCGCGAGATCTCGGGCTCCCGGCGGCGGATTTCCTGGATACATTGCGCCGCGTCCGCCTTGCGGCCGAGCTGCCCACGACTGGCAGCCAACATCTGATGACCGAGCCAGTAGAGTGGCGTCAGCGTCACCGCGCGGCGGGCGGTCTCCTCCGCGGCCTCATAGGCTTCGAGCTGGTAGTGGGCGACGGCCATCGCCGGAATACAGCGCCCGACGGTACGATCGTGCGGGCGCAACTGAAACGAATGGGCGACGGTTTTCAGCGCTTCCTCGAATTCGCCGACGCAGTCGAGCGCATAGCCAAGCACCGAATAGGCATGCGCGAGACTCGGATTAAGCGCAATCGCCTGCCGGGCCGCCGCTATGGCCTCCTCGTGCCGGCGCAGCCAAAGCGAGCTTTGGGCGAAAAACATGTGCGCCCGCGCATCCTTCTCGTCGAGGGCGACTGCCTTGCGGGCGAACTCGAATGCGCTTTGCAGCTTTGACTCAAAGTCCGCACCAAACTGCGCCGAAATGTACTTGCTGTAAGCCATGCTGGCATAGGCCGGAGCATAATTGGGATCCGCCTCAATGGCTGCCGTGAACAGGCGCTGCGCCTCGGCTATGCTTTCCGGATTGAATCTATAGAGGTGCCAATTGCCGCGCTGGACCAGATCGTAGCCGGTGAGGCTTCTGCGCGTCGTTGCCCGGCGCTCCTCTACTTCCATGATCTCCGGCTCGACCGCGGCCGCGATGCTGGTCGTGATGTCGTCCTGAATCGCAAACAGATCGCCGACCTGGCGATCGTAGCGCTCCGCCCAAACGTGGTGTCCGGTCAGCGCGTCGATGAGCTGGGCGGTGATGCGGACCCGGTTCCCCGCCTTGCGGACGCTTCCTTCCAACACGTAGCGGGCGCCGAGCTCCCGGCCGACCTGTTTGATGTCGATTGAACGGCCCTTGTAGACGAAGGAGGAGTTGCGGGCGATCACCGGGAATCGGCACCACGTCGCAATCGCTGTAATGAGATCCTCGCTGATGCCGTCGGCAAAGTACTCTTGCTCGGGGTCGCCGCTCATGTTGGCGAACGGCAGCACGGCAAAAGTGGGGCGATCGGTGAGATTCGGCAGTTGCGTGCCAGTTGCGACGGAACCGACCGGTGCCTGGGGCCGATCGAAGACGACGCGGTAAAGCCGCACCGGCCGGACGATGTTCTTGAGCTGCCGCTCGCCGAGGTCTTCGAAGCCGAGATCGAGCCGCCCGCTCGCGTCCTCCTGGACGCGGGCGGAGACGCAGATGCCGCCCGGCTCGGCCATGGTCTCGAGCCGCGCTGCGATGTTGACGCCGTCGCCATAAATGTCTCCGCCGTCGATCATCGTATCGCCAGCGTTGATGCCGAGCCGGAACACGAGGCGCTGCGACTCCGGCACGGTGGCATTCCGCTCGGCCATTCCGCGCTGCACCTCGACGGCGCAGCGGACCGCGCCGAGAACGCTCTCGAAAGTGGCGAGAAAGCCATCCCCCGTGGTCTTTACAATCCGGCCGCGGTTCTCCCGGATCTTCGGTTCGATCAACTCTCGAAAATGCGCCACGAGCGCGGCGTGAGTGCCTTCCTCGTCGACGCCCATAAGCCGTGAATAACCGGCCACATCGGCCGCCAGGATGGCGGCGAGCTTGCGTTCAACTTCTGCGGTGCCCATCACTGTCGCCTTGTTCGAAAGTCGGGACCGTGACGACGAAGTATAACCGAGGCCGCGACAAACTTCACGGGCTTCAGTCCCTCGTTTTCCTCCTGACCCAGGGGGCCGGAGAAGGTTTGCTTCAGTCCTCTCAAGCCCGATTTATGAGCGCGCGCTGGATCGTTTGAAGCTCGTCATGCCTATGGACAGCATGGAACGCTAGATCAATCCGGCAATCCAAGGTAATGATCGTGCGTCACCGCTACTTCAGTATTTCATTTAAACGTAAATCCGGTGAGGCTCTGGCCGCTTGGAAAGAAAATCATGCTCAGTCCCTCTCAACAACTCATTCGACTCGGCTTCGGCTTCATGATCTCTCAGGCATTGAATGTTGCTGCAGACCTCAACGTTGCGGATCGCCTGGCCGCTGGAGAACGGAGCGTGGACGATTTGGCGGCAGAGACGGGCTGTCGCGCTGACGCGCTCTATAGGATCATGCGGGTTCTCGCCGCCGAAGGCATCTTTAGCGAGACCGCGGACCGTCGTTTCGAACTAACCGAATTAGGCTCGGCGTTGCGTTCCGACGAGCCCTCAAGTCCCCGCGACCTGATCCGAATGATGAACCGGGAGCCATACCTTGCCTTCGCGCAGCTCGGCCATTCGGTGCGCACCGGCTTACCGGCATTCGATAAAGTGTTCGGAAAGCCGAGGTTCGATTGGTTGGCCGACCATCCCGACGATGCTGCGCTTTTTCAGCATGCTATGATCGCCCTAAGTCAAGGTGATAACGAAGCCGTAGCCGAGGCATATGATTTTGGGCCTTTTGCTCGGGTCGTCGATGTGGGTGGCGGCCATGGGAAGCTCCTATCCGAGATCCTCATGCGACATCCCCACTTGTCGGGCGTTCTATTCGATCTACCAGCCGGCGTTCAGATGGCGCGGGCCCGTGCGGGGGATTTTCCGCCACATACCGAGTTCGCGGCCGGGAATTTCTTCGACTCTGTTCCAACGGGCGCGGACGCTTATATTCTGAAGAAGGTCATTCACGACTGGAATGACGAACGCGCGGTGCGCATCCTGCGCAATTGCCGGGACGCGATGAAGCCGCACGGAAGAGTACTTGTTGCGGAGACAATCATTCCCCCTGGGAACGAATTAAGTACGATTAAATTAATCGACGCAAATATGCTTGTCGTCACCGGGGGCGTCGAGCGTACCGAAGCCGAATATGCAGCTTTGTTTACTGCTGCGGGGCTGCGCCTTGAGCGCGTCATCTCTACTGGTCAGCCGATTTCAGTTCTTGAGGCAAGCCAACTTTGAAAGCCTTGAAGTTTATCGGCTAGAGGAGCCGACGCTATTGGCACATCGCTTCATTTCACCGTGCGCGGAAATTTGATAGCTATTGGAGCAATAGCGGATATCGATTGAGCTGCACCAATCAAGCTTGATTTATGACTCGCGCTGGTTCGATCATGCCCTGGGGCAAAGCGCGAAGCGCATCTTCGCGCCAGGTGTCCCGGCCATGGCGGATCGCGTTCAGTTCTTGCGCAGGAACACGTAGTCCGCGGAGTAGGGCACGTTGCGATAGGTGCCTGGCTTGTCGCAGGCACCTTCGAGCTTTCCGCCCACCGTGTTGATCCGCTGCACAGTGGTCACGCCGTTAAGAATCCCGGTGCCGCGCCCGGACGTCACAGTCAGCTTCAGCCACGGGATATCGTTAGGCGTACCGCCGGGCGCGTTGCCGATTGCCTTGCCGACGACGGCGCTGCTGTCGATGTGTTCCCAGTTCGGACCGGTGTAGTGCCGGCCGACGGTCTTGCCGTCGAGCAATAGTGTCGCGATCGGCTCGCGGAATGCCCAGGCGAGCTTGCCGTCGGCGGCGGTCTTGCATTCGTAGACTTGCGCGCCCTCGGCGTGAAGGGTCAGCACGGCTTTCTCTCCCGGCGCCGCGATGGCGTCGGGAAGAGGTGTCTGGGCAGATGCGGGGAGGAGGGAGCCGGTCAGGAAAAATGCGACGAGCGCGGTATCCCTAAGCAACGACATGATGGTCCTCCGTCGTTTTCACCGTCATTGCGAGGAGCGGTAGCGACGAAGCATCCAGACTGATTCCGTGGAAGGATACTGGATTGCTTCGCTGCGCTCGCAATGATGGGGTGGACGGCCCCCGAACGGCATCGATGTGCCAGACTGGCGATGCTGAGTCGAACCAGACAAGGGGACCGTCCATGACGAAGATTAGCACGATTGGGTTGGATCTGGCTAAGAACGTGTTTCAGGTTCACGGGATTGATGCATCGGGAAGGGTTGTGCTGAGGCGG